>JAHCJW010000129.1 GCA_026126125.1 Devosia sp.
CAGCAGACCGACTATCCGCGCACGCGGCCGGACCTGCCCAATCACGAACCGCGCGGCTGTGCTCGCGGCGCCAGTTATTCCTGGTACATCTATTCGGCCAATCGGGTGAAATATCCGCTGGTGCGCTCGCGCCTCATCAAGCTCTGGCGCGAGGCGCGGGCCAGCATGAGCCCGGTGGCGGCCTGGGCCTCGATCGTCGAAGATCCGCAAAAGCGCGCCTCCTATACCAAGGTGCGCGGCCATGGCGGTTTCGTGCGCGCCGACTGGGAGGTGGTCAACGAAATGATCGCCGCCGCCAATGCCTATACGGTGCGCAAATATGGCCCCGACCGGGTGATCGGCTTCTCGCCCATTCCGGCCATGTCGATGATCTCCTACGCCGCCGGCGCGCGCTATCTCTCGCTGATGGGCGGGGTCTGCATGTCGTTCTACGACTGGTATTGCGACCTGCCGCCGGCTTCGCCCATGACCTGGGGCGAACAGACCGACGTGCCTGAAAGCGCCGACTGGTACAATTCGGGCTTCCTGATCCTGTGGGGTTCCAACGTCCCCCAGACCCGCACGCCGGACGCTCATTTCTATGCCGAGGTGCGCTACAAAGGCGCCAAATCGGTGGTGGTGTCGCCGGACTATTCGGAAGCGGCCAAATTCTCCGACCTCTGGGTCAATCCCAAGCAGGGCACCGACTCCGCCCTCGCCATGGCCATGGGCCACGTCATCCTGCGCGAATTCCATCTCGACCGGCAGGCCGACTATTTCGAGGATTACTGCCGCCGCTACACCGACATGCCCATGCTGGTGCAACTGGTGGAGCAGGATGGACGGCTGGTTCCGGGCCGCCAACTGCGCGCCTCCGAATTTGCCGATGGCTTGGGCGAGACCAACAATGCCGACTGGAAAACCGTCGCCATCGATCAAACCAGCGGCAAGATCGTTGTGCCGCAGGGCTCGGTGGGCTTCCGCTGGGGCGAAAAGGGCAAGTGGAACCTCGAGCCCAAGGACGGGCAGGGCCGCAACGTCAATCTCAAGATGAGCCTCGTGCTCGAAGAGGACCACGACGCGGTAGTCGAAGTTGGCTTTCCCTATTTCGGCAATCGCGAGCACGACCATTTCAAGGGCACCGACCATGCTAGCGTGCTCGGGCGTATGGTGCCGGCGCGGCGGGTTCAGCTCAAGGACGGCGAGGCGCTGGTCGCGACCGTGTTCGACCTGTTCGTCGCCAATTACGGGCTCGATCGGGGCCTGGGGGGCGGCAATGTCGCCATGAGCTATGACGAGAACGTGCCCTATACGCCTGCCTGGGCCGAAAAGATCACCGGGGTGCCGGCCCAGACCATCGTGACGGTGGCGCGCGAATTCGCCGCCAATGCCGAAAAGACCAATGGTCGCTCGATGGTCATCGTCGGAGCCGGCATCAACCACTGGTATCACATGGACATGACCTATCGGGGGATCATCAATCTCCTGGTCATGTGCGGTTGCGTGGGGCAGTCGGGCGGAGGCTGGAGCCACTATGTGGGCCAGGAAAAGCTCCGGCCGCAGACCGGCTGGACGCCACTGGCCTTCGGCCTCGACTGGAACCGGCCGCCGCGCCACATGAACTCGACCTCGTTCTTTTATGCCCATACCGACCAGTGGCGCTACGAAACGCTCGATGTCGGCGAAATTCTTTCGCCCACCGCGCCTAAGGGCGATTGGGACGCGTCGCTGATCGACTACAATATCCGGGCCGAACGCATGGGCTGGCTGCCCTCGGCGCCGCAGCTGCAAACCAATCCGCTCGACATCGCCGCCTTGGCCAAGAAGGCGAAACAGGAGCCCAAGGATTACGTGGCGGCCGCGCTCAAATCGGGCAAGCTCAAGATGAGCTGCGAAGACCCGGACAATTCGGCCAACTGGCCCCGCAATCTCTTCGTCTGGCGCTCCAACCTGCTCGGCTCATCTGGCAAGGGGCACGAATATTTCCTCAAGCATCTCCTGGGCACCACCCATGGCCTGCTGGGCAAGGATCTGGGGGAGACAGGGCGGAAAAAGGCCAGGGAAGCTGCCTGGCATGACGAGGCGCCCGAAGGCAAGCTCGACCTCCTGGTCACGCTCGACTTCCGCATGTCCACCACCTGCGTTTATTCCGACATCGTGCTGCCGACTGCCACCTGGTACGAGAAGAACGACCTCAATACCTCCGACATGCATCCCTTCATCCATCCGCTGTCCAGCGCCGCCGATCCGGCCTGGGAAGCGCGGACCGACTGGGACATTTTCAAGGGCTTGGCCAAGAGCTTTTCGGACGTGTCGCCCGAAGTGCTGGGCGTCGAGCAGGACGTGGTGCTGCGCCCCATCCAGCATGATGAGGCCGGCGAAATGGCCCAGCCTTTCGATGTCGAGGACTGGAAGACCGGCAAGGTCGAACCCATTCCCGGCAAGACCATGCCCAGCGTGGCGGTGGTCGAGCGCGACTATCCCAATCTCTACAAGCGCTTCACCGCCGTAGGGCCTTTGCTCAAGACCCTCGGTAATGGCGGCAAGGGCATCACCTGGAACACCGAGCATGAGCTCGATGCCCTGGGCAAGCTCAATGGCATCGTCACGGAGGAGGGGCCGACCAAGGGATTGCCGCGCATCGACACCGATATCGACGCCACCGAAGTGGTGCTGATGCTGGCACCGGAAACCAATGGCGAAGTGGCGGTCAAGGCCTGGGACCAGTTGGGCAAGGCCACCGGTCGCGACCACACCCATCTCGCCATTCCCAAGGAAGACGAGAAGATCCGCTTCCGCGACATCGTGGCCCAGCCGCGCAAGATCATTTCCTCGCCGACCTGGTCGGGGCTGGAAAGCGAGAAGGTGTGCTACAATGCCTGCTACACCAATGTGCACGAGCTGATCCCCTGGCGCACCCTGTCGGGACGCCAGCAGCTCTATCAGGACCATTTGTGGATGCGGGCCTTTGGCGAGGGTTTCGCCGTCTATCGCCCACCGATCGACACCAAGGCGGTCAAGCCGGTGATCGATACAAAGCCCAATGGCAACAAGCAGGTGGTGCTGAACTTCATCACCCCGCACCAGAAATGGGGCATCCACTCGACCTATTCAGACAACCTCCTGATGCTCACGCTCAATCGCGGTGGGCCGGTGGTCTGGCTATCCGAAACCGACGCGGGCGCGGCCGGCATCGTCGATAATGACTGGGTGGAAGTCTACAACGCCAATGGGGCGCTGGTGGCCCGGGCGGTGGTGTCCCAGCGCATGAAGCCGGGCACGCTCTACATGTATCACGCCCAGGAAAAGATCGTGAATACGCCCGGCAGCCAGATCACCGGGCAGCGCGGCGGCATCCACAATTCGGTGACCCGCGTCACGGTCAAGCCGACCCACATGATCGGCGGCTACGCCCAGCTGGCCTATGGTTTCAACTATTACGGCACGGTCGGTTCCAACCGCGACGAATTCGTCATCGTGCGCAAGATGGACAAGGTGGACTGGCTCGAAGGCCCGCTCGACGCCGGCAAGGAGATGGCCAAATGAGAATTCGCGCACAGATCGGCATGGTGCTGAACCTGGACAAATGCATCGGCTGCCACACCTGCTCGGTGACCTGCAAGAATGTCTGGACCAATCGCGAAGGCGTTGAATATGCCTGGTTCAACAATGTGGAGACCAAGCCCGGCGTCGGTTTCCCGCGCGATTGGGAAAACCAGAAGAAATGGAACGGCGGCTGGGTCCGCAAGGCCAATGGCAAGATCGAGCCGCGCATGGGCGCCAAATGGCGGATCCTCGCCAAGATTTTCGCCAATCCCGACCTGCCCGAAATCGATGACTATTACGAGCCGTTCGATTTCGACTATGCCCATCTCCAGACCGCCGGCGAGGTGCAGGCCTTCCCGACGGCCCGGCCGCGCTCGCGCATTTCCGGCGAGCGGATGGAAAAGATCGAGTGGGGCCCCAACTGGGAGGAAATCCTGGGCGGAGAATTCTCCAAGCGTTCGGCCGACATCAATTTCGAAGGGGTCGAGAAGGAGATTTACGGCCAGTTCGAAAACACCTTCATGATGTATCTGCCGCGTCTCTGCGAGCACTGCCTCAACCCCACCTGCGTTGCCGCCTGCCCGTCGGGGGCCATCTACAAGCGCGAGGATGACGGCATCGTCCTCATCGACCAGGAGAAGTGCCGCGGCTGGCGCATGTGCGTCTCCGGCTGCCCCTATAAGAAGATCTATTACAACTGGTCGTCGGGGAAGTCGGAGAAGTGCACTTTCTGCTATCCGCGCGTGGAAGCCGGATTGCCGACGGTCTGCTCGGAAACCTGCGTGGGCCGCATCCGCTATCTCGGTGTTCTGCTCTACGACGCCGACCGCATCGAAGCCGCCGCCGCCACGCCGGACGAAAAGGATCTTTACGAGGCCCAGCTTTCGGTCTTTCTCGACCCCAACGATCCCGAGGTGATCCGCGAGGCCCGCGAGCAGGGCGTGCCTGATGCCTGGCTGGACGCGGCCAAGCGCTCGCCGGTCTACAAGATGGCGATGGAATGGAAGGTCGCCTTCCCGCTTCATCCCGAATACCGCACCCTGCCCATGGTCTGGTATGTGCCGCCGCTGTCGCCGCTGCAATCGGCGGCAGAGGCCGGCAAGATCGGCTGGGACGGAGATCTGCCCGATGTGCGCTCGATGCGCATTCCCGTGCGGTATCTGGCGAACCTGCTGACCGCCGGCAACGAGCCGCCGGTGGTGAACGCCCTCGAACGCATGCTCGCCATGCGCTCCTATATGCGCTCCAAGACCATCGAGGGGGTGATCAACGAGGGCGTTGCCGAGCGCGTGGGCCTCTCGGGCGCCATGATCGAGGACATGTATCGCTACATGGCCATCGCCAATTATGAGGATCGTTTCGTCATTCCCTCCAGCCATCGCGAGATCGGCGAAGACGCCTATGACCTGCGCGGTTCCTGCGGCTTTACCTTCGGCAATGGCTGCTCGGACGGCAATTCCAAGGTCGATCTGTTCAGCACCAAGAAAACGCAGACCGTGCAGACACCAACCGCTTTCATCAGGGGTTAGCATCATGGCCAATATCTATCGCATCCTGTCGCTGCTGCTGTCCTATCCCAGCGCCGACTTGCAGGCGGCGCGGGCGGAGGTCGAAACGGCGCTGGCCGGTGACGCCCTGACGAGAGCCATCGACAAGAAACGCATTGCGCCCCTGATCGCGGCCATTTCCGATACCGACCTCTATGACGCGCAGGAGCGCTACGTGCTGCTGTTTGATCGGACGCGGTCGCTGTCGCTGCACTTGTTTGAGCATGTGCATGGCGAAAGCCGCGATCGCGGCCAGGCCATGGTCGATCTGGCGGCGCATTACGAGGAGGCCGGGTTCAATATCGCGGCGCGCGAGCTGCCCGATTATCTGCCGCTGTTTCTCGAATTCCTCTCCACCCGCGATCCGGTGGAAGCGGCCGAACTGCTCGAGCAAACCGGGCCGATCCTCTCCGTGCTGCGCCAGCGGCTCGACAAGCGCGGCAGCGTCTATGCCAATGCCTTCTGGGTCTTGGAAGCGCTGATGAAGCATCCGGTCAATAGTGCCGCCATCCAGCCGCTGCTCGAGCAGGACGAGGACGACCCCACGGACCTCGCCAGTCTCGACAAGATCTGGGAGGACGAGGCAGTGACGTTTCTCGGCAATAGCGGCGACGCGGCCTGCGGTCCCGACCGGTTGCGCACCGCCCTGCGCGCCCAGCAGCGCTCTGTCCACCACCGGCCGGCAGCGGGGGAGCAGTGAAATGGAAGGTTTCCTCAACTGGTTCCTGTTTGGAATCTATCCCTATATTGCCCTTGCGACCCTCGCGGTGGGCAGCGTGATCCGCTACGACCGCGAACCCTATAGCTGGCGAGCCGGCTCCAGCCAGCTGCTGCGCCGCAAGCAGCTGATGTGGGGCTCGGTGCTGTTCCATCTCGGCGTGCTGGCCATTTTTGCCGGCCATCTTGTGGGGTTGCTGACCCCACTGTGGATCTGGGAATGGCTGGGTGTGTCCCATGGCGCCAAGCAGATGGTGGCCATTGTACTGGGCGGGGTTGCCGGCATTGCCGGCATTGTCGGGGCGTCGATGCTGATCCACCGCCGCTTCTTCGATGCCCGCATCCGCGCCGCCTCGAACATGGCCGACAATCTCATCATCGTCATCCTTTGGCTGCAGCTGGCTCTCGGTCTTGCCACCATCCGGGTCTCCCTGCAGCACCTCGATGGCCATGAAATGGTGCAGTTCATGAACTGGGCGCAGGGCATCTTCACCTTCAACCCGGAAGCGGCCAGCTACGTGGCCGAGGCCAACCTTGTCTTCAAACTGCATATCACGCTGGGGCTGACCATTTTCGTGCTCTTCCCCTTCACCCGCCTCGTGCACATGCTCAGCGTGCCGGTCCGCTATATGTGGCGGCCGGGCTACCAGATCGTGCGCACCAAACGCGTCCGGAAACCGGGGGAATAGGCCCATGACCACGCTGCTCGATTTTACCAACACCGTGCTGCCGACCGGCAAGGTCAAGGTGCCACCGCGTCCCGAGGCCAGCCCGCGCCCCGACATTCTCGTCAATGGCGTGGCCATTACCGAAGAGATGGTGCGCAGCGAGGCGCAGAACCATCCCGCCGAGGCGCCGGCCGAAGCCTTTGCCGCCGCGGCGCGGGCGCTGGTGGTGCGCGAACTGCTGATGCAGGAGGCGGTACGGCTCGGCCTTGCCGCTGCTCCCGAAGCCTTGGGCGAAGGGCGCCGCGAGACCGACGAGGACGCGCTGGTGCGCGCGCTGCTGGAGCGTGAGGTCAATGCCCCGATGGCCGATGAGGCGGCCTGCCGGCGCTACTATGAGCAGAACCGGCAGAAATTCCGCTCCGAGACGCTGTTCGAGGCCCGGCACATCCTGCTGGCCGCGCCCGAACAGGATCGCGCCGCGCGCGATCTGGCCAAGGATGAAGCACTGGCCGTGCTGGTGGAACTGCGCGAGTCCCCCGAAAACTTTGCCGAATTGGCCGTTCGTTATTCCGCCTGCCCGTCCTCCGGGCAGGGCGGCTCGCTTGGACAGCTGGGGCGCGGCTCCACCGTGCCTGAATTCGAGGCGGCCTTGCATAAACTGCAGCCCGGACAGCTCAGCGCCGAGCCGGTCGTCACACGCTTTGGCTATCACCTCATCCTGCTGGAGCGGCGGATCGAGGGCGAGCAATTGCCGTTCGAGGTTGTGGCCCAGCGCATCGCCGCCTGGCTGGAGGCGGCCAGCTGGAGCCGCGCCGTGTCGCAATATATCGGCATCCTCGCCGGTCAGGCCGCTATTTCGGGCATTGCCCTCAACGCCGCCGATGGCCCTTTGGTGCAATAATGCTCTCTGACCTCTTCGACCACAATGCTCGCTGGGCCGCTGCCATGCGGTCCAGCGATCCTGATTTTTTCGAGCGCCTGGCGACTTTGCAGCGGCCCGAATATCTCTGGATCGGCTGCTCGGACAGCCGGGTGCCGGCCAATGTGATCACCGGCCTGCAACCGGGCGAAGTCTTTGTACATCGCAACATTGCCAATCTGGTGCATCGCAGCGATCTGAATCTGCTTTCCGTGCTCGAATTCGCCGTGGAAACACTGGGCGTGCGCCATATCATCGTGTGTGGCCATTATGGCTGTGGCGGGGTGCGCGCGGCCATGGAAGAACAGCGCCATGGCGTGGTCGATCACTGGTTGCAGCCTATCCGGGATCTGGCCGAAACCAGCCTCGGCACGGCGGGGCGGCGCGATGATCCCGACATGCTCGACCGCCTCTGCGAACTCAGCGTACGCGCCCAGGTCGATAATCTTTGCCGCACCCCCATCCTGCGCGCTGCCTGGGCGCGCGGCCATGACGTCGCGGTTCACGGCTGGATTTATGGGCTGGCTGATGGCTTGCTGCGCGATCTGCATTGCGACCGCCGGCAGGCCTCCGACAGCGAGGGCCATCCTGCCGCTGGGCCTGGCCATGGCTGACGCGGTCCCCTTGGGGATCGCTTCGGCCGATTGGCCAAGCCGGAGGGGCACGATTTTGTCATATCCGCCCCGGCGAGCCGGGGTATAGATCGGGCCATGTCCGATCTTAAAGCGCGTCGCGATCTTCCAGATTCGCTCCATTCGCTTTAGCTCTTTGTTTTTACGCATGTCTTTTTCCCGAAACCAGGGCCATTTTCGGGAGACATGCTTTTGGGGGTTAATTCATGCATATTGCCATCATCGTCACCTCCGACCGCGCCAGCCAGGGCCTTTATGAAGACAGAGGCGGCCCGGCTATCGCCGATTGGTTGAAAACTGTGGTGACTTCGCCTTACACGCTGAGCACGATCATCGTGCCCGATGGCATCGAGCCGGTCAGCGCCGCGCTGATCGAAGCGTGCGACGTCTCGGGGGCAGGGCTGGTCCTCACCACCGGTGGCACCGGCCCGGCGTCGCGCGACCTGACCGTGGAAGCCACCCGCGCAGTGATTGACAAGGAAATGCCCGGCTTTGGTGAAGTCATGCGGCAGGCCAGCCTCAGGGATGTTCCTACCGCGATCCTCTCCCGGCAGACGGCCGGCATCCGCAACAGCGCGCTCATCGTCAACCTGCCGGGCAAGCCGGCCGCCATCGCCACCTGCCTCAATGCGGTGTTTCCGGCAATTCCCTATTGCCTTGATCTGCTTGGGGCCGGCTTCATCGAGACCAATACTGCCATTCTGGCCAATTTTCGACCCAAGCAGGGTTGAAGTCGGACCGGCCGGAAAAGCTCCCCCTCCAGCAACGTGAGGCGGAGGGAGCCAAAGCCATGGTCATGCGTTCCGTCCGGGTGCGGAACCTTCCACGGGGGGGGGGGGGGCTCCCTTTCTCTCTGGCAGCAGAGGTTCGCGCATGCGCGGGAATGACCGGTGGTGGGGAAGAGAACCGACAATACGCTCAAAGCTCCACACGCCCCGGAGCGAGAAGCCATGTCACGCACCGCAGCTTCTTCCCTGGCGCCGCTGGCGCGCGATCTGGGGCGGGCTTTTGGCGGTGCGCTGATTTTCGCGCTTCCCATGCTGATGACCATGGAGATGTGGGAGTTGGGCTTCTCCATGAACCGCTGGCGGCTTTTGCTTTTGTTGCTCGTTAGTGTTCCGGTGCTCATGTTCCTGTCGCATTATTCAGGCTTCGAGCGGACGTGGGGATGGCGGGACGATCTGCGCGACGTCGCGGTTTCCTATGGCGTCGGGCTCTCGGCCAGCGCCATCATCATGCTGCTGCTCGGCATTCTCGAGCCCAAAATGTCTTTGTCCGAACTCATCGGCAATCTGGTGCTCCAGACCATTCCCGCGGCCCTGGGCGCGCTTCTGGCCCGCAGCCAGTTCGGGCAGGACAACAGCGATCGCGAGCCGCAGGAAAGCTATGGTGACGAGGTGGGCGTAATGGCGATTGGCGCGCTTTTTCTGAGCCTCAACATCGCCCCCACCGAAGAAATGATCGTTATCGCCTACCGCATGACCGCCTGGCATAGTCTGGCGCTGATGGGCGTTTCCATCCTGATCATGCATGGCTTCGTCTATGCCACAGATTTCAAGGGCAGCAGTGCTATCCCCGCGGGCGCCACATGGCCGCGCCTGCTGCTGCGTTTCACGCTGGTCGGCTATATGCTGGGCTTGGCGATTGCGCTTTATTCTCTTTGGACCTTCTCCCGTCTGGACGGGCTGTCTTTCGGTCAGATCGTCCGGGCGGTCATCGTGCTGGGCTTTCCCGCCGCGATCGGCGCAGCGGCGGCCAGGCTCATTCTC
>JAHCJW010000013.1 GCA_026126125.1 Devosia sp.
ACATCGCGTTGACGATGGAAGAGGCGTACTCGCGGCTCGAATTCACCTCGATGGTCTCGGCGTTACGGTACTCCTCGGCCTGGGTTTTCCAGCGCGCGATCTGCTCAACGCAGCGCTTGGGATACTCATCGAGCGGGATGCCGAACTTCTCAATCAGGTCCGGCCGGTCGCGCTTGATGAACCATGGCGTGTATTCGGCGAAATGCTCCGAGCTTTCGGTGACGAAATAGCCGAGCCGCGTCATCATCTCGTAGCGCACCTTGTTGGGGCAGCGCGGGTTCCAGCCCGGCTTGGGCGCGCGGCCCTCGCGATAGGCCCGGTGCAGGTCCGGATAGAGGTTCTTGTAGGTGCCATCGGCCTGGCGGTGCTCGAAATTGAGGAAGAAGGCCATGTGGTTGATGCCGGCCGAGCGGTAGCGGATTTCCTCGTAGGGAATGTCGAGGTCGTGTGCCAGTTCCATGGCCGTGCCCTGCACCGAGTGGCAGAGCCCCACCTGCTTGATGGTCGGATATTTTTCCGAGATAGCCCAGGTATTTATCGCCATCGGATTGACATATTGCAGCATGATCGCCTCGGGGGCGACCTGGAGCATGTCTTCGCAGATGCTCCACAGATGCGGCACAGTGCGTAAGCCACGCATGATGCCGCCGACCCCCAGCGTGTCGGCGATGGTCTGGCGCAGATTGTATTTCTTGGGCACGTCGAAATCGATGACGGTGGAAGGCTCGTAGCCGCCGATCTGGAAGCAGACGACGACGAAATTGGTGCCCTCGAGCGCCTGGCGCTGATTGGCATAGGTTTCCACGCTCGCCGGCACGCCGAGGGTGGCGATCAGCTTTTTGGCGATGATCTCGCTTTCCTCGAGCCGGGTCGGGTTGATATCCATCAGCCGGATCGTCGCTCCGGCCAGCGCCGGCCGCTGCAGGATATCGCCGACAATGTTCTTCATGAACACCGCCGAGCCCGCACCGATAAACGTGATTTTGGGATTTGCCATTTAGAAAAGCTCCGAAACGTCAGGCAGCAATGTCGAATGCGGCGCGGACCAGCCGGGCCGTATATTCGGATTTGGGGTTGATGAGCACTTCATTGACCGGCCCCTGCTCCACGATTTTGCCGTGCTGCATGACCATCACCCTGTGGCACAGGGCCCGCACCACCTTGAGGTCGTGCGAAATGAAGAGATAGGAGAGGCCCTTCTCATCCTGCAGCTTGCGCAAAAGGTCGATGATCTGGGCCTGAACGGATAGGTCGAGCGCCGAAGTCGGCTCATCGAGCAGGATGAATTCGGGCTCGAGCGCGATGGCCCGGGCAATGGCGATGCGCTGGCGCTGCCCGCCCGAGAATTCATGCGGAAAGCGGTTGAGAATGGTGTCCGGCATGCCCGCGTCGCGCAGCGCCTGCCGCACGCGCTCGGTCCGCTCCCGCCCATTGGTGCCGATGCCATTGACGATCAGCCCCTCGGCGATGATCTGCCCGATGGACATGCGCGGATTGAGGCTGGCGAACGGGTCCTGGAAGACGATCTGCATCCTCGAGCGCAGCGGTCGCATCCCCTTGCGATCCTTGTCGTGGATCGGCTCGCCATCGAAGAAAATCTGCCCGCCCTGATTGCCGATCAGCCGGATCAGCGCCTGCCCGAACGTGGTCTTGCCCGAGCCGCTTTCTCCGACAATACCCAGCGTTTCATGGCGCATCAGCTTGATGTCGAGATCGTCGACGGCCTTGAGATCGAAAAAGTCCGGCTTGAAGAACCCGCCGCGCTTGAGCGTATAGGTCACCTTGACGTTCTTGCCTTCGAGCACGGTGTCGTGCGCGCCCTCCTCCAGCGGCAGCGCCGTGCCCTTCGGCTCGGAGGCCAGAAGATGCCTGGTATAGGGATGCTGGGGATTGGCAAAGAGCGCCTCGGTCGCATTGTGCTCCTGCACACGTCCGTTCTGCATCACATACACATAGTCGGAAAACTGCCGGACAATGGTGAGATCGTGGGTGATCAGGATCACCGCCATGCCGTATTTGTCCTTGAGATCCTTGATCAGGTTGAGGATCTGCGCCTGCACCGTCACATCGAGCGCGGTGGTCGGCTCGTCGGCGATGAGCACGTCGGGGCGGTTGGCCAGCGCCATGGCGATCATCACGCGCTGACGCTGCCCGCCCGAGAGCTGATGCGGATATTGCCGCAAGCGCGCCGCCGGGTCGGGGATCTGCACCTCCTCGAGCAGCTTCTCCGCCCTCGCCATGGCTTGGCTGCGCGACACCCGATTGTGCAGGTGAATGATCTCGCAGATCTGTTGGCCGATCGTATAGACCGGGTTAAGCGAACTCATCGGCTCCTGGAAGATCATGGCGAGGTCGTTGCCGCGCAGCTTGCGCATCTGCTTGTCGCTCATCGCCACCACGTCCTTGCCGGACAGGGTGATGCGCGTATCCTTGCCGATGCTCGCCCGCTTGGTGAGCAGTTTCATCAGCGTGCGCGCCGTCACCGACTTGCCCGAGCCGCTTTCGCCGACGAGAGCGATGGTCTCGCCCTTGTGCAATTGGAACGACACATTGCGCACCGCATGGACGACGCCGCCCTCGACCTTGAAATCCACCGCCACATTGCGCGCGTCGAGGATCAGGTCGCGGCCATGCTGTCCGAGATCGAGGCGTTCGGGGGGAGCGAAATTGCTCTGTCTCATCTGCGGCACCTCAATACGGATCGATGGCATCGCGCAGGCCGTCACCCAGCGCGTTGAAGGCAAACACGGTGATGAGCACGAAGATCACCGGCGACAGGATCCATGGATACGAGCCAATCACCGAGAACGTGCCGGTATCCTGCAGCATCAGCCCCCAGGAAATCAGCGGCGGCTTGACCGCGAAGCCGAGGAAACCCAGGAAGCTCTCGAGCAGCACCACGCTGGGAATGGCCAGGGTCACCGAGACGATGATGTGGCTCAGCACATTGGGCAGGATATGGCGGGTGATGATCCGCCCATCCGACGATCCCACCGCGATGGCCGCCCGCACATAGTCGATCCGCGCCAGCGACAGGGTTTTCGAGCGCACTTCACGGCTCAATTGCGCCCAGCCCAACACCGCCATGACGAAAATGACGAAGGTCAGGAACACATTGGACGGCGCCGTGACCGGGATCAGCGAGGTCAGCGCGAGATAGAGCGGCAATTGCGGGAAGGCGAGCACGAACTCGACGAATTTCTGCACCCAGGCATCGAGCCTTCCCCCGATATAGCCGGAGCTGATGCCGATCAGCGTCCCCACCGTCGTGGTCAGCGCCACCACCACCAGGGCGATGGTCAAGGAAATCCGCGATCCGACGATACCGCGCGAAAGAATATCGCGACCGAATTTGTCGGTTCCCAGCAACTGGATCGGGCGACCATCGGTCGAGCCGAAGAAGTGGATATTGGTCGGGATCAACCAGAGCAATTGGTAGCTATATCCCTGGACGAAGAAACCGGTCGGTGTCGGATTGTCCTTCATCGCCCCCGTCAGGGGCTGATAGGTCACCGGGTCGAATTCCCCCGTATCCCCAATAGGATAAACATAGGGGATCAGGCTGAAATTACCTTCGGGATCTTCAAAGGCGATAAGATCGGGCGGGGCGAAAGGCAGGTTGGTCGCCTTGGGGTCCATCGGCGCGAAGAAATCGGCGAAGACCGAGACCATCAGCAGCATCACCACCAGCACCAGCCCGATCATGCCCATGATCGAGCGCCGGAAGCGCCGCCACACCAGCGCGGCATAGGTTTCGTTGCCCGAGCCGAAGCGCGTGACCGCGGGAGCCACGTCGGCCTCTTCGGCGCCTGTGGGGGCGGGGCCAGCGGCGACATCGCTCGGCAAGGGAATCGAGGAATGCGTATCGGGCGCGCTCATTCGGTTTGTCCTCCCAGACGAACGCGCGGGTCGAGCGCGACCAGCAGCAGATCGGCGATGATATTGCCGATGATCAGCGTCGTGGCGAGAACCAGCATGAAGCTGGCGGTGACGAAAACGTCGCCGACCCCCATCGAGCCGACAATGGCCGGGCCGACCGTGGCGAGGCCGAACACGATGGCGACTTCGATCTCGCCGGTGAGCATGTAAGGCAGGACAACGCCCTGATAGGCCACCAGCGGGTGCAGCGCATTGGGCACGGCGTGCTTCATGATCACCGCGCCTTCCGGCAGGCCCTTGGCGCGCGCCGTCTCGACATATTGGCTATTGAGCACATCGAGCAGATTGGCCCGCATCACCCGCATATTATAGGCAAGGCCACCAAAGGTGGCGATGAACACCACCGGCCAGACATGGGCGACTAGATCGGCGAACCGCCCCCAGCCCCAGGGCTGACCACCCCAATAGGCGGAATTGAAGCTACCGATCTCATTCACGCCGATGCGGAACACCAGCACATACATGATGATGATGGCGAGCAGGAACCGTGGGATCGTCATGCCCATGAAGGAGATGATGCCCAGGATCGTGTCGGTCCACGAATATTGGCGGGTTGCCGCGATGATCCCCAGGCCAATGCCCAGTATCGACGCCAGAATATGGCACACCAGCGCCAAGGCGATGGTCGGCGGCAGGCGCTCGGCAATCACATTGCCCACTGGCTTGTTGTAATAGAGTGAGTGCCCGAAGTCGAAGCGCGTCACGATTCCGAAAATCCAGCGAAAATACTGGACGATGATCGGGTCATTGAGCCCGTTGGCCTCTCGATAGGCTTCGGCCTGCAGCTCGGCCAGGTCAGGTCTGACCCCACCCTGATTGATCAGCATCGACCTGATATAGTCGGCATAGTCGCCCGGCGGCGCCTGAATGATGGCGAAGGTGACCACGCTGAGGAGGAACAGCAACGGTATCGCGCCGAGAATTCGAAAGGACAGAAAGCGAAGCATAAGGCCCTCATCGACTAGGGGAAGACCCCCTCACCCTGGCCCTCTCCCCGGAGGGGCGGATCGCGCATGCGGGCACGATTTTACCAAGGTCACTGAGTTGGTCCCCTCGCCCCTCCGGGGAGAGGGGCGGGGTGAGGGGCGGTAACCACCGCCCCCCTG
Source organism: Devosia sp. (assembly GCA_026126125.1). Classification (GTDB taxonomy): domain Bacteria; phylum Pseudomonadota; class Alphaproteobacteria; order Rhizobiales; family Devosiaceae; genus Devosia. The sequence goes on from JAHCJW010000013.1 coordinate 5,046, forward strand.
TCTTTCAGATCACACCGGACCGGCACCGCCGGGAGCACCCGGCAGCGTTTCGGGGTGCAGTTCATACCCGCCCTGGGCCTCTTCGGGCACGAACACGCGTTCGCGGATGATATTGTCTTCCGCCCAGTTGAACATGAAGATCGGCGCGCCGTCGGGGATATTGGCGAAGCGCTTGTTGATGATCAGCGCCCCCGGATACTGCGTGAGGCCGACCGAGTAGACATTCTCGGTGTAGAGATGCTGATACTGCTTCATCAGCTCGGCGCGTTCGGCATTGTCGCTGGTGGCGATGAAGGCATTCACCACATTCACCATTTCCTGCTCGAAGGGCAGAAGATCGACGGTGCCGTCGGAGCCGCCACGGTGGAACGCATGGATGCGCGGCCCGGTCGGAGCCAACGCCGAGGTGCCTTGCACCACCGACACCATTTCGGAACCCTGGCGCCGCACATGCCAGTCGAACTGCCCCGACTGATGCATGTCGTCACGCGCATTGCCGGCCTGGAAATTGGCGATGACGCGGATGCCGAGCGGCTCCATCATCGCGATCACGCCTTCGGCCAGGTTCGAATCGGTCGCATAGTCGGTGTTCGCCAGCAGCGTGATCTCCACATCCGCGCCGCCATTGGCGAGGTTGCGCACGCCATTGCCATCGGTATCGACAAGCCCCAGCCCGTCGAGCAGCGCATTCGCCGCCGCCAAATTGTGCGGGAAGTAGACCGTCGACGCCTTGTCGTAATAGGCCGTGCCCGCATAGAGCCCGCCCGGATAAATGGCGGTGAACGGGCCACGGACGAGAGAGTCGCCGAGACGCTGGCGGTCTATGGCGATTGAAACCGCCTTGCGGAAATCGAGATTGCGGTTCAGCTCACGAATGGCCTGGCCACGCGCATCGGGCTCGCCCCAGCCATTGCCGGACAGATTGAGATCGAGCGTATAGCCGATGGTGCGCGCACCAAATTGCAGACGGGCCGGCGCCGTCGCCTCAGCGGAGCGACGCAGGGCTTCGACATAGCTTTCGGCTTGTTCGAGATTGGAGAAGTCGCCCGAGCCGGCCACGGCCTGAACGTCACGGTCCGCCCAGGTCGAGAGGCGATAATGCATCTCGTTGAGATAGGGCAGCTGGTTACCGGCCTCGTCGACTTTCCAGTAATAGGGATTGCGCCGCATCACGACGATGTCGTCGGGGCGATATTCAACCGGCACCCAGGCGCCCATCACCGCAATATTCATGTACTCGGGCGGGAAAGCGTTCTTGTACTGCTCGTAGGTATTGCTCGAGTAGCTCGGATGCTGCGGCTTGAGGATGTGGCTGGGGCCGGGGCAGAAGGTGCCATAGGCCATGGCGTAGAGATATTGGGTGGGGAAGGCTTCCTTGAAGGTCCACTTGACCGTGTAGGCGTCGACCGCTTCCAGCGTCGTGCCGACCCCGAAGGTTTCCGGCGTGCCGCCATTGAGCGGGCTGACATTGGGATCGAGGATGTGATCGTTCCAGTAGAACATCAGATCTTCGGTATCGAACGGGTCGCCATCGGACCATTTTGCCCCTTCGATCAGGTGCATGGTCAGCTGTTTGCCGTCCTCGGACCACTCCCAGCTCTTGGCCAGGTTCGGCAGCGGCTCGAGCTCATCCGCCTTGACGGTGAACAGCGGCCCGGTGCGCGTCAGGCATTCGGAAAGCCCGATATCGATGCCGCCCCAGCCCTGGGATTGGCCACCGATATAGTTCCAGCCTTCCGGCCGGCCACCGATGACGTGGCGCATCGTATCGCCATAAACCCCGATGCCATCGGGCATGTTGCCGGCCTTGTAGACCATCGGCTCCTTGGGCAGGCGCTCGGCCACCGGCGGCAGGGTGCCGGCATCGACATATTTGGACGTCACCCAAGCGGGCTCGTGATATTCGGGCAGCGCCTTGTATTCGAGGATGTCGCCGACCGAAACGAAGTTCGGCTCGCTCTGCGCGGCAAATTCGGGCGGATCGGGCAATTCGCCGGTCAGCTCCTGCGCCGGAATGGCCAGCATGGACACGGACAGCAGCAAGCCTGCCCCGCCAAGGGCATAAGTATGTCTTCTCAATAGAACCTCCCATTGCTGTGGGGCTCAGCGCTTATCGCTGCGGATCAGACACTCCCATTGGTCCCACCCCACGCAACTTTGAACCTACGACTTGCCAGCCGCGAAGCAATCCGGAATGATAGAGACTAATTCCGGGTTTCTAAGAAGATCGCTGATAAGTATGATTGATGAAACCGGCCTCACCCCCGTCCGGCCACGGGAAAAGGCCCCCCGCCCCACCCCACGCCCAGACCGAAGCTTTTATGCATCGGGCAAGGCTTTCGGCAGATTCGGCATCCGCGCTTTTCCCCCGCAGATCATGCCGCAGCCCCATAGCCACGGGCATATCGAGTTCAACTGGCTCACCAAGGGCCGCATGGACTATGTGTTCGATGGCGGTCCGATCAGCGTCGAGGCCGATTGCCTCGTTGCCTTCTGGGCCGGCATTCCCCACCAGACGGTGGCCCTCAACGGCGTCGGCGACGGGCGGCAGCTCAATATCTACCTGCCGATGGATGCCTTTCTTGAAATGCCGCAACTGGGGCGTCTCACCGAAACGCTGATGGGTGGCGGCGTCATCCAGCTCAAGCCCGAATGCATTGGGCTCGAGACGCTGGAGCGCTGGCATACCGACTATCGCAGCGGCAATTCCCTGCGCACCGACCTCGTCCGTGCCGAAATCGCCACCATGTTCCGTCGCGCCGCCATTACCGGCTGGGACACCCTGCTGCCCGCCTGGGTGGAAAAGACCGGCGTGCGCACGCGCACAACGTCACCGGTGCGCTACGTGGTGCGCATGGTCCGCCATATCGTGGAAAACATCACCGATCCCCTGACCGCCGAGGACATTGCCCGCGTCGTCGGGCTGCACCCCAACTATGCCACCAACCTCTTCACCAAGGTCATGCATATCTCGGTGCAGAAATTCGTCACCCGCATGCGCCTCATCCGCGCCCGCAGCCTGTTGTTCGACGGCAGCCTCTCCATCGCCAACATCGCCTTCCAGTCCGGCTTCGTCAGCCAGACCCAGTTCTACGAGCATTTCCGCAAGGCCTATGGCATGACGCCGAGCCAGATGCGCAAGGACACGATCGGCTGACGGCGAGCCAAAACCGGCGACACGAAAAGCAGAGCATGTTCACATGGATCCGATCTTTGCGGTGTTCGTCACCACCGGATTTGTCCCGTTGGTCACGCAAGGGCCAATAAGCAAGGCCGCCTCGTGGGCGGCCTTTTTTGGATGTGGTCGGCACGGCGCAGCAAAACCCGCTGCACCGGCGCGTTTTCAGGGCGACGTCGCCGATCTCAGGTATTGAACTTGAACAGCATCACGTCGCCATCCTTGACGACATATTCCTTGCCTTCGTCGCGCGCCTTGCCAGCTTCCTTGGCCGCGACTTCACCGCCCAGCGTGACGAAATCCTCGAAACCGATGGTCTGGGCGCGAATGAATCCGCGCTCGAAATCGGAGTGGATCACACCGGCCGCCTGCGGGGCCTTGTCGCCCTTGTGGATGGTCCAGGCGCGGGTTTCTTTCGGGCCGACGGTGAAATAGGTCTGCAGGCCGAGAAGATCATAGGCTTCACGGATCAGCCGGTTGAGGCCCGGCTCGTGCAGACCCAGCGATTCGAGATATTCGGCCTGCTCGGCATCGGGCAACTGCGCCAGCTGGCTTTCGATTTCGGCCGAGATGATGACGACGCCGGCATCGTTGGCCTTGGCATAGTCCACGACCTTGGCGCTGAGCGCATTGCCTTCGGCCGCCGAGCCTTCATCGACATTGCAGACATAGAGGGCGGGCTTGGAGGTCAGCAGTTGCAGTTCCTCGAACGCCTTTTCCTCCTCGGCGTCGCGCTCGACGAAACGGGCCGACTTGCCGTCCCGCAGCAGCACGATGGCACGATCGATGAGGTCCAGCGTCAGCTTGGCGTCCTTGTCCCCCTGCTTGGACTTTTTCTCGACCCCGGCGCGACGCTTTTCGAGGCTTTCGAGATCGGCCAGCATCAATTCGGTTTCGACCACTTCCGCATCAGCCAGCGGATCGACGCGATTGGACACATGGATGACGTTGGAATCCTCGAAGCAACGCAGCACATAAGCAATGGCGTCGGTTTCGCGAATATTGGCCAGGAACTGGTTGCCCAGCCCTTCACCCTGCGAAGCACCTTTGACGAGGCCCGCAATATCGACAAAGCTCATCCGCGCCGGCAGCACATTGATCGACTTGCCGATGGCGGCAAGCTTTTCCAGACGCGCATCGGGCACCGAAACCTCGCCCACATTGGGCTCGATGGTGCAGAACGGGAAATTGGCGGCCTGCGCGGCGGCAGTGCGCGTCAATGCGTTGAAAAGCGTCGACTTGCCGACATTCGGCAGGCCGACGATGCCCATTTTAAAGCCCATGGGGAACTCCGGGAATAGATTGGGCTCCAATTGGGTCGGATTGGCCTTGATGTCAATGCGCCAAGGCGCATCAGCGCAATGTCTGCACGGCAAGCAGCGCGGCGAATACCGCCAGGACCACCGCCGTGATCTTATCGACCCGCGATGAGGTGAGCAGGCCCGCCGAGCCCTTTTGCGCCAGAGCCCCCAACATCATCCAGCCGATGGCCGTCGCGATCACCAGCAAGGCAAAGACGCCCAGAAAGGCAAGCCGCCCGACAAACCCCGCCGCCGGAAAAATGGCGAAGGCGAAGACCAGCGCCTTGGGATTGATCAGCGTGGTGGCAAAGACCCGGCCAAGGGTGATGCCGCGCTGCGCTAGGTCCGACCGGCCGGCATTGCTCCAGAGTTTCCAGGCAGACCAGGCGAGGAATGCCACCGCGACCAGCCTGGCGACCAGCGGCACCAGCGGTTGGCGGACGGCCGCGGCCCCGACGATCTCTGTCCAGGCGGTGATGGCGATGGCATAGCCGCCCAGTTCACCCAGAAGCAGCGGCAGGGAGCGCGCCACGCCCCGCTGGGCACCACTGGCTGCGACCAGCGTATTGGTGGGGCCCGGCGTTGCCAGCAAGGCCAGCACCGCCAGGATGAAGGGAGTCCATTCGGTCACGCCATCTCCTGCACGATCCGCAGGAACTCCGCATGGCCCAGGGCCTGGTTCGCTGCGGCGCGATATTCGCGGACGAGACCATCGAAAGTCTCCTGCGCAAAACGCCGCAATTTCGGATTGGCTTCCATTTCGCGCCGCGCCACGGACTGATCGAGCAGCCCCAGCCCGTTGAGCACGGGATAATGCAATTGCGTTTCGATATGCGGCAGGCCGCCCAGATAGCTGGCGAAATGGTCGTGGCGCGGCATTTCCCTTTGCCAGCGGGCGAGCCGTTCCTTCGTCTCGGGGTGGATGCGATTGGCCCGCACCTCGCGCCAGAACGGGGTGTCGTCGCGCTCGGTGACATAGTGCGTGTTGACGAAGGTGCGGAAATCATCGACCTGCCGCCCGACCCGCGCATTATAGTCGTCGCGCGCCGCTGGGGTGATCTTGCCCGGTTCATCCATATAGCGCTGGGCGAACAGCATCATCTGCACGATGGTGCCGTGGATCGAGGTGGATTCGAGTGGCTCGAGAAAACTCGATGAAAGCCCCACCGCGACGCAATTGCCGATCCAGGCTTGTTCCAGCCGGCCGATCTGGAAGCGAATATCACCGCGCACCTCGATCTCATGACCGAGAACACGCTCGACTTCGTCTTTCGCCTGTTCGGGCGTCGAGAATTCGTCGGAATAGACATAGCCGCAGCCATAGCGCGTACGAGTTGGGATCTGCCACATCCAGCCCGAACTCTGCGCCCAGGCGCGCGTGTAATTGGCCAGTTCCTCGCCGTCCTTGCGGTCGATCCAGAACGGCAACGCCCGGTTGACCGGCAGTTCATGCGCATAGGATTTCCACGGCGCTTCCAGCGCCTTGACGATGATCTGCTTGCGAAAGCCGGTAGCGTCGATGAAGAAATCGCCCTCGAGGCGGGAATTGTCGTCCAGCACCAGTGCCGTGATGTCGCCGGTCTCGCCGTTGCGCTCGACCCCGGCGACCATGGCGTCGACCTTGTCGACCCCCTTCGATTTGCTGGCAAAAAACTTGCCCACCAGCGCCTGATCGAAGTGAAAGGCGTGGTGAAACGGCCCGAGCGGGATCAGCGACCCATCCGGCTTTAGCGCATAGGGCGCCTTTTTCTGCTCCAGCAGCGGCTGAAACAGATGCATGTCCTGCACCGGGCGGCCGGCCGCGACAGCATAGACATTGAGATAGTCCGACGGCGCGCCAGGCGGCGGCTGCACGACGAGGTGCGGATCATCGATCGGACCATAATAGGTATATCCCTTTCGCCGCCAGTCCTCATGGCGAATGCCGAGCTTGAAGCTGGCATCGGTCTTGCGGAAGAATTCGAACTCGTCGATACCGAAATGCCTGAGCAGGACGCGGAATGCGGCGGTCGTCGCCTCGCCGACGCCGACAGTGGGAATGCGCGAGCTTTCAACCACCGAAATCTTGAAATCGAAACCGCGGCGACGCGCCTCGTCCTGGATGATGAAGGCGGCGATCCAGCCCGCTGTGCCTCCGCCCACGATAACGAAATGTGCCGGCTTTGCCATGCATTGGTCCTCCCCCGCACAGGCTATTTTGCCGAACGGAGCGCGGCAAGCGCTCCTGTGAAATCCGGAATTTTTCCTCGAAAAGACGAAAACTCCGGTCATAAAAAAGCCCCCGGCGGAGGAACCGGGGGCCAGGGAACGCCAGAAAAAAGCGCGTTGGATCAGTGATGTGCGCCACCCGTTGCGCGCAATTCCTCCACCGAGCGGACGCGCTTGCGGGCGGCGCCGTCCCAGTCGCGGGTCTTGATGGTGGATTTGGCGAGACGCTCACGGGCAGCCGGCACGGCGTCGGCATATTGCGGCAGCCACTGCGCCTGGGCGACGACCATTTCATCGACCATCGCCCAGACCTCGTCGGGGGTGCAGATCGCGCCGACCAGCGGATCGTGCAGCACGGCAAGCTTGAGCGTGTCGATATCGCCGTTCATCGCCGCCTCGACCGACAGGCGCTGCACCGAAACCGACACCGAGCAGGTGGCGGCGCAGGCGGTCGGCAGGGTGATGCCCTCGATCATATTGATGCCGAAGCGGTCGACATAGCCCGGGCTCTCGATGATGGCGTCGGCGGGCAGATTGGTTATGATGCCATTGTTTCTGCGATTGAAATGGCCGCGATAGACACGGCCCGTTTCCAGCGCCTCGATGATGTAGCTGGCGTGCTCGCTGGTGCGCTTATGGTCGGCAAGCGGCTTGTTGGCCTGCTCCTTGAACATCGGGAAATCGGTTTCGAACCAGTTTCGGCGCTCGGTGGAATAGCGCAGATAGCCGCCGGTTTCGCCGTGAATCCAATCGCTCATGTCGATCCAGCGGCCGATTTCGTCCGGGCGCTTGCGATACCAGGGCAGATATTCGGAAAGATGGCCATTGCTTTCGGTCGAGTAGACGCCGAAGCGCTTGAGGACGTCGATGCGGACCTTCTCCTGCCTGGAATAGACCAGGTGCCGTTCAAACCCTTCAATCAACTCATCTTTCTCGATCTTGCGGCCCTTGGCGCGGATGTCGACATACCAGGTCTGATGGTTGATGCCCGAGCACATATAGTCGAGTTCGCTGTCCTCGACGCCGAGCACCTGGGCGATCTGGTGGGCGCCGTGCTGGACGCCGTGGCAGAGGCCGACGACATTGACGCCGCCATATTTCTCGGCCGCCCAAGTGTTCATGGCCATCGGGTTGGCATAGTTGAGGAACAGCGCGCCGGGCTCGGCTACCTCCCTGATATCCTTGCAGAAATCGAGAATAACGGGAATGTTGCGCTGCCCATAGAGAATGCCCCCGGCGCAGATCGTGTCGCCGACGCATTGGTCGACGCCATATTTGAGCGGGATGGAAATGTCGCTGGCGAAAGCCTCCAGACCGCCGACGCGGACGCAGGACATGATGTAGCGGGCGCCGGAAATCGCCTCGCGCCGGTCGGTGGTGGCACTCACCTTGGCCGGCAGCTTGTTCACCGCAACGATGGTTTCGATAATTTGTCGAACCATATCAAGGTTTTGCGGATTGATATCGGTCAGCGCGAATTCGACATCAGCGAATTCGGGAACCTTGAGCAGGTCCGAAATCAGCGTCTTGGTAAAACCGACCGAGCCAGCGCCGATAACGGTAACTTTGAATGACATTGCGTGCCTCCCGCGTGACGCAGATGTGCCTGTTGGTGAGCACATTGCTAGCGTTGAGCGCGGGTGCGTGCTAAAGAAAGCTTGTGCGAACGCGGGTAATTTTGTGCTCTCCCAGCTTCTCGACCACGGCCACGACATCCGAGCGCTGACCCCCCTCCGCAGCATGGCGCCGCTGCACTGCATGGCGGCGGGCGCCGGCTATGAGCAGCGCATGAACGAGGTCTATTCCTGGGACGGGCTGCAACGCGGCACCGCGCCGTTTCTGGTCATGCAGCACACCACTTTGGGCGAGGGCCGGCTGGATTTCGCCGGCACGCTGCATCGGCTGACGCCCGGCCGCACCATGCTGGTGACCATGCCGCATGCGCATCGCTATTGGCTGGAGCGCGGCGGGCGATGGGAATATTTCTGGTTGCTCCTCAACGGGCGCGAGGCTCTGCGCTTGGCGCGGCAGATACTTGATCACTCCGGCCCGGTGCTGGATCTGTCGCCCGACGAAATCGATCGTCTCGCCGCGTCATGCCTTAGTCTGCTCACCGCCGCCGAGCCGTCGCCCGGCCAGGCCTCCAGCGCCGCCTATGCGGCGATGGCCACGCTGCACGACAGCGTCTTCGGCAGCCGCCCGGCACCCGAGCGCCCGCTGGCGCCCGCCCTGGCCCGCGCGCTGGCCCATGTCGAAAGCCATATCGCCACGCCACTGCCGGTCGAGCGCCTCGCCACCATCGCCCAGATGAGCCGCGCCCATTTCGTCCGCAGCTTTACCGCCGCCATCGGCACCGCGCCGGCCGAATATGTGCTGGAAAAGCGCCTGGAACGGGTCGAGCGCCTGCTGCTGGCGACCGAGTTGAGCGTGGCGGAAATCGCCGCGGCAACCGGATTTTCCGACGGGAACTATCTGGCCAAGGTCTTGCGCCGCCGGCGCGGCGTCGCCCCGCTGGAGTTTCGGGCGGCAGGACGGCGGGCGGGCAATTAGCAGCCTTGCCTTTCTCACCGTCCACATGGCAAAACCACGATTGACGCATAGGGAAAGACGATGACCAATCCTGTCACCCAAGACCGGCGCCATTTCGAGGACCTCGCGGAAGGCGAAGTGATCGTCCTGGGCAAAACCACCGTGAGCAAGGAGATGATCTTTGCCTTTGCCCGCGAATTCGACCCCTTCCCGTTTCACCTCGATGAAGCGGCGGCCAAGGCGAGCCTGTTGGGCGGGCTGTCCTCGAGCGGCTGGCAAACGGGAGCGCTGAGCCTGCGCATGCTGGTCGACGGTTTCCTCTCCAAGGTCGCTTCCTGCGGCGGGCTGGGTTTCACCGATCTGAAATGGAAGAAGCCGGTGATGGTGAACGACACGATCGGTGGCACGGTGACCATTGCCGGCCTGCGCCGCTCCGGCAGCCACCCCAAATGGGGCATCGTCACCCTCGATTTCGACATCCGCAATCAGGATGATACGCAGGTGCTGACCATGCGCCTCGCCAATCTGGTCGAATGCCGCGAGGCCGTGGCATGACGCGCTGGTTTGAAGATATAGTCATCGACGAAGCCTTTCCTCTCGGCAGCCACACTTTTTCGGCCGAGGAGATCATCCGCTTCGCCACGCTCTATGATCCGCAATATTTCCACATCGACCCGGAAGCGGCCAGGCACAGCCATTTCGGCGGACTGGTGGCCAGCGGCTGGCACACGGTGAGCCTGGGGCATCGCAAAATGGTCGATGCACTCGATGCCGAAGCCGAACGCCTGCGCGCCCTCGGCGAAGAACCAGGCACGTCCGGCCCCTCCCCCGGCGTCAATTCGATGGACTTCAAAGCCCCGGTGCGCCCGGGCGACACGGTGACCTATGAACTTGTCGTGACCAGCAAGCGCCCTTCCAATTCGCTGCCCGGCTGGGGCCTGCTGTTCAACCGGCTGACGGCGACCAACCAGCGCGGCGAACTGGTCTATCGCGCCGAGCTGGTGGGCTTTTCCAAATTGCGCGACTACCGCATGCCGCTCAAACTGCGATTGCTGCTGGCGCTGAGCCGCCTGCCAATCATCGGGCCGCGCTTGAAGCGCGGCACTTGAAAGCGCGAGGGCGGCCCGGCAATCTGCTCTCATGCGCCGATTCGCCCTTGCCCTTTCGCTGTTTGCCGCCCTTGCCACGCCCACGCTGGCCCAGACCTATCAGGGAAACTGGAGCTGTCGTGACGCGACCTCGAACCGCGCCGGCATCTTGACCATTTACGGCCAGGTCTATGGCTGGGCCTCGCGCACGCCCGGCGACCCCAATTCGGGCACCGGCACGACGACGCCCTATCAGGATGGCGTCGGCATCAATGACGGCAATCTGCGCGCCAATGCCGGCATCCATGCCGGCCGCACCATCAGCGACCCCAATTACGGGGTTGCGCTGCAACTGGAAACCGCCCAGGCCATCGTCATGTTGTGCACGCCGCGCTGAGGCACGGCGCGTTTCTTTCAGATCAGCTCTTTGCGCTTTAAGTGTTTGATCCCGCTGATCCCTGCGGCGGCGACAGGGTTTGCCCGCACGTGCCGGGCAATGACGACGGAAGCGAGGCGGGAAGAGAAATCACGCCCCATCCGAGGGGGTTGCCTCCCTCCTCACAAACCGGGGGGTTGAACTTTTCGTTCATTTGCGCATTTTAGAGGGGCAGCGCCGGGCCCCTCTGGTCATGGATTCACCGTGACGATGTCGGAGCTGCTCCACCAAGTTACATGGAGAAGGTCCGGCGATGGAAACGCTTCTTGCCGCCCTGTCGGGTGATTTTCTAGGCACCCCCGTTTATTTCTGGATCGCGTTCATCTCGATCGTGATCGGGCTTCTGGTCTTCGACCTTGGCATCCTGCACCGGGATGAGCACGAGATCGAAGCCAAGGAAAGCCTGCTGCTCTACGGCTTTTATGTCCTCATCGCCGTCGCTTTCGGCGCCTGGGTCTGGTTTCAGCGCGGTGCGCAGGCCGGACTCGAATTTTATACCGGCTATCTGATCGAGCAATCGCTGGCGATGGACAACATGTTCGTCATCGCCACCATCTTCGGCTTTTTGCAAATCCCCCGGCTTTATCAGCATCGCGTGCTGTTCTGGGGCATTCTGGGCGTCATCGCCTTCCGCGCCATCCTGATCGGCGTCGGCGCTGCCCTTGTCTACCAGTTCAGCTGGATCCTGCTGTTCTTCGGCGCCTTCCTGATCTTCACCGGCATCCGCATGTTCCGCCATGAGGATGAAGAGCCGAACATGGAAGACAACAAGATCTTCCAGTTCCTCAACAGGCGCTTCCGCATCACCAAGGAGCTGCATGGCCGTCGGTTTACGATCAAGGCGCCTCACCCCAATACCGGCAAGATCGTCACCTGGCTGACGCCGCTCGCCGTGGCCCTGATCATGGTGGAAATCGTCGACCTGATCTTTGCCGTCGATTCCGTGCCCGCCGTGTTTGCGGTGACGCAGGATACGTTCATCGTCTACACGTCCAATATCTTTGCCGTTCTGGGTCTGCGCGCCCTTTACTTCGCGCTGGCGGCGGCGATGAACCGCTTCCGCTATCTGCAGATCTCGCTGGCCATCATTCTGGTGATGATCGGTCTCAAGATCTGTCTGGTGCCGTTCGGCTATCACGTTCCCACGGCGATCTCGCTGGGCCTGACCATTTCGATCCTGGCGGCCGGCGTGTTTTACTCGCTGTGGAAGACCCGCAACGAGCCCAATATCAGCGCCGAACAGGACCCCAAACGGGGTCAGCTCGAGCCCTGATCGGCTTTAAAACAGCTCTGGCGGTGGACCGGTTGACCCGGCCCGCCGCTTTTTCTATGCTTTCTCCGTTCCTTCAAGAACGAGGTTTTGCTCCCAAATGATCTGAACAGTCACCCAGGACGCTTCCGAGCCATCGCCCCACCCTGTCACCAGGGCGCGGCCTGCTCATGGAGAGTGTCGGTGTGACGCCGGATCGAGGGACGACCTGACCGCCTGAATAGGCGTCCTTTCCCCAAATTGCATCGCTGCTCCCCACGCGTCGTCATCGCCTCGCGTCGAACGCCGTTTTCCCGCGCTCGTTGCGCATCGCTATTTTTTCAAGAACCGCCCCCACAAGCGTGCCGGGCGGAAAGGAAAACTCATGCCCAAAAATCCGCATCAACGTCCCCAACCCATCCAGCGCAATCACAGCGTTCCCCGCCACGGGACGCAGCAACCGCCCACCGGCAAACAGCCGCCAAAGAAAGCGCCGCCACCGGCACCGGTCCCGACGCTGGAAAGCCTGCTGGCGCAGGAGAGCCGCAAAAACTGAGCGTGCGGGAGGGGCCACGGCCCCCCTTGCCGCAGCTTGCCACGTTGCGGCACGAGTCTTGCCGCATTTTCTGGTTAACCAGGGGAAAAGGAAGCCAAGGAGATGGGCCATGGGAGCCATCCACGAAATCGTCTTCGACTGCGACAAGCCGGCCGTTCTGGCCAAATTCTGGGCCAGCCTGCTCGATGGCTACGCCGTGCGGCCCTATGACGATGTCGAGATCGCCAAGCTCGCCGCGCTCGGGTTCACGCCAGACACCGACCCCACGGTGATGGTCGACGGGCCGGGACCATCACTGTGTTTCCAGAATGTCGAGGGACGGCGCCACGACAATAATCGCGTGCATTTCGACATCGACGCCGGCGACCGCGCCGCCGAGGTCGAGCGGCTCAAGGCCATTGGCGCCAGCGTCGAGCGCGTGCTGCCCACCTATACGGTGATGCGCGATCCGGAAGGCAATCAGTTCTGTCTCGTGGACCGGCGCGACGCGCGGGAGACACAGCGCAGCGCGGCGTGAGCAATGCCCGGGCGCCGTGGCGGCGCCCGGCGGAGGCAATCAGTGCCCATCGAACTCGATCAGGGACTGCACCGTGACCTGTTCGGCACGCAACCGGTCGGCGCCGCCCAGATCGGGCAGATCGATGACGAAGGCCGCGCCGGCCACCGTCGCGCCGGTGCGGCGGAGCAGGCCGACAGCGGCGATGGCCGTGCCGCCCGTGGCGATCAGATCATCGACCAGCAACACCTTGTCGTGGGCGCCAATGACATCGGCATGGATCTCGATGGTGTCGACGCCATATTCGAGCGCATAGTTCTGCCCGATGGTTTCGCCGGGCAGCTTGCCCTTCTTGCGGATCGGAATGAAGCCGACGCTCAGCGCGATGGCGACGCCAGCGCCGAAAATGAAGCCGCGCGCCTCGATGCCGGCAACATGGGTGATCCCCTGCCCGCGATGGGCGGCGGCGATTCGCTCGACGCTTTCCTTGAAACCACCGGGGTGCTCGATCAGCGTGGTGATGTCGCGGAACAGGATGCCCTTCTTGGGATAGTCCGGAATCGTGCGGACGAGCGACTTGAGGTCGAGCGACATGGAAAGCCTTGGCTGAGGAAAGATCAGGGAGTGCGGCGGCCCACGATATGGCGGGCGATGACGCCGGCATTATAGGCGACGCTGCGGGTTGCGTTGATCGCCGCGTCACGCGCCTTGGGATTGTTGGCCACGGCCTGAATGCCCGCCCGCACGGCCGGATGGCGGCTGACGGTGATGGCAGCGCTCACCACGGTGACGGCCAGGCGAATGGCGGACATGGCTTTATCCTCGTCGGCAACACGAACGGTGAGCTGAATATTGCGGCCAACGCCGCCAATGACAAGGGTATTGCGCCATTGTGCGCAAAGAAAAGGGGCCCGGCGGGCCCCTTTGGAATATTCGCACTTGAGCGCATGTCCTTGGACCGCAAAGCGGCCGATGGTCAGTGCTCGATGCCGGCCCAGAGCTTGCGCTTGGTGGCGTACATCAGGCCGGCGAACAGCCCGAGGAACAACAGTACGGCAAAACCCGTCTGCTTGCGCGACACCAGGTGCGGCTCGGCCATCCACATCATGAAGGCCGCGACGTCCTTGCCATACTGGTCAACGGTTTCGGGAACCGTCGAGCCGTCTTCGCCGGGCTCATAGGTTACCGAACCATCCGAGAGCGGCGGCGCCATGCCGATGGCATGACCGGGGAAGTAGTCGTTGTAATACTGACCATCACCCAGAACGAAGCCTTCCGGCGCCGTCGGGGGCACTTCCTCATGATAGCCGATCATCAGGGCGTGGATGTAGTCCGGGCCGCCTTCCTGATAACCGGTGAAGTAGTTGGTCACCCACCAGGGGAACGGATCGGTCACGCCGCGGGCCTTGGCCAGCACCGAGAAGTCCGGCGGCAGCGCGCCGCCCATGGCATCGCGGGCATCCTGGTCGGATGCGAAGGGCGAGGGCCAGCGATCGGCCGGAACGGCCGGACGCACACCACCATCGGCGGTGGGGTCGGCGACCTCATATTCGGCGGCCAGCGCGCGAACCTGGGCTTCGGAGAATTGCGGCCCGCCCGGCTCCATCAGATTGCGGAAGGCAATGAGATGGGCGCCATGGCAGCTGGCGCAGACTTCGCGGAACACCTGAAAGCCGCGTTGCAGCTGGTTCTGGTCATAGGTGCCGAAAATGCCACCGAACGACCAGTTCTGCTTCTGGATCGGTGCCCCGCCTTCGGCGGCCTGCGCCGAAACCGAGGACAGACCGACGACGACAGCCAGAGCGGCGATGATGAACTTGGATTTGAACATGTTACCGGCCCCGATCAAGCGTGTGCATTCTTGCCGAGAACGCTCTCGGAAATGCTGGTTGGCAGGGGCTTGGGCGTTTCAATCCGCGACAACACCGGCAGGACGATGAGGAAGTAGACGAAGTAGTAAGCGGTGCAGACCTTGGCCAGGACCGTATAGATGCCCTCCGCCGGCTGCGCGCCCAGATACATCAGGCCAATGAAGTTGATGACGAACAGCCAGTAGAACCACTTGAACATCGGGCGGAAATTGCCCGAGCGGACCTTCGATGTGTCGAGCCACGGCACGACCAGCAGCATGACCATCGCGCCGCCCATGGCGATCACGCCGCCCAGCTTGGAGTCGATGAACAGCACGTTGAAGTCGATGGCGCGCAGGATGGTGTAGAAGGGCAGCAGGTACCATTCGGGCACGATATGGGCCGGCGTCACCTGGCTGTTGGCCATGATGTAGTTGTCGGGGTGACCCAGAATGTCCGGCGCAAAGAAGATGAACCAGGCAAAGGGGATCATGAACAGGACCATCGCGAACAGGTCCTTCATCGTATAATACGGATGGAAGGGGATCGTGTCGCGGCTGTCCTTCACCTCGACGCCGACCGGGTTGTTATTGCCCGGAACGTGCAGCGCCCAGATGTGGAGCGCCACGACGGCAGCGATGACGAAGGGCAGCAGGTAGTGCAGCGAGAAGAAGCGGTTGAGCGTGGGATTGCCGACGGCGAACCCGCCCAGAACCAGCTGCTTGATGTTTTCGCCGACCAGCGGAATGGCGGTGAAGATATTGGAGATCACCGTCGCGCCCCAGAAGCTCATCTGGCCCCACGGCAGGATGTAGCCCATGAAGGCGGTCGCCATGGTCAGGATGAAGATCAGCACGCCCAGGATCCACAAGATCTCGCGCGGCGCCTTGTAGGAGCCGTAATAGAGACCGCGGAACATGTGGACATAGAGCGCCACGAAGAACATGGACGCGCCCACCGCGTGGGTGGCCTGAATGACGCGGCCGCCGCTGACGTTGCGGCGGATATGCTCGACCGAATCGAACGCCAGCGCCGTATTGGGCGTGTAGTGCATCGCCAGGATGATGCCGGTTACGATCTGCACGCCGAGGCACATCACCAGAATGGCGCCGAAGGTCCACCAGTAATTGAGGTTCTTCGGGGTGGGAAAGTCCATGAGATGGGCCTTGGCGAAGCGCACCACCGGCAGGCGGTCGTCCAGCCACTTCTCAACGGCATTTCCCGGAACGTAAGTCGAATGTTCTGACATCGGAAAAGCCCCCACTAACCGATCTGGACCAGCGTATCGCTGATGAATTCATAAGGCGGCACAACGAGGTTGGCCGGAGCGGGACCACGGCGGATACGGCCGGCGGTGTCATAGTGCGAGCCATGGCAAGGGCAGAACCAGCCATCGAAATCGCCTGCATCGCCCACCGGGATACACCCCAGATGCGTGCAGTTGGCGATCATGATCAGCCACTGCTCGTGACCGGGCTTGGTGCGTTCCTCGTCGGTCTGCGGATCCTTGAGGTCGGACAGCGGAACCGCCTTCGCCTCTGCGATCTCGGCTTCCGTGCGGTGACGCACGAAGACCGGCAGGCCGCGCCACATGATGGTGACCGACTGCCCTTCGGCAATGGGACCGACGTCATACTGAATGCTCGCGAGAGCCAGCGTGGACGCGTCCGGATTGAGTTGATTGATCAGCGGCCAAACCACGGCCGCAGTTCCAACGGCGCCGACCGCGCCGGTGGCGACGTAGAGAAAATCCCGCCGGTTCGTGGTTGTATGTTCTGCTTGCGTGGCCAAGGTCCGTATCCCCGTACGATGCACAAATGACGGAGCCGGCACCGGAACAGTCGCCTGCATAAGCAGAATCGACCGCCGGGCGCCCTCAAGCGGTCCGTCAGGTGTGGTTCTTTTTGCACTGTCGGAAGGGCTTGTCCAGTCTGGGCCTCGTGACAGCCCACAACTGCGACACTATACCCGGGCCAAGCCCGATTTGCGGGTCTTCCCATTTCCCATCGGCGGACCCATGAGCATCGACATCGCCCTCTACCAGCCCGACATCGCCAACAACACCGGCACACTGCTGCGCCTCGGCGCCTGCCTTGGGCTGGCGGTCCATGTCATTCACCCCGCCGGCTTTCCCATCAGCCCCAAGACCCTGGCCCGCGCCGGCCTCGATTATGTCGAGCACGCCGTCTTGCGCGAACACGTCAATTTCGAGCAGTTCGACGCCTGGCGGCGCGCCGCCGACCGGCGGCTGGTGCTGCTGAGCACCAAGGCTTCAGAATCGGCCTATGAGGCCCGCTATGCGAGCGGCGATATCATTCTGCTGGGCCGCGAGAGCGCCGGTGTGCCTGACGACATCGCGGCGCTGGCCGACCTGCGTGTGCGCATTCCGATGCGACCCGAGCGCCGCTCGCTCAATGTGGCGCTGGCCGGAGCGATGATCGCCGGCGAAGCCATGCGACAGATCGAGGGCTTTACAGCGCTCGCCTGAGGGTTCATGTCCTGATCCCATGACACTTCCTGCCGATATCGACACCAAGAAAACCACCGCCAGCACCTGGTTCCGTACCCTTCGCGACCGCATCTGCGCCAGCCTCGAAGCGCTCGAGGACGCGGTTGCCGGCCCCAATGCCGACATGGCCCCCGGCCGCTTCGAGCGCACCCCATGGGATCGCGCGGCAGGCGGCGGCGGCGAAATGTCGATGCTGCACGGCCGGGTATTCGAGAAAGCGGGCGTGCACATCTCCACCGTGCACGGACATTTTTCCGAAGATTTCGCCCGGCAGATGCCAGGCACCGAGGCGGGCACCGGGTTCTGGAGCTCGGGCATCTCGCTGATCATCCACCCCTGGAATCCACATGTGCCGGCCGTGCACATGAACACGCGCATGATCGTCACCGGCAAGCAGTGGTGGGGCGGCGGCGCCGATCTGACCCCCGTGCTTGACCGCCGCCGCACCCAGGACGACCCCGACAGCGTCGATTTTCACGCCGCCATGCGCAGCGCCTGCGAGGGGCGGCCGGGCGTCGACTATGACCGCTTCAAGGCGTGGTGCGATGAGTATTTCTTCCTGCCCCACCGCAACGAGCCGCGCGGCATCGGCGGGATTTTCTACGACCATTTCAATTCCGGCGACTGGGACGCCGATTTCGCCTTCACCCGCGCGGTGGGCGAGGCGTTTGACACCATCTATCCGGAACTGGTGCGGCGCAATTTCGAGACGGCATGGACCGAAGCCGAGCGGGACGAGCAATTGGTGCGTCGCGGCCGCTATGTCGAATTCAACCTGCTCTATGACCGGGGCACCACTTTCGGGCTGAAGACCGGGGGCAATGTGAATTCGATTCTCTCCTCCATGCCGCCGGCGGTGCGCTGGCCCTGATGACGCCGATGGAGACGACGGGCGGTTGAACATCACCGATCTTTCCATCAAGGGCTATCGATCGATCCGCACGTTGCGCATGCCCGTGCGCCGCTTGAGCGTGCTCGTCGGCGCCAATGGCGTGGGCAAGACCAATCTCTATCGGGCGCTCGAGCTGGCGCATGTCGCGGCGACCGGCGAACTCGGCCTGAGACTGGCGCACGAGGGCGGGCTCGCCTCGGTGCTGTGGGCCGGCAAGCGCCGGGTCGGCGAATCGCCCCGCCTCGAGGTCGAAATCGGGCTCGAGGGCCTGTTGAGCGATGCGGCGCTGAGCGCCTCGACCTTGCGCTATGGCGTCGAGATCGGCTTCGGCGACGCCAAATATGGCGCAGTCTTTGCCGAAGAGGCGCAGATCAAGCGCGAAACCCTGACCTTGCCCCTGCGCGGCAAGCGGGTGACGCTGCTCGAACGCGCCGGCCCTTCGGCCTGGTATCGGGACGACGAGGGACGGCGGCAACAGGCGAAAGACCCGCTTCTGGGCAGCGAAACGGCGCTGTCGGCGCTGCGCGGCACACTGCCGGAAGTGGATGCGGCGCGCCAGCTGCTCGCATCCTGGCGCTTCTATCACGGCTTTCGCACCGACAAGGACGCCCCCGCCCGCCGCCCTTCCCTAGCGGTGACGGCGCCGCTGCTCGACGCCGATGGCGGCAATCTGGCGGCGGTCTTTGCCACGCTGGCCCATATTCGCGGCGACACGACCGAGCTAGACGCCGCTATCGATCACGCCTTTCCCGGCGCGAGGCTGAATGTTCCGCCCCCGGCAAAGGACGCCCGCTTCTCCCTCACCTTTCCCGAACTCGCGCACCGACCCTTCACCCAGGCCGAGCTGTCGGACGGCACGCTGCAATTCCTGGCACTCCTGGGCGCCCTGCTCTCTTATCGCCTGCCACCGCTGATCGCGCTCAACGAGCCCGAAGCCAGCCTGCATCCGGACCTGCTGCCGGCACTGGCGCGAGCCATCGGCAGAGCCGCCGCGCGCACCCAGGTCTGGGTGGTCACACACTCGACCGTCCTGGCCGACGCGATCAGCGAAGAAACCGGGATTGTGCCGATGCGGGTGATCCGGCGCGAGGAAAGCAGTTGGATCGAGGGATTATCCGAGCTGGGCCTGTTTCCCGACGATGACTGAGAGACATTTTTCCGAACCTTTTCCGCGCCCCGGCGTTTTGCTCATCACCCCTCGAAATTGCGATAGAAGGAGGAGGCTGATGAAACGCTTTGAAGCCGGAACGCTGATTCCCGGTTCCACCTGGCGGGCGGAAGCGGAAACCGAAGCCGAAGTGGTTCGCCGCGCGGTGGAAAATCTGCGCGCCTATCACGGCGAGACCGAGGTGCGCCCCGAGATGGTCGAGCGCATCAAGCAACGCATCGTCGATGTCGATCCCGGCGAGAAGACGCGCCATTAGCGCATGTCTGCCGAAAGTGGCCCCGGTTTCGGGATAAAGACATGCGGCAAAACAAAGCGCTAAAGCGCAGGGAACTGAGCTGAACGAAACGCGACGCGCTTTAAGGCGCCGCATGGGCCAGAAGCTGGGCCCGGCTGAGGCTGAAGTCGCTTTCGACCCACAAGGTTTCGAGGCGCACCAAGGCCGCACCCAGCGCCGGGCCGCTGGCATAGCCTTTGGCCAAAAGGTCCCTTCCCGTCACCGGCAGCGGCGCGACGGGCAGACGGGAGACGTCGCGCGCCATTTCCGCCAGCCGGTCTGCGCTCCAGTCGCCGCGCGCCGCGGCCAGCGCCAAACCCTCCACCGCCGATTCGCCATGGCGATAGACCGCCCAGCCCGGCTTGTCCTCAGCAATGAGCGCGGCGGCGCTTTCGATTTCGCGCACCGCATCGGCAAGGCTGTTGGACAGCCGCCAATCGGCGCGCAGCCGTTCCATCTCGCCCCCCGAAAGCAGGGCCAGTCGCGTCGCCGCGTGACGGCCGCCGAGGATTTCATAGCGCAGCAATTGCTTGATGACGTCCTTGCCGATCGGCAACAGCCCGATCTCGGCCATGACGGCAAGCGTGAGCGCGATCTTGGGCAGGCTGAGCATGCGCACCATCTCGGACCCGACGCGCTCGGCCGACAGATGATCCAGATGCCCCACCGCCGCCTGGCAGGCGAGAAGCCCTTCGGGGTCGAGCTTTTCACCGCCATGGCTGGCGGAAAAGCGGAAGAAGCGATAGACGCGCAAGCCGTCTTCGGCGATGCGCTCAGCCGCCGCGCCGATGAAGCGGACGCGGGCATTGATCGCGTCGCCGGCCCCGCCCAGCGGATCGAACAGCGTGCCATCGGCGCCGCAATAGAGGGCGTTGAGGGTAAAATCGCGCCGCGCCGCATCGGCCCGCCAGTCGGTGCCGAACTGCACCTGCGCGTGGCGGCCATTGGTCTCGACATCCCGGCGCAGCGTCGTCACCTCCACCGAGACATCGTCCAGCCGCAGGGTGACCGTGCCGTGATCGATGCCGGTAGGATAGGCAGCGATGCCGGCGGCCTTGGCGCGCTGCATCACCTCGACCGGCAACAGCTCGGTGGCCATATCGATATCGGCTTCCGCGCGCAGGCACTGCATCAGCGTGTCGCGCACGATGCCGCCGACCGCCCGCGTCCGGCCGCTGGCGCCATCGAGCACGGCGAAAATCGCCTGTACCGGCGGCCGAGCCAGCCATTCGGGATTGTCGAGCCGCTGCGGGATCATGCCACGGCCTCGCCCAGCGCCAGATCGCGGAACAGCCGGGTCAGATTGGCGGTAATGCCCCAGATGGTGTGGCCGTCATGGTCGATCTGCCAGGTCGAATGCTGCTTGCCGCCCCGGCTGACGTGAAACCGCCCGTAGGTGCGGTCATCGAGAATGCGTCGCAGCGGCACCTCGAACACCGAATGCACTTCGCCCGGATTGGGAATGAAGGGGCCGGACGGCTCGACTTCGGCGACGACCGGGGTGATCAGGTAGTTGGTGCCGGTGTAATAGGTGCGCATGAAGCCAAGGATGCGCGCATCCTCGGGCACCAGCCCCACCTCCTCATGCGCCTCGCGCAGGGCCGCCGCCGCCGGACCGCTATCGGCGCGGTCGATCTTGCCGCCGGGAAAGGCCACCTGCCCCGAATGGGCGCGCAGATCCGGCGAACGTTCGGTGTAGAGCACGGTATGCCCCTCGGGCCGACGCACCAGCGCGATCAGCACCGCCGCCGGAACCGGCGGCCGATCGGCCGGGGTCAGCGGCGCCCAATCGGGCACCAGCTCTTCCGGCTCAGTAGCGGCGGGCGCGCTGGACAGCAGGCGGGAGGCCAGGCTTTGGATGATCAGGGGATCGAGGGACACGCAGCACGGTTCACGAAAATCGACAGGGACCTGGCCAGCTTAGGCCAGCGCCGCGCCAATGGCACCTGTTTTTGGCGCGAGCGTGGCCTTGGGCGCAAGCAAAGCCTTCGCCCCAGCAAAACACCTCGCCCTATTCGCCATCCTCGAAGGCGGCGATGGAGCCGGTGAGGGTCTTGGCGAGGCTCTTGTCCCTGGCATAGAGCAGCACGCGGGTCGGATCGACCGGCCCCGGAAACTGAATGGCGCCGGGGGTGGTGATCTCCCAGCCCAGCGGGCAATAGTAGTCCTGATCGCCGACCAAGAGCACGAAATGGCCTTCGCCCCGGGCCAGCGCCCGCTCGGTCACCTCGCGCGCCAGCAGCTTGCCGGCCCCGCGCTTGCGGAAATTGGGATGGGTGGCGAGCGGCCCGAGCAGATACCCCTTCATGCCGCCAACGCTGATCGGGGTCATCCACACCGAACCCGAAGGCGTGCCATCGACCTCGGACACGAGACTCAGGGTCGGATCGATGGGAAACCGCTCGCGCACGCGGAACGCGGTGCGGGCAAACCGGCCCGGACCAAAGGCAATGGCCTGCAAGTCCTCGATGAAGGCATCATCGGCAGGCGTGGCGTAGCGAATGGTGAGCTGGCCAGCAGGAGAAGCAGCGACGGCCTCGGCCGCAACAGGCGTGGTCATGGTTCTGATGTCCGAAAAAATGGTGTGCAAGCAGGTAAACGACCGCCGTCACGGGGCCGCATTTAACGACCGCCTAGGGTCGTCGGTTCACCAGCAAAACCTTCACCATCCTGGACGCCTCCACGTCTGGATTCGCATTAGCATTCGTGCGAATGCGCGTAAATGGGAATATAGGGATCATGCCGGAAATTCCTTATCCGGAGCCTGGTTGTGTCGCAAACGCACAACGCATTGTCGTCTCGGCGCGCCCTTTTCTCCGGCGAGCCGCCCACCTAGGTGAAGACCGACACCTTTATTGGCGCGTTGGCTCGGTGATTTGAGCCAACAATGCCGACAGCATGATGACCGAAAGGGACCGAAGATGGGACAATTGATCGACGGAAAATGGTCGGACCAGTGGTACGACACCAAAAAGAGCGGCGGGAAATTCGTCCGCACCAATGCCGGCTTCCGCAACTGGGTCACCCCCGACGGCAGCCCCGGCCCCTCGGGCACGGGCGGTTTTGCCGCCGAAGCCGGCCGCTATCATCTCTATGTGTCGCTGGCCTGCCCCTGGGCCCATCGCACGCTGATCCTGCGCAAATTGAAGGAGCTGGAAAACCTGATTTCCGTCTCCGTCGTCTCGCCAAAGATGCCGGACGAAACCGGCTGGAGTTTCAGAACAGATGAAGGCTCGAGCGGCGACACGCTTCTTCACAAGGACTTTCTCTGGCAGGTCTATACCGAGGCCGAGAAGGACTATACCGGCCGGGTGACCGTGCCGGTGCTGTGGGACAAAAAGACCAATACCATCGTCTCCAACGAAAGCTCGGAAATCATCCGCATGTTCAACTCGGCCTTCAACGAGCTGACCGGAAACACCGAGGATTATTACCCCGAGGCGCTGCGCGACCAGATCGACCCGATCAATGCCCGGGTCTATGACGACATCAATAACGGCGTTTACAAGGCCGGCTTCGCCACGACGCAGGCGGCCTATGACGAGGCCGTATCAACGCTGTTCGCGGCACTGGACTGGGTCGAGGGGATTTTGGGCGAGACCGCCTATCTCACCGGCGAGAGCATCACCGAAGCCGATTGGCGCCTGTTCACCACGCTGGTGCGGTTCGACGCGGTCTATGTCGGCCACTTCAAATGCAATCGCAAGCGCATCGCCGACTACCCCAATCTCTCGCACTATCTCAAAGCGCTCTATGAAGTGCCGGGGATCAAGCAAACCGTCGATCTCGACCATATCCGCACGCACTACTATTGGAGCCACATCACGATCAACCCGCACCGGATCGTGCCGATCGGGCCGGAATTGCCGTTTTTGGCGTAAGGGTTACCCCCTCACGGCCCTCGCCTCATTTTTCGTCATCACCGGGTTTATCCCGGTGATCCATGCCGAGGCGAGATGGATCGCGCCGACAAGCCGGGCAAGGTTGGCGGGGGCTAAAAGCCACGCTGACGAAATCGCGGAGCTCTAATATCCCCAGACGTCCCGCCGCGGAGCGCCATCGAACACTTCGTCGATGCGCTGCGAGGTGGCGGGCGTTACCCCCTCGGGCAGTTTGGTGATCTCGAACCAGCCGGTTTCGGAGATTTCGTGGTCCTTCTTGCGCTCGAAGACGAATTCATGGGCGCGCGCGACATAGAACAGCACATGGTCGCGATTGGTGACCGGGCTGGTGTTGTGATAAATGCCGAACAGCTGCATCGGCCCGGTGACCTTGTGGCCGGTTTCCTCCAGCACTTCGCGGGCCGCCGATGCCTCGGCGGTTTCGCCAGGCTCGATGCCGCCGCCGGGGAATTGCCAGCCCGGCACATAGGTGTGGCGGATCAGAAAGACCTTGTTGCCATCGATCAGCATCACCCGCGTCCCAATGGTCATCCGCCGCAACAGTCCGACGATATTGAGGAACACCTTGGCGCGGACGCGCTGAAACCGATTCATCATGGGCAAACCTCCTGGATCGGAACGAGGGGTAGCGCGTCGGGCGAAAAAACTCGATAGCTGATTTGCTCCGAAAAGCGGGAGCCTTTGGGCGAAACCCGGCATTGTGCCGCAAGGACCGCATCAAAAAACCACCCGCAAAACCAAAAACCTTGGCCCCAAGCGCAATTGACCGTTTTCTTGTGGCAGGCCTTCTGGCAAAACCCCTCACAATGATCACGCTCGCGCACATTTCCGACCTGCACCTGTCGCCCCTGCCCAAGGTGTCCCCCAGGGATCTGGTCGGCAAACGCCTGACCGGCTTTCTCAACTGGAAACTCAAGCGCCATGGTGAGCTCAACAGCGAAACGCTGAACCGGCTCGTGGCCCATATGCAGGGGCAAGAGGCCGACTTCACCGCCGTCACCGGCGATTTGACCAATCTGGCCCTGCCCGAGGAAGTCGAACGCGCCGGAAACTGGCTGCGCACCCTGGGCGAGAGCGACAAGGTCGCGGTCTGCCCCGGCAATCACGACGCCTATGTGCCCAGTGCGCTGGAAATGGCCCGCAATTTCTGGGGGCCCTATATGGAGGGCGAAACGCTCGAGGGCGCGCCGTTTCCCTTCGTGCGGCGCGTGGGCGACATGGCCATCATTTCCTGTTCCAGCGCTGTGCCGACCCCGCCCTTCTTCGCCATCGGACGGTTCGAGGAAAAGCAGGCGGCCCGGCTTGAGCGCATCCTCAAGCTTCTCGGCGATGCGGGCTATTTCCGCGTCGTGCTGATCCATCATCCGCCCAATGCGGAATTGCAGCACCCCTCTTTCGGCCTCAAGGGCCACCGGCTGTTCCGCAAGGTGATCGCCGCCGAGGGCGCCGAGCTGATCCTGCACGGCCACACCCATCGCTCGTCCATCCACCACATTCCCGGCAAGGACCACGAAGTGCCGGTGATCGGGGTGGCGGCGGCCAGCGCCGCGCAGGGCGGCACTATTGACGATCCGGCCCGCTACAATCTCTTCCGCATCGAACGCGCCGGCAATGGCTGGAACTGCACCATGCGCGAATTCGGCTTCCAGCGGCTGGGACAGGACATCGTCATGCGCATGCAGATGCGGATTTATTGACGGCAGGCGCCCCACTCCCGCCGCAGCGGCAAATCACCTATATGAGGGTGCAAAGCCAGCGAGTTGCCCGTGACCGAATTTTTCCGCATCGACCGCCCTTCCTTCGACCCCGCGACCGGCGAGGTCCGCTTTGCCTACGGGCTGGGCGATCTCGGCTTTACCGAAATCCTGACCCTGCCCCAGGGCGCCGACCCGGCCGCCGCCCAATCGCCGGCCTTTGCCAAACTGCTCGATCTCACCGCCTTTGTGCTCGGGGTCAGCTATTTCAAGCTGCGGGCGCCATTTCGCATCGAGGCGCCGGCGATCGCGCTGAGCGAAGCCGAACGTGTCTTCGTCACCGATGTCTATGAAAACGGACTGGGCGAGTTCTACGCCCGCAACAATCTGGCGCGGTTCGGGCGGCTGACCCTTGAGACCCCGCTTGATGCCGAGGCGCGCAAAGCCGCGCCGACGCTGCCGCAGCGCACGCTGCTGCCCATTGGCGGGGGCAAGGATTCGCTGGTCAGCGTCGATCTTTTGAGCCATGTCGGGGTCGAGTTCACCCCCTTCGCCGTCAATCCCAAGGGGCCGATCGTCACCTCGGTGGAAGCCATCGGCAAGGCGCCGCTCTATGTGACGCGTACGCTCGATCCGGAGATGATCCGGCTGGGCAAGGAGCCGGGCTATTATAACGGCCATGTGCCATCGACGGCGATCAATTCAATGATCGCGGCGCTTTGCGCTGTGTTGTTCGGCTATGACCAGATCGTCTTGTCCAACGAGCGCTCGGCCAGCGAGGGCAATGTGGTGTTCGACGGGCGCGAGACCAATCACCAATATTCCAAATCGCTCGGCTTCGAATTGCTGATCGCCGGCATTCTCGCCGACGCGACCGGCGGCGCCTTGCGTTATTTCTCGCTGCTGCGGCCCTATTCGGAGGCGCGCATCGCCTCGCTGTTCACGCAGGGCGGGCGCTTCGACCGTGTCTTTTCCAGCTGCAACCGCAATTTCCGCCTCAACGGCAATGACGGCCCGCTCTGGTGCGGGGAATGCCCCAAATGCCACTTCGTGTTTCTGATCTTCGCCCCGTTCATGGCCAAGGAGCGACTATTGTCGATCTTCGGCAAAAACCTGCTCGACACGCTGGAAAACGAGCGCTCCTTCCGCGAACTGGCGGGGCTCGCCGGGCAGAAGCCCTGGGAATGCGTGGGAGAAATCCTCGAAGCGGCGGCCTGTTTCTATACGCTCACCCGCCATGCCGATTGGCATGAGGACGCGGTGGTGCGGGCGATCAAACCCGATCTTTTCGCCCAATATGGCGAGGAAAAACTGCAATTGGCCATGGCCGAATGCCTGACCGACAGCCATGACCACCATATCCCCCCCGCCCTCGCCGCAAAGGTCGCTGCCTATGCGGTTTGAGGCGCCTGTGCTGCTTTATGGCGCGGGGCGCGAAGCGCTCTCGACGCGGCAGTTTTTGCAGGCCGTGGCGCCCCAGGTGAAGGTTTATGTCACCGTCGACAGCGGCAGCGCCGATCTGCCCGATACCGAAGCCATCGCGCCGGACGAGCTGCCGGCGGCCTTTGCTGCGCATCGCATCGGGCTGATCGTCAAGAGCCCGGGCGTGTCGCGCTACAAGCCGGTCTTCGCGCAGGCGGCCGAGGCGGGTATTGCCGTCACCTCCAATCTCAACCTCTGGGGCCAGGCCTATCGCGCCGGCCGCACCGTCATCGCCATTACCGGCACCAAGGGCAAATCCACCACGGCGACGCTGACGCAATTGATGCTGGCCCATTCCGGCGTCGACGCGGGTCTTGCCGGCAATGTCGGCCTCGCGCCGCTCGACATCGCCGACCGGCACCGGGTCGTGGTGCTGGAGCTGTCGAGCTACCAGACCGCCGATATCGATTTCCTGCCCGATGTGGCGGCGATCACCAATCTTTATCCCGAACATGTCGACTGGCACGGCTCGGTCGAACGCTATTATGCCGACAAGCTGAACCTGGTGAATCGGGACGGCAATCTGGCCGTGGCGCTGGGCGCGGCGGCGCGCGGCAACGTGCGCGTGGCCAAGGCCGTGCGCGACCATCGCCGGCTCCTCGGCGATCTCAATGCCGAGCAGCAGGCGCGCATCGAAGCCGCCGTGGCCCCTTCGCGGCTGCGCGGCGCGCATAATCTCGACAATGCCCTGCTGGCAGCGCAGATCGCGCTCTCAGCCGGGGGGACGATGGAGGGTGTCGTCCAGGGCATCGCCGCCTTCAGCCCGCTGCCCCACCGGCTCGAAGAACATGTGTTCGGCGGCGTGACCATTGTCGATGATTCGATCTCGACGACGCCCGAGGCCACTAAGGCGGCGCTGGCCGCCTATCCGGGGCGGCGCATCGCGCTTCTCGCCGGCGGGCATGAGCGCGAGCAGGATTATACCGAACTGGCGGGGCTCCTCGCCCCGCGCGGCGTGACGACGCTGGTCACCCTGCCGGTCACCGGCGAACGGCTGGCCCGCGCCACGCGCGCCGCTGCGGCCGAAATCAGCCTGTTCGAGGCACCCGACCTCGACGCGGCGCTGGACTGGCTCACCACCCAGGCGGCGCGCTTCGACACCGTCATCCTCTCGCCCGGCGCGCCCTCCTATAATCAGTTCAAGAATTTCGAGGCGCGTGGCGAGCGCTTCGTCGCCCTCTGCCGCGCCGCCTTTGCCGAAACGGCGTGAAGGACGCCGCTCAAAAACGCGTCGCGTTTCTTTCAGATCAGCTCTCCGCGCTTTAACCCTTTGTTTTATCTCATGTTTTTATCCCGAAACTGGGGCCACTTTCGGTAGACATGCTCTAAAACGCGCGAATCAGCGACAAGGCCGGCACCCCGGCCTCGAGAAGGGCGGAGCGGATAGCATCGAGCAATGCGTCATCGACAATGCGCCGGCGCAGCTGGGTGATGATCCCATGCGCGCGAAAGCCGGGAACCTCCAGCACGCGCGGCAGATAGCGATTGACCATGTCGGCATCGCCCAGCCCCTGGGCCGCCATGATCGCCAGAATCGGCCCCAATTCCCGATCGGCCTGTGAATAGGTTTCGGCATATTCCGCCGCCGGCCCGAATTCGTCGCGTTCCAGCGCCGCCAGCGCCCCGACGCCCAGATACCATCCCGGCGGCGAGGGTGCCCCCTGGAGCGCTGCCTTGGCCATCGGCGCGGCATCGGAAAGGCGCCCGATCAGCGCCAGATGCCGCGCCCGCGCCGCCAGCGCATCCATGCTTCCCGGATTGAGCTGCAGCGCGGAGCCGTAGGCGGCTTCGGCCTGATCATGCTCACCCATCACCTCGTGCAGGCGCGCCTTCTGCTCCCAGACGAAGCTATCGGTGGAGGCGATGCGCAAGGCGATGGCGATCATATTGCCGGCGATTCGCAGCCGATCCATCTCCGACGCCACGCCGCCACCGCCGCTGAATTCGGCGGTGAGGCTGGCGACGGCGGCCAGCGCCGGGCCCGCCTGCCGGTCGCGCTCGCCAAGCGCGGTATAGCAGGCATTGGCCCTTTCGGACGCCGCGAAGGTGCCAGTATCGCGATACATGTCGAACAGCATGCGGCACAGATAGGCGTTTTCCTGGCCGGTGATAGAATTCTGCGCCAGGAACTCGCGCGCCCGGGCGTGCAGGGGCCCGCGCACACTGCCCAGAACCGACACCAATTCGACCGAGAGCTGGTCGAGCGTCCTGCCGTCACCGGCCAATACCGCCGGGATCGTCATGGATTTGCTCCACACCACGCCGCTGCTCAACAGATCGGTCAGGATGACGCTGTATTGCAGGATCTGGGGCGCGTTCGGCGCGCGCCGAACGATGCCGGTCAGAACGAAGTCGCTCGTCCGCCCCTCCAGGTCCACGTTGTCATCCGTCCCGCCATAGCGCGCATTGACGGTGCCGAAGGGTTCAAGATCGGTGACCACCTCGATGGCCAGTCCGGCCGTCGCCGAAATCGTCGACGAATCACCGGTGAGATTCTGGAACTCCATCACCGTGAGTCGCGGGCGCTGCATGGCGCCGGAAGCCTGGGCCAGCGATTCCTGTCGCGGCCCCCAGGTCGAAAGCGAATAGGCCAGCGCCGTGGAGCCGACGGCAATGACCAACAGCACGAACCACGAAATGGTGACGTGGCCCCGCGGCGCTGGCGGAACGGCTTTCGCCGGCGCGGGCAGGTTTGGCCGGCGCTCACCGGCACTCGGCTCGCGGCGCTCCTCGACCAGGAATTCGGGGACATAACGGCCAACCGGCAATTCGATTCGCACCGTTTCGTCGGCGCCCGGCCCGCTATAATACTGATCGAGCAAGGCCCGCAGGCGGCGCGCCTGCACCCGGACGATGGGATCGGCCTGCGGATCGAAATCGGAAGACCGCCCCAGCACGTCCACGGCGATGGAATAGGCCTTGATCGACGGGCCTTCTCCCTCCAGCCGACGCGTGACGATATAGTCGAGAAACCGCATCAACTGCGGCGAACGCGCCATTTCCGACCAGGACAAAACCCTATCCAGGGCCGACTTTATCTCGTCGCGCCGTGCCGACAGCTCTTTGGTTGGAACCTCTCGCAACATGCCACATTAGCACCGCGTTACATGTAAAACACAAGGCCAGGTTACGCGAATTTTACGCCAGTTTGCCTTTTGCACTGGCGGCGCTTCTCGCATAGAGGCCGCATCGGCGCGGTTGTGTTGCTGATTTGTCCGGCCCGTCGGATGCGCTGACCGGATGTGTTTGACCACCCCTTGAGTTTCGATGCGCCAGCAGAGGCCACGCTGCCGGCACGTCCCTTTTTTGTGAATGTTGTTCTGCTCGGCGCGGAACATGAGGTTGCGCTTGCTGCTTGGTTCGGACATTTCGCCCTTCATCGCCCTGATCGATGATGACGATCATTCCGCTCATTTGCTGCAACGTATGCTGGCGGATTGTGGTGCCGTCAACGCCGTGCATCTGGGCGGCGCCCAGACCGGGCTCGCGGCGCTGAAGACCATCCTCGACGACAATGCCGCCACCTGGCCTGCCCTGCTGATCGTGGACCTCAAGTCCCACAGCGACGCGGTGCTCGAATTCGTGGCGCCGATTCACGACTGGCTGCGCCACAAGGGCGTCGAACTGGCCGTGATGATTCCGCCGACCGACCGGTCCGGCCGGAACCGATATCTCGAAGCCGGCGTCGATGCCGTCTTCTTTCGCCAACCCGAACGCGACGCCTATCGGCGCGAGGCGGAAGGCATCATCAGTTTCCAGGCCCGCAGTCGGCGCCTGGATGCAGTTGGCATGTAACTCCTGCGTCCACAGGTTGCATGTCCAAGCGGAGAGCGTCACTGCAATCCGGTTTCGTCACCGGTCTGCATTCCCAAGTGCGCTCTCCGCCCCGACTACGGGCCTCGGTCTGCACCACCGGAGCCTGAAAGCGCCGGTTCGGCTCCAAGGAACTGGCGCAAGGGCACGGTAGCGACACCTCCCGGTCGCAGACCGTACGGGGGGAGGAGCATTCGGCCGGCAGCGCTTTGTCCCTCAGCGCAGTCAGGTCGCTCGATATGCTTCTCCCCGCGGCCCATTGCTGGTTTCCTCATCTGTCCGTCTCCGGTTCGACACCATGGCGCAGCACGTCATGGGCAAAGAAGCGCAGGCTCGCCATGACCAGAACGGCGAGAAGCGCCACGCCTCCGGCCACCAGATAATGTCCCAGGGCCGTCGCCACACCCACCGCCCCGGCCAGCCACATGCCGGCGCCGGTTGTCAGCCCCCGCACTCCTGCCCCATTGCGGAAGATCGCGCCGGCCCCGAGAAAGGCGATGCCCGCCGTCACCGCTTCGACGGCGCGGATCGGGTCGGCGCGCGCATCGCTTTGCGGATCGAGCGTGTGAAAAATCTCGAAGGCGAGAATGGTGAACAAGGTCGCGGCGACGCAGATGAGGATATGCGTACGCAAGCCCGCACCCGACGCATGGGTTTCGCGCTCGAAGCCGATGATCGCGCCGAACAGCGCCGCCAGGACCAGCCTGATGGCAATGATATGCTGGGGAAGATAGGTATCAACGAGGCCGAAACTGTTGCCGACTTCCATGAAATGCCCCGCAGAGATGACGCTAAGGAGCAGAACTCGGCGAGGCGCTTAAGGTTCCGAAGGTTACCGCGCGCCGCTTCGTTTTTGTCTCAAGCCGGCGCGCCGATCCTGATCTGCAGCTTGACGTCGCTCGGCCGCGCCTCGACAGCGCGATCGAAAGCCGCGATGGCGTCGTCGAAAGCGAAGGTCTGGGAGATCAGCGGCTTGAGATCGACCTTGCCCGAAGCGATCAGCGCAATGGCGCGATCATATTGATGGGCGTAGCGAAAAACGTTCTCGATCCGCACTTCCTTGATCGAAGCGGCGGCGATATCGACCTTGACCGGCTCGACCGGCAGGCCGACGATGACGATGGCGCCGCCCGGACGCGGCAATTGCATGATCGTCTCCCAGGCCCTGGGCGAACCCGAACATTCAAAGACCAGGTCGGCGCCCCAGCCCTCGGTCAGCCGCGCCACTTCCTCGGCGAGGTTTTTCTCGCTGATATTGACCGGGACCACACCTTGATAGCGCGCGGCGATGTCGAGCTTGGGCTGGGCGAGGTCGGCGATGATGACGCGGGCGCAACCGCCGGCAAGGGCGGCAAGCGCCACCATGGTGCCGATCGGCCCCGCGCCCAGAACCACCGCTATGTCCCCCGGCGCGATCCGGGCCTTGCTGGCGGCCTGCATCCCCACTGCGAACGGCTCGACCATGGCGCCTTCGGCGAAGCTGACATGATCGGGCAGCTTGAAGGTGTAATTGGCCGGATGGACCACTTCGGGGGTCAACACGCCATGCACCGGGGGCGTCGCCCAGAAGCTCACCGCAGGATCGACATTATAGAGGCCGAGGCGGCTGGCGCGGGAATTGGGATCGGGAATGCCCGGCTCCATGCAGACGCGGTCGCCAACCTTGAGATGGCTCACGCCCTCGCCCAATTCGATCACCGTTCCGGCGGCCTCGTGCCCCAGCACCATGGGCGCCTCGACGACGAAGGGGCCGATGCGTCCATGGGTGTAATAATGCACATCCGAGCCGCAGACGCCGACCGTGTGAATGGCGATCTTCACCATGCCCGGCCCCACCTCCAGCGGCAGCTCGATGTCGCGCAGCGCCAGTTCGTGCTGGCGTTCCAAAACAAGGGCTCGAACCTGCGCCATGCTCACTCTCCTCGAAATGCGTTCCGCGCCCGGCGAGCAATACCCCATCGGCACCGCTCTCACCAGTATTGCCGCGCCCGGCGACGGGCAAAAACCAAGCCCATGTTAACCTCAATCGCCGAAGCGCCGGGGCCATTCATGTTCCGCTAACAGAGGGCGGATCATTTTCTCTCTCGCAAACAACGGGGCAGATCATGGCACAGGAAAACCAGACGCGCTTCTCCACGCGGTTCCTGGTGCCCACCATCGCGGCCGTCGGGATCACCACGGTGGCGCTGGCCGGCTTCGTCGGCTGGTCGGCCAACCGGATCGACGCCGAAAGCCTGACACGCGAACAGCACCTGGTCACGCGGGCGCTGGCCGAACAGGTCGACCAACTCCAGATTGCCCAGACCGACCACGCCGTGTGGGACAACGCCATCGACGCCTATCTGCGGGGCGACCGGCGCTGGCTGGTCGAAAATCTCGGGCTTTCCGCCTATGACTATTACGGCCATTCGCGCACGATCCTGCTCGACCCGCAGCTCAAGCCACTGATCGCGCTGCGCGAGGGCGGCCAGGTTCCGGCAAAATCGACCATAGGCGAAATCGATGCGCTGATACCGCTGATCCAGAGGCTGCGCAGCCTCGACGGGCGCGCGGCCATCGCCGCCTATAATGACGGCACCCGCGACAAGCCACCGTTCGAAACCGATGTCATGCTGTTCGAGGGCGAGCCCGCCCTGGTCGGGGTCATGCCGCTGCTCTCCTATAGCGGCGCCAACGCGCTGCCGCCCGGACGAGAGCCGATCTATGTGTCGGTGGCGATGCTCAACGACGGCATGGCGCGCTATCTCGAAGACCAATATCTGGTTGCCGAGCCTGCATTCATCCCGCAGCCCGACCCTGCCTCCGGACGGGCCGCCCATAGAATGGCCGACAAGGACGGCAAGCCGGTCACCTGGTTCACCTGGCAACCGGCCCAGCCGGGCGCTCGGCTCCTCGCCGAAACCCTGCCGGCTCTCCTCGTCGGGCTTCTTATCGCCGCGGGGATCATGGCGCTCCTGCTGCGCAATCTGCGCCAGGCCCTTGTGCAATTGCAGGCCGAACGCGAGGATGCGCAGCATCGCGCCCTGCACGATCCCCTGACGGGCCTCGGCAATCGTCGGCTGTTCCAGACCCGGCTGGCCCAGGACATGGCCGCCATGCCACGCGGCGCGACGCGGCTGGCGCTGTTCGCGCTCGACCTCGATCATTTCAAGCAGGTGAACGATACGCTGGGACACGACGCCGGCGACGAATTGCTGGTCCAGGTCGCCTCCCGCATCAAGGCCACCCTGCCCGGCAATTGCACCCTGGCCCGTCTCGGCGGCGACGAATTTTCCATCATCATGCCCGGCATCGAATGTCATGAGGACGCCGCGGCGCTGGCGACGAGCATCATCGAGGCCCTCTCGGTGCCCTTCAGCCTCGGCGGCCGCACCGCGACGATCGGCACCAGCATCGGCATCGCCACGGCCCCCGACATGGGCACCCATGAGACAGACCTGACGCGCCATGCCGACGACGCGCTCTATCGCGCGAAAAACGGCGGCCGCAATCGCTATTGCCTCTATAGCGAGGCTGGCGGCAACGAGCCGAAACGACGCGAAGCGCGGCTGCGGACGGCGCTCGCCGGCTCGGCCGGCTGAAGCACGCGGTCAGGACGGCGGCTGCTGAGTCGCCGCATAGATCAGATAGAGGATGGCGAACACCACCACGATGCCGACGAGAGAGATGACGAGGACGCGCATGTTCATCTTGCGCGGGCTGGCCTGCCTCACCTCGGTCGTGGACTTGTTGGGATCATAGGTTTCCATGGCGCTCTCCTTGGCCTCTTGAAAAAGCCAACGTGCGCCATGCCGTGACGGTTCCCCGCCGCTGCGTCTGGGGGCTTGACGGCAAGCGGGGGCAAGCCGACCTTTCGGCAACGAACCACAACAGGACGATGCCAGCATGACCGCACCCGAAACGCTCACCCGTATGATCATGGCCGGCCAGGGCAAGGAGCCCGCCGATCTGGTCATCCGCGATATCGGGCTGCTCGATGTGATCACCGGCACGATCACCACCACCGACATCGCCATCGTCTCCGACCGGATCGTGGGCACACATGCGCGCTATGAGGGCAAGACGGTGATCGACGGCACGGAGCGCTTCGCCGTACCCGGCTTTATCGATACCCATCTGCATATCGAATCCTCGCTGGTCACCCCACTCGAATTCGACCGCTGCGTGCTGCCGCATGGCGTGACGACCGTATTGTGCGATCCGCACGAAATCGCCAATGTGCTGGGGATCGAGGGCATTCGCTATTTTCTCGACAGCGCCGAGCGCACCATCATGGATGTGCGGGTGAATCTTTCCTCCTGCGTGCCAGCCACCCCGTTCGAGACGGCCGGCGCCCATCTCGAAATCGACGATCTGTTGCCGTTCCGCTCACACCCCAAAGTGGTGGGCCTGGCCGAAATGATGAATTTTCCCGGCGTGCTCAGCGCCGATCCGGGGATTCTGGCCAAGCTCGTCGCCTTTCAGGACGGGCATATCGATGGCCACGCCCCCCTGCTTCTGGGCCTGGGGCTCAACGGCTATCTCGCCGCCGGTATCCGCACCGACCACGAAGCGACCAGCGCCGCCGAAGCGCGGGAAAAGCTCAGCAAG
>JAHCJW010000130.1 GCA_026126125.1 Devosia sp.
GGCCATGGACGGAAACCCAGGAAGCGCGCTCACGACGCATCCACCACGATATGGCTGACCAGAATGTCCGATCCGGATGGCTTCAGCGTCAGCAGCAACCATTGTGTGCTGGTCGCCCCATCCTCGGGCAGATCGCCCTTGAAGACAGTATTGAAGGCGGGAACGCGCTCGGTGGCATTATTGCCCTTGAGCAGCAGGCATCGCTCCACACCATCCTGCAAACTGGTCGGGGCGGCAAAGGTCGGGTTTCCGGTCAGGGTCGCCACGCCATTGATGAAACTATCCCAATTAAGGGTGATCGTTGCGCCATAGGCGATCGTCACCCAGGCCGACGCGGTCTCGATCTTGTCGGCCGTCACCAGGCGACTGGCGGCAGCGGAGCGCATCTGCGCATCGCTGGCGAAATTCGCTGAGGTCAGATCACCATCGGCACCATCTTCGCCATCCTGCCCGGGATTGCCTTTGGCCGACACCAACTGCCATTGCGCCGGACTGGCGGGCGGATTGTTGCCCAGATTGCCCGCGACCCGGCTGAGATAAGACGCGCCATCGAGCGACACCAAAGCACCGACGCCATAGGTAGTGCCAGCCGCATAGGCGCCCGAGGGGATAAAGCCGACAGCGGACGGAGAGAGTCCGCTTTCCGTGATCGTCGCCAATGCAACCAGCGCGCTGCCGGCCGACGCCTGCATGTAGATCGCATCGCCCTGCTCCCACGAAGGCGGGCTGGGCAGTGCAAAGGAGCTGTTCGCCGCAATCGACTGACCAGCAATGACGGTGACGGTCTGCGCGGTCGAGGCGTCATAAAACTTGACCGTCAGCGTGGCGGCAGTGCCGGACACATTCGATACCGAGATTTTGCCCGCCGCTTCCAGCGAGGCGGGGCACTCGTAAATAAGCGTGTCGGACGTGCCGATCACGATGGGCCGCGACTTGAAAGCCATGGTCAGTCTCCAAAAATCATTGCGATGCCAACCACGTCCGGCTGATCGCTGAGGTCATTGTAATTTCCGGTGGTCGCCACCGTGGCGAGGCTGTTCGCTTTCCCGAACAACTCATCGATCGCCGCCTGCACATTCGCCGCCGCCGCGCCCGAGCTGGCATTGTCGAAGGCGATATCGACGGCGACCCGGTTAGCGACTTCGGTCAGGGTTTCAGCGCTGGGGAAGAACCGAACCTTGGCGCTGCCATTGAGATTGATCTTGGCCGTTCCAGCCACACCGGCAATCTTGGACCGCAACACCACGGCGCGCGTTACTGTCGCGCCGCTGGAGCCGACAAAGCCCCGGCAGATTTCAATGTCGGAGCCCTGCTCGATGACGAAGGTGGTTTCATCCCCGGTCTGCGCGCCAGCCTCTGCCAGCGTCAGCATATTGGTGGCGACCGCTGCCCCGAGAGCAAGCGATCCTGTCCCCACAGTCGCCGTGGCGACGTGGACCCGATTGAAGAATTTCATGCTGACCTCAGCTGGCTATGAATTGCAGACTAGGCTGGCGCGGCCGGCCTATTGGCTCGATCTGCCCGACCGACAGCGCGATGGTGGCGGGTTGCGTTCGTATGGCAGCGCCACCGGCAATGATGGCGGCGCCCGTGCCGACCAGCACGGTTGCGCTCGCCCCCTCGATCACACCGCCCGTTTCGACGCGAGGGGCGCCACCGGAAAGAGCGATGTTGCTGGTGGCGGGGTGCAGCCAGATGCCCGGATTTGCCGCGACCTCTGCCGGCGTCAGGATCAGGACTGCTGGCGGCGGCCGAACCAAACCGCCGCCTGTGACAACCGCGTCATTCGCCGCAATCAGAACCTGCGCATTGGGCGGTTGTAGCGAAGCGCCAACCCGGACCTCCGGCACCGGGAAGGCGATCACCAGCGCGATTTCGCCGGTTCTGATGCTTCCGCCACCAGAAACGACCGGGGCGCCGGGAGTGACCACGACGCTCGCCTGCGAAGGCTCCAGCCGCGTGCCGCCAGCGACAACCGGCACCGCTGCCGTGACAGCAATCTCCGCCTCGGCAACAATCGATCCACCCGCCGGCACGGCTGGCGCCGGAGCTGAAGCCGCTACACCCTGCGCCTCGGGATAGATTGCTGCGCCGGCAACCACCAACGGGGTGCCAGCTGCCAGGGCGAGAATACCCCCATCGGGATAGATCGCGGCGCCGGCCGCGACATGCGGGGCGGCAACGTCGATAACAACGGTGCCGGATATGGGCACCAGATCGCCGCTCTCGCCCCAGGCGAATTCGCCAAGCGCACCCTCGACCGCACGATAAAGGTCATTGGTGACGACTATGCCGACGCCACTCAGCAAAGACGTGCCGGGGGAAGCGAAAACGGCGATAGTGCCGGGTGGCGGCTCAATCCGCACGCCCGCTGCAATGACAGGTGGCGGCATGGACACTGCGATAACCGCCGCCTCAACCGCATTGGTCGCGCCGACCACCACGGAGGGGGCATTACCCACCATTTGCACGATGGCCGGCGGCGGCTTTATCGCCACGCCCGCACGAATGCTGACGACGCCCGAACCGACAGTTGCACTGCCTTGTGGTCGAGCCGAATAACCACCCGCCGGCCGCCCCTGGCCGACTACAGCCATGGCGGCGGGCGGCGGCGATAGGGCTACGCCAGTCTGAAGGCTGACGACACCAGGAGCAACCTGCACGATGGCCGGTGGCACCTCGATCCGCGCACCGGCTGCGATGGTTGGGGCGGGAGCTGAGACGGCAATGGCGACATTGGGCGCCAGAATGGCACCGCCATCGCCAGTCCCATCACCCCAGGCGAATTCGCCAAGTGCACCAAAACCGGACATTGCGACTTAGACCCCGCTTCGCTCTGACCTTATGCCGGCGGCGTATAGGTGAACTTGAAGATGCCGTCCGAAGGCCAAATGAACTTGAAGTCGGTAGATTCGCCCGCATTGACCGCCTGGCCAAAGCTGATGAACGCAAGGGGAGCATCGTTCGGGTCGCTGTCGTCATAGATCACAGCAGCGAAAGCATCGCCGATAGGGCCGCCCACGGCGGTCACCACGATATCGTCACCATCGATCATGGCGTCGTCGGTTGTGATGGTCGAGACGGCGACATTCTCGATAAGCTCGCCACCCGTGGTCCAGCCATTGCCATCGACCTCATTGGCATTGGCAACGCCGGCCGGCCCTTCAAGGGTCGTATGGGCGGCATTGAAGGCGGCGGAATTGCTCAGCAGCATCACCTTGAGATTGTCGAGGTCAACCGACTGATTGATGAGGCGACGTGCGGCAGAATTATAGAGCCGGGTAACAACGGCCATGGGAAGTCTCCTTAAGGACTGTCGAAGAGAAAAGGTCGGGCTATCGGCTTCCGCTCAGCACGCCACGAATGTCGCTGAGAGTGGCATCGCGCGGGTTTGGAGCGACAAGGGTCAGCTCATCGCCCGCCACGAATTGAATGGCAGAGGAAAGGAAGGTCGCGGCGGAACCGGCCGCCGCAAATCGCATGGTGCCGAACTGCACGCCGTTCCGTCGCATCGACCAGTTGGCCTGCGCCGACGCCGGAACAACGGCCCGCGCAAAACTGCCGGCCATGTTGGCAGGAAAGGTGATCGTGCCGGCGAAGATCGCCCGAAACACCACTTCGCCCGAGGCGGCGCGGCCGGGATCTTGAAACGCCACATCATAGCGATCACCGACCCCGCTCGGGCCGGGCGCCCCACGGATATTGCCGGTGACGGTCCAGTCGGTGGCCGAAACCTTCCGGTAAGCATCCCATGTCGCGATATCGACATAGAGATTATTGACCTGACCCAACCCCGATGGTGGCGGGCCATTTCCGGACAGGATCGGCTCCGTGACGATCACAGTGTCATCGCCGAACTGCCCGAGGATGCGGATTTCCTCGGCAACCTCTTCGGCCAACTCGACCCGATCACCCCAGCCGATGGGCATGTGAACGACCGAATAGGCCTGCCCGCTACCGCTGACCCCATCGAAGGGCATGGCCAGTTCCACCGTCAGCGGATCGGTAATGGCGGCGATGTAATTCGCGCTGGCGCCTTGAATGTGAAACAGGTCGCCCGGCTTCATATTGATCGCGAGCGCCAGGCCGCCGGCCAGGGTGACCGTTCGCAAGCCGCTGGTCGCGCTCACCGTTCCCACGGAATAGGTGTTGACGGTCATTTCTGCTCGATATCTCCCCAATGGGCATCAGCCCGATAGTCGGCGGGAATAGGGTCAAGCGCCTCAAGCCGCCGCGCCGCGCGCCGAATGGCCCCGCGCTGGATAACCACCCATTCGGGCACCGGCCGGCCGTCGCTCGGGTCGGCGGCACGGGTCACATAACCATCGGTATAGCGCAGCCGTCGCGCCTGCTCGGCATTGACCATTGCCGGTGTCACGGCAGTTGCCTCACGGCGGGCCAGATCGAGGCTGTCGAATAACTCGGCATCAAGAACCAGTTCGACCCGCTCACCCGGATAAAGCGCCTGACATTCAGCCTGGTCGGGCTGACTGACCTGCCCCGACCGCACCACCTCTCCGGCGGCATTCTTCACCAGATATGCATGCATCGCTCACACCTTGAAATTCATCAGGCGCAGCGTGCCGCCTGCAATCGTCCACACCCCCTGTCCGGACTGATTGGTCGCTTGCATGGAGTAGTGGTTCCATGTTCCGGGCGGAGGCTCGTCACGCCAGGAGACAGAAATCGGGTAAGCAAAGTTATCGTCATAGAACATTTCCCAGACCGCGATCTGCTGGCCATTGCGATAGAGCCGAAGTGCCAGATACCCAAAGTTCGCCGGGTTCTCAGTGGGCCGATCGAGCACGGCGGCAAAGTCGATAGCGACCCATCCGCCGCTCACGGAAATCCCTGCCTCCTGCAACACGCCACCAAAGGGCCGCGCGGGCCCTCGCCCGGTCTGCACGGCCGCCGAAACCGCGCCCCCGGCGATATTGCCGGTTTGCAGGTTCTGGATAACCGCATTGTTGATGTAGACGACGCCGGCCTGCACATAGAACGGCGCCGTGAGATACGAACCGTTGGCGCTGAGAAAATAGAACTGATCAGCCTTCACCGCGAAGCGGCTGGTGCCATTGCTCATCAGGTCCACAAAGAACCCTGCCTCGCGCAAGGTGCCATTGACCGATGTGCGCGCCACGCCGCGCAATCGGGTTGAGACACCGCCGACACCAGAAACAACATCGACCCCGAACAGGCCTTCCGCCGTGCCGAACTGCGACTGCGCCAGAGCCTGATTGATCAGGCTGGCCTGGGCGCCTTGCGTATTGGCGAGCGCATTAAGCTGCGAACCGACACTGGCCGCATTGGACTGAAATTGCGCGTTGAGGTTCGAAATCGCCGTGGCATTGGCCTGGTCGCCATTCACGCGGGCAATATTGGCATTGATGATGCCGGCGGAATTCTCGCCTACAGCAGCGTCGAGCGTGGTGATCTGCGACACCAGCGCCTCATCGGCCGTCACCAGCACTTCAATCTGTTCGGCAAAATGCGCCGACACATTGCCGACCGAAACCATGATCTCGCGCCGGTCGCGCTTCGCCGTCACCACGCCATCGGTTGTGATCGTGGCGAGCCGCGCAATCTCAAGGCCCAACTGCTCGATACGACCCTGCAAACTGTCGTCGATATTGCCGGGCACGAAGCCGAGGAAGCCGGACAAAACCTCATTGAGGGCAAATAGGTCAACCGTGCCGGCGCCAGGCCGCACCGTGCCCGTGACGCCCGTCGCCCTGACCCAATCCGTCCACGGGTATTCACGGCCGGGCAGGCTGTCGAGCTGGGCACGAGCCTCATAAAGCACCCCAGCCTTGACGCTGCTGCTCGACCAGATCGCGCCATCGCCTACGCTGGTGTCATATTCCTTGCCGACCGGCCCTTCGGTATCGACCTGCCGATACTCGAAGCGAATGCCGCGCACCGCAGGGTCGAGGACCGGCGAATATTGGAAGATCAGCCCTGGCAATTCCTCCCCGCCAGTCCCGGTGAAAGGATAAGGTGCCACCAGGAGATTATAGACCATCGACTGATAGCCGGGCTCGGGAGGCGTCCGATTACCTTCCTCGATATCCCCGGCCGTCGAGGTGTCCGAATAGACGGCAGCGCTGGTTTCCTCGAGCTGCAATGTCATGCGCAGCGCTTGCAGATTATGCGCAGACCCCACCACGCGGAATGTGCGCATGCCAACCAAGGGGCTATCGGACTGGCGCACGATCCAGTCGCCCACCTCGACCAGCATATCCTTAATGTCGAGC
Source organism: Devosia sp. (assembly GCA_026126125.1). Lineage (GTDB taxonomy): Bacteria > Pseudomonadota > Alphaproteobacteria > Rhizobiales > Devosiaceae > Devosia. Next base: position 6,255 of record JAHCJW010000130.1, read on the forward strand.
GTGAAGCTCGCGCTGGCCTGAGTGCGGTTCGTAAACAGCGCCTGCTTGGCCAAAAGGAACGCCTGATGCGGCAGGCGCACCATGGGGAAGTCGAGCGCCATCATGGCCGATTTTCCATCGGCCGTGGTGAACTCTATCGGCTCAATGGCCGTGTAAGGGGTCGCCTGATAGTCGAGGCCGTGCGTATAGGTGCCCTGCACGCCTGTGAACAATTCTGCACCCGAGCGTTTGGGCGAGAAGATTTCCGACTCATCGGTGATGATATCGGCATCCGTCACCGTCAGAACCGGCACCTGCGCCTTGCCGGCAAAGAACGCGATCTGCCCCTGTTTTTCCGCGACAAAGCCACCCATGGCCCGACAGCACGTCTGCAAGACTTCTGCCGGCGAAGTGGTGTCGCTATAGACGAAATTGGCCTCATAGCGCTTATGCTGGCCGCCATCCGGCTGGCTCACAATTTCGTCGCAGACATTCATCGCAGCAATCGCGTTGTCGAAGTCGATATCGACAATGCCCAGCCCCGCGCCCAGCATGCGCTGGCCGCCGAAATAGAAGCCTCGGGCAAAGTGATAGGCAGCAACGGCCGGATTGTCCGTCCAGACCCAGGTGGCCGGATCTTCGAACCGCTGACCACCAAATCCGCCGACCGTCGCGTCCCCGCGCGGATCGTAAAGCTTCTGGCCTTTCAGCACGTACTGGATTTCCGGTACGCCGTTGAACAGCTCTTTATTGCTAGTCAGGGTGGCCACCACATAGCACTGGCCGGCAAGCCGATGTTGCTCCGTCCATTCGGGGCTAAAGGCAACCAGCTCGCCCGATGCGTTCTGTCCCGGCCTGCCGTCGAAGAATGCCAGCTCGAACCAGGGGCCAAATCCATCCACCTGATACCGCTTGGCCTCATGCCAATAGGTGTCGATCTCCGTTAGATTGTGTAGCTTGCCGTTGATGTAGGCGCCGATCAGGCTGTCGCACCAACCATCGGCCAGCACATCGACCAGCTGCAACTTGGTCGCATTCTCATGCTCATTGACGTGCACCCGATGCCCGGCCAGCAACACGATGCCGAAGGCGCCCGACCGCGAAACCCGCTCGCCATAGCGGATTTCCAACGGGTTGATTTCCCTTTCCTGCTGTTGCGGCTTCGGGCGCAGCGCATCGGCAACCCAGTTGAGCGCGAAGCCGGCCGCAATCGAAATGCCAGCCGACACCAGCATGCCCAAGGGTCCGGCCGCAAAGACCGCGCCAAACAAAAGCGTCGTAATGGGCTCGGCATGCGCCGGCGCCGTCAGCGCCGCGAGCAGCGCCAACGTCATCAAAATACGGATGATCATTGCCTAAACCCTGAAAGCCCGCGTCATCGCGCGGACCGGCATGCGATAGTGCGGGGCGTGCTCACCCTTGCCCACCGCCTGCCCATCGATCACTACAAGGCCAGCCTCGACCCCATCGACCACCAGCACACCCAAATCACCGGTCTGCGCAACAAGCAGCGGCACTTCCTCGAAATGCCGCGCCAGCATGGCCGAAAGCCCGCCGCCCGCCTTGAGCAGGCGCAGCGCGCCGGCTTTGGTTTTGTACCGCGACAGATCCGCCAGCACTGGGTGATCAGCGCCATGGCAAGCCTCGACCGATGACGCCATGAGATGGGCACAATCCGCACTGCCCCAGGCGAAGGGTTGCGACAGCACATCCGGCATGACCGCAACGAACCTTTGCTCCCAATCCGCCAGCCGCGTCATGCCTGCCCCCACTTTATCCCTCGCTGCAACACGCCATTGAGCGTACCGATGCCATCAAGGCCCCGGTCCGCGCCGTCGAAGCGCTTCTGGGTCGAGCTGTTGCGATAAAGATTGCCCGGTCGCGTCAAGTCGATGGCGCGCGACAAACACCGCGCCTCGATCCGAGGTTCCGGCTGGCGCTGATACGGCGCAGAGTCTATCTGCCCGCGAAACAAGGTCTGAACCCCAACGATGCCATAAGTCTCTGGATCGAGCACCGCGAGCTGGATCGTCACCGGCCGCAAATGCCAATCTTCATTGTAAAGCTCTTCCAGCACATCGGGCGTAATCCCTTTGTCCGGCGCCGCTGAAAGCGCGATCGTCACTTCCGACACCGAACCATCGGCGCGTTGGTCGATCTGAGGCACTTCGATCAATGAGCCTGATGCGACATAGGTCACCCCATTATGCATCTTGGTGCCAAGGCCGGTCCAAAACCCATAAGTGCCCGTCCCGAATTCAAAGGTGAACAGCGCCGCAACAGCACCCTCGCCAGCCGAGAGCGCCGCCTGCATGGCCGGAGAAATGGAAAGCGCCACTACGCCACCCGCGAGGTTGCCGAGAACGACACCGGCTTTTTGCCGGCACGCCGCTCCCCGTCGAAACTGTCGATCATGAATTCGCCAACCGGCCGGTTGAGCCGAACCAGCGACCCAGCAACGAAATGCGGCGGCAAGGGCGGCTCGATGGCCACCGAAACCATGCCGCCGATTGCCGTACTGTCCTGCACCACTCGATGCAGGCTATAGCGACCGCCGCGCTCAAACCCGATGTAGTCGCCGGCTGTCAGCACAAACCCGCCCGGCAGGCCTGACACCGAAACCTGCCGGATCGAGCTGATGGCCGCGAGCGTACCGGTGCCGGTGAACCCAGAATGCCGGATTGGAAAGCACCGGTGCGGATCGAACAACAGGCAGGATTTCGACCCGCCCCGCAACGCATCGAAAAACGCCATCCATCGACCGAATTCGGTTTCGTTGTGCGGCACCGTGCGCAAATCAGCCTGCCAATAGGCTGGCGCGATTTCGCGCGCAAAGCTGGCGCCGGACCCAACGCGGTTCCGAGCCACAATCGGCACCAGGCGAAACCGCGACGACACGAAGCGCGAATAGGGCAACGAAAGAGGGTAAGTCAGTGTCATCTATCGCCTCAATCCCATCGGGCCAGAAAGCCGGGTCTGCGCCATGATCCCCTGCACGCGCGGCTTGAGCTGTCCGTCATATTGCTTGAGGCCAGCCGCCACGCCCTGGTGCACCAAATCAACAATATGCTGGTCGCCGCTGGCGCCATCGACCGTTACGGAAATGCTGAGAGAGCTTGGACCGCTGGCATTTGCCGCCGCTGGAATACTGGGCAGGCGAGGCATAGCCACGACGCCACCACTGGCAAAGCCGCGAACCCCGCGCCGCATTGCGTCAACCGTTGTTGGGCCACCATGGCGCGCCACGTCGCGCTGCGACCAGACCACTTCACCCTTGTGCACCACACCGGCAGGCTGGTTCACCCCGCCTGGGCCGGTGTATCCGCCAGCCGAAAAGCCAAAGAGCTTGCCGAACAAGCCAAACCCGCCGCCCGCTCCGCCGCCGAACAGCGAATTCATGCCCATATTGATCAGCTGTTTACTGACGCCTTTGAGCACGTCAGCAAAGATATCGCCGGCATCCTTGCCTTCCATGA
>JAHCJW010000131.1 GCA_026126125.1 Devosia sp.
TGGTCCCGGTTTCGGGACAAAGACATTCGTAAAAACAAAGGGTTAAAGCACAGGGAGCTGATCTGAAAGAAACGCGACGCGCTTTAATTGCTTGCCGGAACAGTCAAAATCGCTTTCACACCCGGCGCGTTGTCCTCGAGCCGGAAGCTGCCGCCATGCAGCCGCGCCACCGCGTTGACCAGCGCCAGCCCCAGTCCCGACCCCGGCTCCGACCGGCTCTTTTCCAGCCGCACGAACCGCTCCAGCACGCGGCCGCGATCGGCCTCGGCGATACCCGGCCCGTTGTCGGACACCACGATCACCACATCGCGCCCCTCGCGCCGCACCGCAATGGCGATCCTGCCCGGCGATCCGTCCTCGGGCTTGGCATATTTCATAGCGTTTTCAAGGAGATTGACCATGGCCTGGCCGATCAGTTCGCGATTGGCCTTGAGCATCACCCCCTGGGCAATCTGCGTTTCCACGACGATGCCGTCGTCCTCCGCCACCGGCCCATAGAGCTCCGCCACATCGGCAACGATAGCGCTGACATCGATCTCCGTCAGCGCCCCGGATGGCGCGCCCGCCTCGACCCGCGCGATCATCAGCAATGCATTGAAGGTCTGGATCAGCCGGTCGCTTTCCGCGATCACCGTTTCGAGCGCTCGCTCCCGCGTTTGCTCGCTCGCCCCCTCGCGCAAGGCGCTTTCGGCCTGGTTGCGCAGCCGGGTCAGCGGGGTCTTGAGGTCATGCGCGACATTGTCGGTAACCTCCTTAAGCCCTTGCAGCAATTGCTCGATCCGATCCAGCATCTGGTTGAGATTGCGCGCCAGCCCGTCGAATTCGTCATTGCGTCTGGTGATCGGCACGCGCTCGGCCAGATTGCCCGACATGATCTTGGTCGAGGTGTCGCGAATGGTGTCGATGCGCTTGAGCACGCGCCGCGCGGTGATGCCGCCGGTCACCACCGAGAACAGGATGATGCCGAGCACGCCGACGAGAAAGCTCTGCAGGATAATGGCCGAATAGCCGCGCCGCTCGACCACGTCGCGCCCCACCACCAGCCGCATGCCATTGGCCAATTCGATCGAGCGGACAATGGCCACGCCCGTGCGTTTGGGCAGGTCGGAAAACGGCGAGGCGACCTCCTCGTCCAGCGGGTTGGGGCGGTCATAGTCGAAGCTGTAAAAGCCAGGCTCGATAAGCACTTCGGGCGGCACATCGGCCATATTGCCCAGAAGATACTGGCCCGAGGCGTCGGCGAGGAAGTAGATGCCCGGCCCGGGCTGGCTCGACACGCGGTTGAGCGCGAAGGCCAGCGCCCTGATGCCCTGATTGGTCTCGATGCGCTGGAACAGCCGCACCTCGCGCTCGATGTCGTCGGCCTGCTGGCGCTGGATCTGCACGCTCGACTGCCAGCCGATAAAGGCCATCAGCAGAATGGCGAAAACGATGAAAATGGTGATGAAAGTCGCGGTGAGGCGAACCGTCGTGGTGCGCCAGACCTGGGCAAACCGGCTCAATTGCTATTCCCGGATCATATAGCCTGCCCCGCGCACCGTGTGCAGCAGGGGGGTGTTGTAACCCTTGTCGATCTTGGCGCGCAGCCGCGACATATGCACGTCGATGACATTGGTCTGCGGGTCGAAATGATAGTCCCACACATTTTCGAGCAGCATAGTGCGCGTCACCACCTTGCCGGCATGTTTCATCAGATATTCGAGCAGGCGGAACTCGCGCGGTTGCAGCAGAATGCTTTCCCCGCCGCGCTCGACCTTGCGGCTCAGCCGGTCGAGCGACAGCCCGCCCACCGCATAATGGGTCGCCGCCTCGGCCGGGCTCGAGCGCCGCGCCAGCACCTCGACCCGCGCCAGAAGCTCGGTGAAGGCATAGGGCTTGGTCAGATAGTCGTCCCCTCCGGCCCGCAGCCCGGTCACCCGGTCATCGACCTCGCCCAGGGCGGAAAGGATCAGCACCGGCGTCTTGTCGCCCTCGGCTCGCAGCGATTCGACGATCGACAGCCCGTCGCGCCGCGGCAGCATGCGATCGACGATCAACACGTCGTAATCCATGCCCGAAGCCATGGCATAGCCCGTTTCGCCGTCAGCGGCGTGGTGGGTGACGTGGCCGGCCTCGTCCAGCGCCTGGATCAGATAGCTGGCCGCTTCGCGATCGTCTTCGATGAGCAGGATTTTCAAGGTCGACGCTCCGCTGGGTTCAAAAAAGCCCCGGGCGATTGCCCGGGGCCGTTGCTTGCAGGGCTTGAGCTTACTCGGCTATCGGCAGGCCGATAAAGGTACTCTCGCCATTGCGCGACACCTTGACCAGCGCCGTTTCGAGGCCCTTGCTCTTCACCCCGGCAATGGCCTGGTCGAAGTCGCCGGCCGTCGACACGGGGGTGTTGTCGACCTCGAGGATGAGGTCGCCTACCGCCAGGCCGCGCTCGGCAGCGGGGGTTTCAGGCTCGACATTCTGCACCAGCAGGCCGCCCGAGCCATCGCCATTGGGCACCAGCGTCAAGCCCAGGCTCGAATGAACCTGCGGCACCTCGACCGGCGGCACGGGAGCCCCCGGCGCGGCGGCCACTTCCTGGTTGAGCTCGGTCAGCGTCACGTTGATCGACATCTCGGCCCCGTCGCGCCAGATGGTCAGCGCTACCGTCGAGCCAGGGCTCTTGCCGGCAATCGTGCGGCTGAGGTCGAGCGCATCATCGATCCGGTCGCCATCGACGGCGGTGATGATGTCGCCCGAGCGCACGCCGGCGTCACCGGCCGGGCCATCGGCCGCCGGTTCGCGCACGATGGCGCCGAGCGGCTGGCTGAGCCCGACACCGTTGGCGATGTCACGGGTGACATCCTGAATGGAGACGCCGAGATAGCCCCGGGTCACCGTGCCGTTGTCGATCAACTGGCCAACGATCTGCTTGACCGTGCTGGCCGGAATGGCGAAGGCGATGCCGACATTGCCGCCATTGGGCGAGTAGATGGCGGTGTTGACGCCGACCACTTCCCCATTTGTGTTGAAGGCCGGGCCGCCCGAATTGCCGGTGTTCACCGCCGCGTCGATCTGCAGGAAATCGCCATAATTCGAGCCGCCGATATTACGGCCCGAGCCGGAGATCACGCCTACGGTGACGGTGCCGCCAAGGCCGAACGGATTGCCCACGGCGACAACCCAGTCGCCGACGCGGCTGGCTTTTTCCTCGAAGGTAACGAATGGCAGGTCATCGCCGGAGATCTTGAGCACGGCCAGATCGGTACGCTGGTCGGTGCCGACGATTTTGGCCACCTGTTCGCTGCCATCATCGAACACCACCGTCACCTTGGTGGCGTCCTCCACGACATGGTTATTGGTCACCACATAGCCATCGGCCGAGATGATGAAGCCCGAGCCGGCGGCCATGAACTGGCGCGGCCGCGCTTCGTCGCTGCCGCCACGGCCCTGCGGGCCGCCGAACTGGTCGAAGAAATCGCGGAACGGGTGGCCTTCGGGCAGGTCGGGGAAGTTGAACTGGAAATCGCGGCCGCGCTGCACGGTGCGGCCGGGCGCCTGGGCTTCGACCAGGATCGACACCACGGCGGGTTTGACGGCCTCGACAAGGTCGGCGAAACCCTGCTGCTGGGTCACCTGCGGCACCAGGATCTGGGCCGCATTGCGCACTTCGGCATTGACGACCTGATTGTTCAGCACGAAAGCGGTGGATACGCCGCCGACGCCGACCAGCAAGGCCAGGGCGGAAGCCCCGAGCCAGCGGCGGGTACGCGACAAAAGAGTGGGACGCATGAGGACTGGTCTCCTTGCAAAAGCTCTCAACAGCTTATGGCGATAGATATGGAACGTCGCGCCTTTCTGTGAAGTTGCGCCAAGATTAAGCTTTGGCAATGTTGCAGGCAGGATTGCGGCATGCCGATGCTGCGGCCACGTTCGTGACGCAGATCCTCCCTCCCTTTGCGGGGCGGGTTGGTTTGGATTTCTGGCCCTAGCCATTGCCCCAGTCCTCTTGAGAGAGAGACGCCCGTTATTGCCGCACCTGCAGCAAAACCCTCACTCCCCCGCCAAACGCTGCGGTTCTTCGAAATCCATGGCGTCGATCTTGTCGCCGCGCCGCGTGATCTTGCCGCTCGAGGTGACGATGTCGCCGATATCCTTCTGCGCCTGGGTGAAATGGGTCGAAAGCTTGTTCACCCGCTCGTCGAGCCGGCCGATATCGGCCAGAAGCTCGCGCACCTCGTTCTGGATGAGATGGGCCTGCTCACGCATGCGCACGTCGCGCAGCAGCGCCTGGATCACCTGGATCGAGAGCATCAGCAGGGCCGGAGAGACGATCACCACCCGTGCCCGCGCCGCCTTTTGCACCACGTCCTCGAAATGCTCGTGCAGATCGGCGAAAATCGATTCGGAGGGCACGAACATGAAGGCGGTGTCCTGCGTTTCGCCCGGTAACAGATATTTGTCGGCAATCGCCTTGATATGCACGCCCAGATCGGTGCGAAAGCCGGCCTGGGCCTGCCGCAGCGCGTCCGGGTTCTGGGCGCCGGTCAGCCGCTGCCAGCTTTCGAGCGGAAATTTCGCGTCGATCACCAGCACGGGCGCGCCATTGGGCATGGTGATGACGCAGTCGGGCCGGGCGCCATTGGAAAGCGTCGTCTGAAAGGCATAGGCATTGGGCGCCAGCCCATCGCCGATGATCGCCTCCATCCGCCCCTGGCCGAACGCGCCGCGCGTCTGCTTGTTGGACAGGATCGATTGCAGCGAGACGATCTCCGACGACAGCGCCGAAATGGTCGATTGCGCCCGGTCGATCACCGCCAGCCGCTCATGCAGCTTGCCCAGGCCCTCGTCGGTTCTGGTGCGGGTTTCCTGCAGCGCCTGGCCGACGCGCTGGCTGGTGGCGTCGAGCCGCTCGTCCACCCGTCGCATCAAATCCGAGGTGCGGCTGCCGAAAATTTCCGCCATGGTCTGCATACGCCCGGTCATTTCCGATTGCACCTGCATCAGCCCGGCCAGATGCCGCTCCATTTCGGCGGCGCGCGTCGCGGCGGCGATGGCCTCGGCCTGCCGCTCCCGCCCGCCGCGCAAGGCCGCCACCAGAACCAGCCCGAGCAGCAGCACGGCCAGCGCCACGCCCCCGGCCAGCGCCATGGCCAGGGTGATCGAAAGGTCGCCAAGAACAAAAAGCACGGTTTCCATCGGGTCACTCTAGGCTGATTCGTTTGTTGCTAAAATGTTCCGTTTCGGGCAAGCCGCAGTTGACCATGCGGCGGCAAATACCATATCGAGAGGCAAATCCTTCAGTGCTGGACCGTCCGCCATGGCCATTCGCCCCATTCTCATCATTCCCGACGCGCGTCTGCGCGCCGTCGCCGACCCGATCGTGGAGATCGACGACGAGATCAAGTCGCTGGCCAAGGATATGCTCGACACCATGTATGACGCGCCGGGCATCGGCCTGGCCGCGCCGCAGATCGGCGTGCTGAAGCGCATCGTGGTGATGGATCTTGCCGGCGAGAACGAGCCGCCGACGCCGCTGGTGATGATCAATCCCGAGATCACCCAGTTCGGTGAGGAAATCCAGGTCACCGAAGAAGGGTGCCTGTCGATCCCCGAGCTCTATTACGAGGTCGAGCGCCCCTCCACCGTTACGGTGACCTATACCGATCTCGAGGGCAATGAGGTGGTCAAGGACGCCGATGGCAAGCTTGCCGTCTGCATCCAGCACGAGCTCGATCACCTCGATGGCGTGCTCTATATCGACTATCTCAGCCGCCTCAAGCGCGATCGCGTCATCAAGAAATTCGACAAGGCTGCCAAGCGCGCAGCCGGGTAAGCGCGCGCTTTTCCGCCCGATCATCAAACCCATCGTCATCGCCGGGCTTGTCCCGGTGACCCATGCGCCACAAGATGGATTGTCCGGACAAGCCGGGCAATGACGGTCAAGGCCAGTTCAATTCTGCAAAGGATATGCGGGCATGCGCGTCGTCTTCATGGGTACGCCCGAATTTTCCGTGCCCACCCTCACCGAGATCGTCTCCTCCGGTCACGAGGTGGTTGCCGTCTATACGCGCGCGCCCAAGCCGGCCGGGCGTGGCCAGGCCGAACGCAAGAGCCCGGTGCACGAGGCGGCGGAAGGTTTCGGCATTCCCGTCTTTACCCCCAAAAGCCTCAAGGGCGAGGCCGAACAGGCCCAGTTCGCCGCGCTCGATGCCGATGTGGCGGTGGTCGTCGCCTATGGTCTTTTGTTGCCCAAACCCGTTCTCGAGGCGCCGGCCGAAGGCTGCCTTAACCTGCACGGCTCGCTGCTGCCGCGCTGGCGCGGCGCCGCGCCCATCCAGCGGGCCATCATGGCGGGCGACAGGGAAACCGGCATCGTCGTCATGCGCATGGACGAAGGGCTCGATACCGGCCCGATGGGCCCGACCGAGATCATTCCCATCGGCCCCGAGATGACGGCCGGCGAATTGCATGACCAGATGATGCGCCTCGGGGCCGATCTCATGGGCCGGGCCCTGGCCGCCCTCGAGCGCGGCAGTCTCGATTTCACCGCCCAGCCCGAGGCTGGCGTCACCTATGCGCAAAAGATCGACAAGGCCGAAGCGCGCCTCGACTTCTCGCAACCGGCCGCGGCGGTGCACAATATCATTCGTGGTCTGTCACCCTTTCCCGGCGCCTGGTTCGCGCTGGAACTGGCCGGCAAGCCGGTGCGGGTCAAGGCGCTGCGCTCGACGCTGGCGGAGGGCGACGCCGCGCCCGGCACCTTGCTCGGCCCCGATCTGACCATCGCCTGCGGCGCCGGCGCCATCCGCCTCACCTTGGTGCAGCGCGAAGGCAAGGGCGCCATGGACGCAGCCACCTTCCTGCGCGGCGCCGGGACATTGCCCGCGACCGTTCTCGGCTGATGTTTCGCTATAAGCTCATCCTCGAATATGACGGAACCCCGTTCTGCGGCTGGCAGCGCCAGGCCGATCGGATGAGCGTGCAGCAGGCGCTCGAAGAGGCGATCTTCCGCCTCTCGGGCGAGCGCGTCACCACCCAGGCGGCCGGCCGCACCGATGCGGGCGTGCATGCGCTGGGGCAGGTGGTCCATTTCGATCTCGAAAAGCTCTGGGACCCGTTCCGCATCAGCGAGGCGCTCAATTATCATCTGCGGCCCCATCCGGTGGCGGTCATCCTCTGCGAAACGGTGGGGAAAGCTTTCGAGGCGCGCTTTTCCGCCCTGGCCCGCCATTACCAATATCGCATCCTCAACCGGCGGGCCCCGGCGATCATCGAGCGCCATCACGTCTGGCACGTGCCCATGCCGCTCGATGCCGACATCATGCAGGTCGCGGCCCAGCGCATTCTCGGCCGGCACGATTTCTCCACCTTTCGCTCGTCCGAATGCCAGGCCAATTCGCCCATTCGCACGCTCGATCATTTCGCCGTGCGCCGCGAGGCCGACCACATTCTCGTCACCGCCAGCGCCCGCAGCTTTCTGCATCATCAGGTGCGCTCCATGGTGGGCTCGCTCAAGCTGGTGGGCGAAGGCAAATGGACGCCGGACGATTTCCGCGCCGCGCTCGACGCCGCCAACCGCAGTCGCTGCGGCGCCATGGCGCCAGCTAGCGGCCTGTTTTTCGTGCAGGTGGATTATCCGGCCGGGTGATGCCCAGGGCTTTGGCGCCATTCCGCCCACCCACGGAAATCACCCTCTCCCTCGCGGGGTGGCCAGCGGTGGCTGCGGCAAGACCCGGCATCCCTACCTGATCTTGTAAGCGTCCTTGGCCGCCTGATAGCTCAGATGCTTGGCGATCTCCTCGGCGCTCGAACGCGTCAAACGGTTTTCGCCGACCCAGCGCCCGAGAAAGCCGCAGACTTCGCGCCGCCACACATCGTGGCGGGCGGGGATTGAGAGCAAGGCCCGCGTGTCGTCGTTGAACCCGGCCAGATTGTAGAAGCCGGCGGTTTCCACCACCTGGTCGAGATAGCGGCGAATGCCCTGCGGGCTGTCGTGGAACCACCAGGGTGGCCCGATCAGCAGGCTCGGCCAATAACCGGCCATCGGCGCCAGTTCGCGCGCATAGGTGGTTTCGTCGAGCACGAACATGATCAGCCGCAGGTTCGGTTCATTGCCGCAGCGCGACAACAGCGCCTTGAGGCCCCCGACATAGTCCGTCGTCCCCGGAATATCGGCGCCGAGGTCGGGGCCGCGCTCGCCGAACAGCAGCGGGTCGGTATTGCGGCGCGAACCGGCATGCAACTGCATCACCATGCCGTCTTCCACCGACAAAAGCGCCATTTCGGTCATCATCTGCGCCCGGAACAGCTCGGCATCGGCCGCGTCATGCTTGCCGGCCAGGATCGTGTCGAGCAGCGCCTGCTTTTCCACCAAAGGCAGGTCGGCCGTATTGGCGGTCGGCACGCCATGGTCGGTGGCCACGGCCCCGAAGCGGCGGAAATATTCGCGCCTGTTGCGATGGGCGTTAAGCAGCCCTTCCCATCTGGAGATGTCTTCGCCGGTCAACTCCCCGAATTTGTGCAGATTTTCGACGATGGCCGGCCGGCTCGGATCGGTCACGTCGTCGGGCCGATAGGTGGTGCGCACCCGCCCGATCAATCCCTCGCCGGCCATCGTCTGGTGATGGGGCAGGGGGTCGAGCGCGAATTCGGTGGTGGCGATCACCTCGACATTGGCTCGCTCGAGAATGGCGCGCGGCAGCAAATCCGGCTTGGCCAGCGCCGCGCCGATGGCGTCATAAATGCCGTCGGCGGTGGCGGCGGACAATTCCTCGGTGATGCCGAAGGCCCAGTGCAGCGCGTGGTCGATCCAGGTCTTGGAGGGCGTGCCGGCAAACAGATGATAGTTCTCGGCAAACAGCTTCCAGGCCTTGCGCCCGTCGCTTTCGACTTCCCTGCCGTCCTTGCGCGCAATGCCCAGCGCGTCATAGCTGAGGCCCCGGCTGCGCAGCATGCGCAACACATAATGATCCGGCGTCAGAAACAGCGCCGTCGGGCTGGCAAAGCGCCCGTTCTGGGCGAACCAGGAGGGGTCGGTATGGCCGTGCGGGCTGACGATGGGCAGGTCCTTCACCGCCGGATAGAGGTCGCGCGCGATGGAGCGGACCGGCTCGGAAGCGGGAAAGAGACGATCGGGGTGGAGATGGCTTGGCTGGGTCATGGATAAATATCTGCCATGTTCGCCGCCCCGTTTCAATATCTTCCATACAAGATTGCGATTGTGAGCATTTAAGACAAATTAACCCCATTCCCAGCCCGCCATTCGTCCGGGCGGCAGCAGGGCGTAGTCTGCTGGCGCGGGTGAGAAACAGCCCTTTAAAGGCGGCTGCCCATTGCAGATGTCCGGCTTCGGGGCCGGCGGGATGTAAGGGGTCGATATGACAAGCGTTGATTTCGATATGCCCGGCGAGGATGTGGCGGTCCTGCGCGAAAATGCCCGGCGCAGCGCCCGTGTGCAGCACACCCAGCGCATGCTGGTGGCGGCCTGTCTATGCGCCTTCGGCGTGGTCGTCGTTGCCGCGGCGCTGTTGTTCCAGCTCTTCTAGA
>JAHCJW010000132.1 GCA_026126125.1 Devosia sp.
AGTCAATCCGCGCATCCAGGTCGAGCACACCGTCACCGAAGAGGTGACCGGCATCGACATCGTCAAGGCGCAGATCCATATGCTCGATGGCGCCGTGATCGGGACGCCGGAATCGGGTGTTCCCTCCCAGGACAATATCCGCCTCAATGGCAATGCCATTCAGTGCCGCGTGACCACCGAGGATCCGGAAGAAAACTTCATTCCCGATTACGGCCGGATCACCGCCTATCGCGGCGCCACTGGCTTTGGCGTGCGTCTTGATGGCGGCACGGCCTATGCCGGGGCGATCATCACCCGCTATTATGATCCGCTGCTGGAAAAGGTTACCTGCTGGGCCCCGAGCGCCGACGAGGCCATCGCCCGCATGCACCGCGCCCTGCGCGAATTCCGCATTCGCGGCGTTGCCACCAATCTGGCCTTCCTCGAAAATATCATCACCCATCCGGATTTTCTCGAGAACCGCTATACGACACGCTTCATCGACACGACGCCGGACCTGTTCAACTTCAAGCCGCGCAAGGACCGGGCGACCAAGCTGTTGAGCTATATCGCCGATGTGACCGTGAACGGGCATCCCGAAGCGCGCGACCGGCCGCGTCCGCCCGCTTATGCGGCGGCGCCCGTGCTGCCCGAATTCGATCCGCTGGTCGTGGTCGAGGGCAGCCGGCAGGTGCTGGACCGGGATGGGCCGCAGGGTCTGGCCCGCTGGATGAAGGAGCAGAAGCGCGTCCTTTTCACCGACACCACCATGCGCGACGCCCACCAGTCGCTGCTGGCGACGCGCATGCGGTCGTTCGATATCACCCGCATTGCCCAGGCCTATTCGCGCGGCCTGCCGAACCTGTTCAGCCTCGAATGCTGGGGCGGGGCGACGTTCGACGTATCCATGCGTTTCCTCAACGAGGACCCCTGGGAGCGTCTGGCCAAGGTGCGCGACGGGGCGCCCAATATCCTCACCCAGATGCTGCTGCGCGGCAGCAATGGCGTCGGCTACACCAATTATCCCGATAATGTCGTCAAATTCTTCGTGCGCCAGGCGGCCAGGGGCGGGGTCGATATCTTCCGCATCTTCGACTGCCTCAACTGGGTCGAAAACATGCGCGTCTCGATCGACGCGGTGGCCGAAGAGGGCAAGGTCGCCGAAGGCGCCATCTGCTACACCGGCGATCTTTTCGATCCCGACCGGGCCAAATACGACCTCAAATATTATGTCGGTCTCGCCAAGGAACTGGAAGCGGCGGGTGTGCATGTCCTGGGCATCAAGGACATGGCGGGCCTGTTAAAGCCCGCTGCGGCGAAGAAACTGGTGGAGACGCTGAAGCAGGAAATCGGCCTGCCCATTCACCTCCATACCCATGACACGTCCGGGGCTTCGGCGGCGACCGTGCTGGCGGCGGTGGATGCCGGCGTCGATGCGGTGGATGCGGCCATGGACGCCTTGTCCTCGACCACCAGCCAGCCCACGCTGGGCTCGCTGGTGGCGGCGCTGGCCGATGGCGAGCGCGATCCCGAACTCGACCCCAAGGCCATCCGTCAGATTTCCTTCTACTGGGAAGCGGTGCGCACCCAGTACCGGGCCTTCGAAAGCGATCTCAAGGGCGGGGCCTCGGAGGTTTATCTGCATGAAATGCCGGGCGGCCAGTTCACCAATCTCAAGGAACAGGCGCGTTCGCTGGGGCTGGAAACCCGCTGGCACGAGGTCGCCCAGACCTATGCCGACGTCAACCAGATGTTCGGCGATATCGTCAAGGTGACGCCTTCGTCCAAGGTGGTGGGCGACATGGCGCTGGCCATGGTCTCGGCCGGCATCACCCGCGCCGATGTCGAGGACCCCAATCGCGACATCGCCTTCCCCGATTCCGTCGTCGGCTTCTTTGCCGGCGATCTCGGCCAGCCGCCGGGCGGCTTCCCTGCGGCGCTGCAGAGAAAAGTGCTCAAGGGCAAGACGGCGCTGACCGAGCGCCCCGGTTCCTATCTCAAGGACGTTGATCTGGAAGCCGAGCGCAAGAAGATCGCCGACGAGGTGGGCCAGCCGGTCGATGATTATCGCCTCGCTTCCTACTTGATGTATCCGAAGGTCTATTCCGATTTCGAAAAGACCCAGGATCGCTACGGGCCGACCGAAGTGTTGCCGACGCCGGTTTATTTCTACGGCCTCAATGAAGGCGATGAGCTCCTGGTTGACATCGAACAGGGCAAGACGCTGGTCGTCACCTATCAGGGCCGCGCCCCGACCAATGAAAAGGGCGAAGTGCGGGTCTTCTTCGATCTCAACGGCCAGCCGCGCACCATCACCGTGCCGGATCGGCTGAAGGCCGGCGAGATCAAGGTGCGGGCCAAGGCCGTGGCCGGGGATGCAAGGCAGGTCGGTGCGCCGATGCCGGGCGTCATCTCGACCCTGGCGGTCAAGGAAGGCCAGCACGTCACCGCCGGCGACGTCTTGTGCTCCATCGAGGCGATGAAGATGGAAACCGCCATCCACGCCGAGGTCGATGGCGTGGTGGCCGAATTGCTGATCCGGCCGGGCGACCAGATCGATGCCAAGGACCTGCTGGTCAGGCTGGAATAGGATCGTCCCAGCTGACCTCCCCCGGATAGGGGGAGGGGGCTGCCGGTGCTTACTGGTAGCGTGACAAGTGCGATCGGTTCCTCCCCCTAGGGGAGGCCAGGCGGGGGGTAACCTCCGCCGCCGAAAACTTGCGTAATTTGCGCAGATAGCCTCTTGAATGGCGATCTGATTGCGCCTTTTATAGTCACACGAGTTTGATTTGCCCGATTGCCGGTCGACGGAGCCCCCGCCTCCCATCGGGCCCCACACTTATTGACGTCTGGATACTTCCTTGATCACCCTCAAGGCTGGCCGCGACCGTTCGCGCGGCGATGCTCGGGCCCATCTGGCTGCCGTTCATGCCGGCAAAGGCCGAACGCCCCTGGTGCGCATCAGCATCTTCTCCCTGCGGCACTATTGGCAGGCCAGCCTCGCCATCGGCGCCACCATCGTCGCTTCGGTGCTGCAACTGATGATCCCGCGGCTATTGGGCCATGCGGTCGATCAGGCGCAGAACGTGTTGAGCGCGGCGGCCCAGGGGGCTGAACAGGCCCTGTTCTGGACCGCGATGACCTTGCTGGCGGTATCGGTCGCGCGCGGCTTTTTCACCCTGGTGCAGAATTACTATTCGGAATCGGTTGGGCACCATGTCGGCTATGAATTGCGGCTGGCCTTCTATGACAAGGTGCAAAAGCTCTCCTATTCCTATCACGACCGCGTGCATTCGGGCGATCTGATCACTCTGGGCCTGCTCGATCTCGATGGCGTGCGCATGTTTTTTTCCACGGGCCTGGTGCGCGTGGTGCTCCTCGCCGTTCTCATCGGGGTCGGCGCCTTCATGCTGTTCACCACCGATGCCCTGTTGGCCATGTTGGCCCTCAGCTTCGTGCCCTTCGTCGCCTGGCGGTCCTCGGCGGCGCAACTGACCTTGCGCGCCACCTGGCTGGTGCTGCAGGAGAGGCTGTCGGTGCTGACGCGGGTGATGGAAGAAAATCTCGGCGGTATCCGCGTGGTGCGGGCCTTTTCGGGACAGAAATTCGAGTTGGGCAAGTTCGACGCCGCCTCCAAGGCCGCGCTGGAATTGGCCCATCGCCGCGTCTTCATCCGGGTCAGCAATACCTCGATGATGACCTTCTCCTTCTTTGCCGCCATGGGCCTCGTGCTGTGGGTGGGTGGGAACAAGGTGATTGCCGGCGAGATGAGCGTGGGCACGCTGGCGAGCTTTCTCACCTTCATGACCATTCTGCAGATGCCGGTGCGCCAGCTGGGCCTGATGGTCAATTCCTTCGCCCGCGCCGCCACCTGCGGCGAGCGCTTCTATGCCTTTATCGACGAGAAGATCGAGATCGAGGACAAGCCGGGCTCGGTGCCGCTCGCCATCACGCAGGGCACGCTGCGCTTCGAGGATGTGCATTTCACCTATCCGGGCGCCAGCCATCCCACCCTGACCGGCGTCAGCTTCGAGGCGCGGGCCGGGGAAACCATCGGTATTGTGGGGGCGCCGGGCAGCGGCAAGTCGACCATCGCCCACCTCATTCCGCGCTTCTATGACGTCACCGCCGGCCGGATCACCATCGATGGTCAGGATGTGCGCGATGTCACCGTCGAGTCGTTGCGCCGCCGCGTCGGCGTGGTGCAGCAGGATAGCTTCCTTTTCACCACCACGATCGAGAACAACATCGCCTATGGCGACCCCTGGGCCAAGGAAACCAAGATCGAGAAGGCGGCGGAAAGCGCTCAGCTGCACAATTATATCGTGGGGCTGCCGGCCGAATATGACACGGTGGTGGGCGAGCGCGGCGTGTCGCTGTCGGGCGGCCAGCGCCAGCGCCTCGCCATAGCGCGCAGCCTCGTCACGCGCCCCTCGGTGCTGGTGTTCGACGACTCCACCGCCGCCATCGATGCGGGCACCGAACATCGCATCCGCAGCGCCATCAGGCGCTTCGCCAAGGACCGCATCACCATCATCATCGCCCATCGCCTGAGTTCGCTCATGCATGCCGATCGCATTCTCTTCCTCGATGACGGACAGATCGCCGAACAGGGCAGTCATGAAGCGCTGCTGGCGCTGGGCGGGCGCTACAAGGCGCTCTACGACTTGCAGACCCGTCCGGACGAAGACATCGAGATTGAAAGGGCGGCGCAATGAGCGTGATCGAGGACGACGACCGCGAAGCGGCCATTCCGGGCCAGCGCCCGCCCCGCGCCAGCGTCGGCAGCCACCGCATCGAGGAAGAGGTGTTCGGCAAGGCCTATGACCCGCAGACGGTGCGGCGCATCTGGGCTTTCGTGCATCCCTATCGCAAGAAGATCTATCTGTCGGTGGCGGCGGTGCTGGTGTTCACCGCCACGCAATTGGCCATTCCCCTGACCATTGGCTGGGCCATTGACGGGGGCATGGTCGCTGGCGGCGACACCGCCAATCTGCTGTGGGCGGTGGTCGCCTTCGGCGTCGCCGTGCTGCTCAATTTTGGCGCCTCCTATGTGCAGGAGACGCAGGTGGGCACGGTCGCGGAAAACGTGCTGTTCGACATGCGCCGCGCCATGTTCGCCCAGCTCCAGCGCGTCTCGCTGAGTTTTATGGACAAGACCGAGGTCGGGCGGCTGATGAGCCGGCTGCAGGGCGACGTCAATTCCATGCAGGAGTTTCTCGAAACCTCGGTCATTTCCGTCGGCGACATCGTGCTGCTGTTCGGCATCGTGATCGTGCTGTTGACGCTCGACCCCTGGCTGGGGCTTCTGACCCTCGTCACCATGCCGGTGCTGTTCATCGTCCGCATCTTCTGGCTGCCGCCGGCCAAGCGTGCCTTCTGGGCGGCGCATGAAACCAATTCGCTGACCAATGGGGCGATGGCCGAGGGCATCAATGGCGTGCGCACCGTGCAGAATCTGGAGCGCCAGAAGGTCAATTTCGATCTTTATGACGACAAGGCCTATCACAATCTGCAAACCCAACTGACGGGCAGCAAATTCGCCCAGGTGATGGTGCCGATCGTGGACAGCCTCACCGGTATCGCCATGGCGACGGTGGTGCTGGTGGGGGGCTCGCTGGTGCTCAACGGCTCCCTGCAGGTCGGTGTCATCGTTACCTTCCTGTTCTATATCCAGCGCTTCTTCGATCCGATCCGCTCGCTCACCATGCAATATTCGATCATGCAGCGGGCGATGACTTCGGGTCGGCGCATCACCGAAGTGCTCGACCTGCCGGTGACCATTACCGACAAGCAGGATGCGCTGGTGCTGACCAGCGATATGGACGGCTCGGTGGCGTTTCACGACGTGGTCTTCGGCTACGATCCCAATCGGCCGGTGCTGAAAAACGTGTCGTTCCGGGTCAATCCGGGCGAGACGGTGGCGTTGGTCGGGCCGACCGGCTCGGGCAAGACCAGCGCCATGGCCCTGGTGCACCGCTTCTACGAGGTCCAGGGCGGCGCAGTGCTGGTCGGGGGGCATGATGTGCGCAACATCACCCAGGAATCCTTGGGCGAACAGGTGGCCATGGTGCTGCAGGAGCCGTTCCTGTTCACAGGTTCGGTGCTCGACAATATCCGCTACAACAAGGCGTCGGCGACGCGGGACGATGTGATCACCGCCGCCAAGGCGGTGGGAGCGCATGAATTCATCATGCGCCTGCCGCAGGGCTATGACAGCCAGCTCGAACAGCGCGGCTCCAATCTGTCGCTGGGCCAGCGGCAATTGCTCAGCTTCGCCCGGGCGCTGGTGGCCGACGCCAAGATCCTGGTGCTCGATGAAGCGACGGCCAATATCGACAGCTATACGGAGCGGCAGATCCAGAAGGCGCTGGAAACCCTATTGGAAGGGCGCACCGGCCTCGTCATCGCCCATCGCCTCGCCACCATTCGCGGCGCCGATCGGATCATCGTGCTGCAAAACGGCGAGAAGATCGAGGAAGGCAATCACGACGAACTGATGGCGCTGGGCGGGCTCTATTCGCGGCTCTACAACATGAACTATGCCAGCTTCGACGATATTCCCGAGGATCTGGTGGCGCAGGCCAACGCCAAGGCGGCGAGCACCTAGAGCATGTCTGCCGAAAGTGGCCCCGGTTTCGGGAGACATGCGACAAAACACCTAAAGCGCTCGTCGGAATACAAAAAAAGGCGCCGCTGGGCGCCTTTTTCCTGCCGCGACTACATCCGCCGCGCGGTGCCGTCGACGGTCTTGCCGTATTTGCCGGCATAGACATGGACGGGGATCGGCAGGCGCGAGACGATCCAGCTGACCATCAGCGGCACCAGCACGATATCGTCC
Source organism: Devosia sp. (assembly GCA_026126125.1). Classification (GTDB taxonomy): domain Bacteria; phylum Pseudomonadota; class Alphaproteobacteria; order Rhizobiales; family Devosiaceae; genus Devosia. Next base: position 6,821 of record JAHCJW010000132.1, read on the forward strand.
ACCCAGCCCAGAACCGGGATGACGTCCGGCAGAATGTCGAACGGATTGAACAGATAGAAGGCGACGAACAGCGTTGCCGCCTTGAGATAGAGCGGGGTCTGGGGCGCCCAGAAGGCCTTCCAGAGCTGGACGACTTCCTTGCGGAAGAGCACGAGACGGGGAAGCAGCATCTTGATCATGGTCTATAAATGGCCCCGCCGGCGCGCGGTTCAAGGCGTGAGCGATCACTTTTCGTCCCCGATCGTCACGCCATTGTTGAGTTGCCAGCGCAGATGGGAACGCCTATCTCGTTGATGAGGAAATTCGAGGTGAAAATGGCCGGTCCAGCGGCGCGCAGGCGATCTGTGGGTGTCAATGTGGGTGGTGTCATGGTGGGTGGGGGCGCCCCCGTGGTGGTGCAGTCCATGACCAATACCGACACGGCCGATATCGACGCCACGGTCAAGCAGGTCATGCAGCTGGCGCGGGCCGGCTCCGAAATCGTCCGCATCACCGTCGATCGCGACGAGTCGGCGGCCGCCGTACCGGAAATCCGCGATCGTCTGGCCACGATGGGCTATGACGTGCCGCTGGTGGGCGATTTCCACTATATCGGCCACAAGCTTCTGACCGACCATCCCGCCTGCGCCGAGGCGCTGGCGAAATATCGCATCAACCCGGGCAATGTCGGCTTCAAGGCCAAGCGCGATACCCAGTTCGCCACGCTGATCGAGATCGCCAATCGCTATGACAAGCCGGTGCGTATCGGGGTCAATTGGGGTTCGCTCGATGAAGAGCTTTTGACCCGGCTCATGGATGACAATGCCGCTTCGCCGACGCCGATTTCCGCGTCCGCCGTGCAGCGTGAGGCCATTATCCAGTCGGCGCTGCTGTCCGCCGCCCGGGCGGAAGAACTCGGCATGGGGCGCGACAAGATCCTGCTCTCGACCAAGGTGTCGGATGTGCAGCATCTCATCGCCGTCTATCAGGATCTGGCGGCGCGGTGCGATTATGCCCTGCATCTGGGGCTGACCGAGGCGGGCATGGGCTCGAAGGGCATCGTCGCCTCCTCGGCGGCGCTGGGCATTTTGCTGCAGCAGGGTATCGGCGACACGATCCGCATTTCCCTCACCCCCGAGCCGGGCGGCGAGCGCACCACCGAGGTCAAGGTGGCGCAGGAATTGCTCCAGACCATGGGGTTCCGGCAGTTCCTCCCGGTCGTGGCGGCCTGCCCGGGCTGCGGGCGCACCACATCCACCACTTTCCAGACGCTGGCCAAGGATATTCAGGACCATCTCAATATTTCGATGCCGGAGTGGCGCGAGCGCTATCCGGGGGTGGAAACGCTCTCGGTCGCGGTGATGGGCTGTATCGTCAACGGACCGGGCGAGAGCAAGCACGCCAATATCGGCATTTCGCTGCCCGGCACGGGCGAAACGCCGGCGGCGCCGGTCTTTGTCGATGGCGAAAAGGTCGCCACCTTGCGCGGGGCCGATGTGGCCGAGCAGTTCAAGGTGATGGTCGCCGACTATATCGAGCGTAAATTCGGCTCCGGGCGGCAGAACGCGGCGGAATGATGAACGAGCGCAACCAAAGACGTCTGTTCTGGATGGCAGCGCTCGTCCTCGTGCTCGGCGCGCTCAAGCTCACCGGGCAATTGGGCTAGATCTCGGCCTTGCCGTCCTGCCATTCGGGCAGGGGGAAAACGCGGTCATAGGCCCAGTTGAAGACGAAGGCGTAGACCATGTAGAACAGCGCCAGCGCCATATCCATGACCAGCGCCTCCCAAAGGCCGATGCCCAGATACCAGGCGATGGCCGGCAGCATGATGGCGAGCAGCCCCAATTCAAAAGCAATGGCATGGAGGATGCGGAGCGGCGTGGTTTTTTCGGTCGAGCCGCGCCAGGCGGTCAGGACATGGTCGAAGCCGAGATTGTAGATATAGTTCCACACCATGGCCACCGTGGCGCTGGCCACCACCACGATGGCGGAATCGTCGCCCGGCAGATGGAAGGCGAAGGCGGCGAGCGGCGTTGCCAGCAAGATGCCGATGGCTTCAAAGCTGATGGCGTGGCGGATACGATCGGATGTGGTGCGCAAGGCTGGCTCCCGTAAAAGTCGGGCCGTCCCGTGCGCTGCCCGAAATGGGGGAGGTCGTCCTCACTTGCCCGGCCAATATAGGGATTTGGCCTCTTGGGACAAGATCGCGCCGGCATATCCGATATTCTATGAGCGCAGGGCGAAGACCGCGGCGGGAACGCTGTGCTCGCCCGAGCCGAAATCGGGCACCCAATAACGCGCCCGCTCCTCGAGCCGGTCGAGCGGCAGGAAATGGCGGAAGGGGTCGCCGATCAGGATGTCGGCGCCGGCGGCGCTGGCCCGCTCGAGCCTGGGGAGCATGAGGCGCGCGATATCGGCGTCATAGAAGATGTCGCCGGCCAATATGACATCGACCTGCGGTAATTCGGCCGTTTCCACCAGGGTGACGGATACGCCGTTGGCGGCGGCGTTGAGTTCGATGGCGATGCGTGCCACGGGGTCGATCTCGAGGGCCAGCGCGTGCGCCGCGCCGGCTCTGGCGGCGGTGATGGCGAGAAGGCCGGAGCCGGCGCCCAGATCGAGCGTCCGGCGCCCGGCACCGGTTTC
>JAHCJW010000133.1 GCA_026126125.1 Devosia sp.
CCAGGGCAGCCAGGCCGTCGGCATGGGCAAGGACCTTGCGGCCGCTTTCCCCGAAGCCCGCGCCGTGTTCCAGGAAGTCGATGAAGCGCTGGGTCAGCGGCTCTCGGCGGTGATGTTCGAGGGGCCCGAAGATATTCTGCGGCTTACGGAAAATGCCCAGCCGGCCCTGATGGCGGTCAGCGTTGCCGTCATCCGCGTGCTCGAAGCCAGGGGCGTCGCGCTCAAGGATCACGCCGCCTTCGTCGCCGGTCACTCGCTGGGCGAATACTCGGCTCTCTGCGCCGCCGGCACCTTCACCCTCACCGACGCCGCCCGCCTGCTGCGCACCCGCGGTCAGGCGATGCAAAAGGCGGTTCCGGTCGGCCACGGCGCCATGGCGGCGCTGCTCGGGCTGGATCTTGAAATGGCAAAAACCGTTGCAGATGAAGCCTCTGGCGGCGAAGTCTGCGATGTCGCCAATGACAACGCTCCCGGCCAGGTGGTCATCTCCGGCGCTGTCGCCGCCGTCGAGCGCGCCGTCGAAATCGCCAAGACCAAGGGCGCCAAGCGCGCCATGCTGCTTCCGGTCAGCGCGCCGTTCCATTGCTCGCTGATGCAGCCGGCGGCCGAGGCCATGGCGGCGGCGCTGGCCGAAGTCGAGATGCAGGCGCCGGTCGTGCCGCTGGTTGCCAATGTGCTGGCCGCCCCCATTGCCGACCCCGCCGAAATCCGCCGACGCCTCGTCGAACAGGTCACCGGCGTCGTTCGCTGGACCGAAAGCGTCACCTGGCTCGCTGGCCCTGGCGGGGTGACCGGCCTTGTCGAGCTTGGCTCGGGCAAGGTGCTGACCGGGCTCGCCAAGCGCATCGCCCCGGCCGTCACCGCCCAGGCAGTCGGCACGCCCGCCGACATCGAGGCCTTCGTCGCCCAACTCAATTCGTAAGCGCTTGCATCAACTTCTCCTCCAAGGAGTCATAAATGTTTGACCTGACTGGAAAACGCGCCCTGGTGACCGGCGCCAGCGGCGGCATCGGCCGCGAGATCGCCAAGGCACTCGCCGCCGCCGGCGCCACCGTGGCGCTCTCGGGCACCCGCACCGGCGCGCTCGAAGACACGGCAAAGGAAATCGGCAAGGATTGCCCGATCCTGCCCTGCAATCTCTCCAAGCTGGAGGAGGTCGATCGGCTGGTCCCCGCCGCCGAGGCGGCGCTGGGCGGGCTCGATATTCTCATCAACAATGCCGGCGTCACCCGCGACAATCTCTTCATGCGCATGAAGGATGAGGAGTGGGACGAGGTCATCGCCATCAATCTCACCGCCGCCTTCCATCTCAATCGCGCCGTGCTGCGGGGCATGATGAAGCAGCGCTGGGGCCGCATCGTCGGCATTTCCTCGGTGGTCGGCGTCATGGGCAATCCGGGGCAGGGCAATTATGCCGCCTCCAAGGCCGGCTTGATCGGTATGAACAAGGCCCTGGCCCACGAAGTGGCCAGCCGCAACATCACCGTCAATTCCATTGCCCCCGGCTTCATCGCCTCGGCCATGACCGACGAGCTCAACGACAAGCAGCGTGAGTCGATCCTTTCCGGCGTCCCCGCCGGGCGTCTCGGCACCGCGGCGGAAGTGGCCGCCTGCGCCGTATTCCTGGCCAGCGACGCGGCCGCCTATGTCACCGGACATACCCTGAACGTTAACGGCGGCATGGCCATGATCTGACTTCCAAGGCACGAAAGCCTTGGAAAGCGGGGCGTCTTCGGCTGGCAAAGCCGATTGAAACATGTTAATCGCCGCCGCGTTAACCCTTGCCGGTCAGCCTTGCGAGCGCCAAAAAGGCCGCTTACATTGCCGCCGTGCAAGCCAACACTAGCTTGATGAATTGGCTCTGCGCCAATAAGAAGCGAAACGAACCACGATTTCGAAAAGGGAAGTCAAATATGAGCGATGTCGCTGATCGGGTCCGCAAGATCGTTGTGGAACACCTCAATGTGGATGCCGAGAAGGTCACCGAAAAGGCCAGCTTCATCGACGATCTGGGTGCGGATTCGCTCGATCAGGTCGAGCTGGTGATGGCGTTCGAGGAAGAGTTCTCGGTCGAGATCCCGGACGACGCTGCCGAATCCATCCAGACCTTCGGCGATGCCGTTGCCTTCCTGACGAAGGCCACCAGCTAAGCTGGTCGGATCAGGTCGGGACATGGAATTGCGCCGAGTCGTCGTCACCGGAATGGGGCTCGTCACGCCCCTTGGGTGCGGAGTAGAGGCCACCTGGGCCAATATTCTCGCGGGCAAGAGCGGAGCCAAGCGCATCGACGACTTTCAGGTCGATGATATTGCCTGCCAGATTGCCCATCGTCTGCCGCTTGGGGATTATGCCGATGGCAAATACAATCCCGACGAGTGGATGGAGAGCAAGGAACAGCGCAAGGTAGACGATTTCATCGTCTACGCCATGGCTGCGGCCACCCAGGCCATCCAGGATGCGGGCGTCGAGCCCAAGACCCAGGAAGAGCAGGAACGCACAGGCGTTCTGATCGGCTCGGGCATTGGCGGTATCGGCGGCATCTATGATGCCTCCGTGACGCTGCATGAAAAGGGCCCGCGCCGCATCAGCCCCTTCTTCATTCCCGGGCGCCTGATCAATCTGGCCTCGGGTCATGTGTCGATCCGTTTCGGCCTCAAGGGGCCGAACCATTCCGTCGTAACCGCCTGCTCCACCGGGGCGCATGCCATTGGCGATGCGGCCCGTCTCATCGCCCTGGGCGATGCGGACGTGATGGTGGCCGGCGGCACCGAAGGCTGCGTCAATCGTCTGTCTCTGGCGGGCTTTGCCGCCGCGCGGGCGCTTTCGACCGGCTTCAACGACAATCCCACCGCCGCCTCGCGCCCCTATGACAAGGACCGCGACGGCTTCGTGATGGGCGAGGGCGCCGGTGTCGTCGTTCTCGAGGATTATGAGCGCGCCAAGGCGCGCGGCGCCAAGATCTATGGCGAAGTCATCGGTTATGGTCTGTCGGGCGATGCCTATCACATCACCGCTCCGGCTCCCGATGGCGATGGCGGTTTCCGCGCCATGAGCGCGGCGATCAAGCGCGCCGGCATTGCGCCGGGCGAAGTCGATTACATCAATGCCCACGGCACCTCGACGCCGCTCGGCGACGAAATCGAACTGGGCGCGGTCACCCGCGTGCTGGGCGATGCCGCCGAACGGGCAGTGATGAGCTCGACCAAGTCGGCTGTCGGCCACCTGCTGGGGGCCGCCGGCTCGGTGGAGGCGATTTTCTGCCTCCTCGCCATGCGCGACGGCCTTGCCCCGCCGACGCTCAATCTCGACAATCCTTCCGTCGAAACGCCGATCAACCTTGTTCCCAAGGTGGCGCTGAGGAAGGAAATCAATGTGGCGCTGTCCAACAGCTTCGGCTTTGGCGGCACCAATGCTACACTGGTCATGCGCAAGGTCGCCTGACTTTTCCACGTCTGATGAGGGGCACATCGCGCCGACGCGCGATGTGCCCCTTGTCTTTGTCGGCTTGCATTGCAAAAAATGCCGACGCTTCGCCACAGTTTGGCGCCAGAACCACAACATGTCCGCGCCGGTTTTCGCGTGTGGATAGCGAAGGTGACGATCCAGAATGAATGACCGCCGCAAACGCCGCCGCCGCTCCTCCAATGGCCTGGTTGACGTTCTCAACGCGCTGTTGACGCTGCTCGTCATCGGTCTGGTTGTCGTGGGAGGGGGCTTTCTCTATGTCGCTTCGCAATATTACGGCGACGGGCCGATAGCCGAGGACCGCGTCTTCCGTGTCGAAAGCGGCAATACCCTGACCTCGACCGCCACGCGCCTCGAAGAGCAGGGCTTCATTTCCAACGCCTTCATCTTCCGCCAGTTCGGCGAGCGCGTTGAAAAGAGCACGGTGGTCAAGGCCGGCGATTTCACCATCCCCGCCAATTCCAGCATGTCCGAGATTTTCCGCGAGCTGACCGAAGGCACGCCGATCCGTTATGCCGTCACCATTCCCGAGGGCTGGACCTCCTGGCAGGTCGTGCAGCGCCTTGGCGACGATGATCGGCTGACCGGTAGCATCGACGTGCTGCCGCCCGAAGGATCGATCCTGCCCGGCAGCTATGACTACATTCCCGGCGATACCCGCCAGGCCGTGCTCGAGCGCATGCAGCAGGCCATGACCACGGCGCTGGCCGAAATCTGGCAAGGCCGCCAGGCCGACCTGCCGTTGCAGTCGCCGGCCGAAATGCTGATCCTTGCCTCCATCGTCGAAAAGGAAACCGGCGTCGCCGAAGAACGTCCGCAGATCGCTGCCGTCTTCGTCAACCGCCTGCGCGTGCCGATGCGCCTCCAGTCCGACCCGACCATCATCTATGGCATCACCCTGGGCCAGACGACGCTTGATCGTGGCATCCGCCGTTCCGAAATCGAGGCCCGCACGCCCTACAACACCTATCAGATCGACGGCCTGCCCCCGACGCCGATCGCCAATCCCGGCATCGAGGCCCTGCGCGCCGTCGCTCACCCCGACAGCCACGCCTATCTCTACTTCGTCGCCAAGGGCGCGAGCCCCCGCGAGGGTCACGTCTTTGCCGAGACCTATGCCGAGCATCAGGAGAACGTCGCCCGCTACCGCCAGATCGCCCGCGAAGCGGCCGAGCAGGCGGAGGCAGAGGCGGAAGCGGCTCGTCAGGCTCTGGAGGCCGAAGCGGCCGAAGACGCCGCGGCGACCAGCCCATGAGCGCCGCGCTCGCCAGCATGACCGGTTTCGCCCGCGCCGAGGCGGCGCAGGGCGATGTGCGGCTGCGCATCGAGATCAAATCGGTCAATGGCCGCGGTCTCGACATCCGCATGCGCCTCGCTCCCGGTCTCGATGCCTTCGACGTGCCTTTGCGCCAGCTTTTGTCGCAATCGCTCAGCCGGGGTTCGCTGACCGTCTCGGTGACGCTCGACCGCCAGATCGCCGGCGGGACGCTGGTGGTCAATGAAGCGGCGCTGGCCACGGTTCTGGCGACGGTGGATCGCTTGGCGGGCCGGGTCGCCGCCGATCTGCCGCGTCTTGATGGCCTTCTGGCCTTGCCCGGCGTCCTGCGCTTCGAGGAGGCCAACGAGTTGGACGAGGACGCCATCGGCCCGGTCCTGCTCGACGCGGCCCGGCAGGCGCTTGCCGCTTTGCAGGCCTCGCGCCGCGAGGAAGGCGCGCGCATCGCCGCGACGCTTCTATCCCAGCTCGATCAGATCGCCTCCCTCGTCGAAGCCGCCGCCACCCATCCCGCCCGTAGCCGGGATTACATCGCCGCGCGCCTCAACAGCCAGATCGAAGCCCTGCGCCAGGAGCCCGATATCGCGCCCGAGCGCCTGGCACAGGAAGCGCTGCTGCTGGCCACCAAGGCCGACATCCAGGAAGAGATCGACCGCCTGCGCGCCCACATCGCGGGCGCCCGCAAGCTGATCGGCGAAGGCGGCGCCGTGGGCCGGCGCTTCGATTTTCTGGCGCAGGAATTCAACCGCGAAGCCAATACGCTGTGCTCCAAATCGAACGCCGTGGAACTCACCACCATCGGCCTTGACCTCAAGGCGGTGATCGATCAATTACGCGAGCAGGTCCAAAACATCGAGTAGAGTGGCTTTCATGGATTTTCAGCGTCGTGGCGTCATGCTGGTCATCGCTTCGCCATCGGGGGCTGGAAAATCCTCCATTTCCCGCGCCCTGTTCGGCGCCGATCCCAATATCAAGCTTTCCGTCTCGGTGACGACGCGCGCCCGCCGCACCGACGAGATCGACGGCAAGCATTATCATTTCATTGACGTGCCGACTTTCGAGAAGATGCGCCGCGACGACGATCTGCTTGAAAGCGCCGAGGTGCACGGCAATTTCTACGGCACGCCGCGCTCGCGCGTCGAGGAGCAGCTGGCTTCGGGCAACGACATCCTCTTTGACATCGACTATCAGGGCACGCTGCAGCTTTACGATAAGTGCCGCGCCGACATGGTCACCGTCTTCATCCTGCCCCCCTCGATCAAGGAATTGCGCGCCCGCCTCGAACGTCGGGCCCAGGATAGCGTCGGCACCATCGAAAAGCGCCTCAACAATGCGCGCATCGAAATGGATCACTACGGCGAATACGACTACGTGCTGGTCAACGAAGACCTTGAGCTCTCGGTTGCCCGCGTCCGCGCCATCCTCGCCTCCGCCCGCCTCGACCGCCGCCGCCAGCTCGATCTCGACGGCTTCGTCAAGGAGTTGCAGAACCAGATCGGGCCGGGCTGAGCCCTGAAGCGCAGGGAGCGAATCTGAAAGAAACGCGACGCGCTTTAACTTGAACCCACGACCAAATGGCGCGGTGCAAAACCTCACCGCAGCCCCGGCAACGCCTTCGCCATCGCCAGAAACGCCTCGACCGGTAATTCTTCGGCCCGCTCGTCGCCATTGAGCCCGGCCGCTGCGAGCAGGCCCTCGACGGGCACACCCAATGATTTCAGCGATTGCCGCACCATTTTGCGCCGCTGGCCAAAGGCGGCCTTGGTCACCTGTTCCACCAGTTTTACCGGCAGCGTGTTGTCCACTGGCTTGGGCACCAGATGCACCACCGCCGAGGTGACATTGGGCGGCGGCACGAAGGCCTGGCGCCCGACATTGAAGGCGATGCGCGCATCCGTCCGCCACCCCGCCAGCACGCCCAGCCGCCCATAGGCGTCATCGCCCGGCCGCGCGCAGATCCGTTCGGCCACTTCGCGCTGAAACATCAGCGTCAGGCTCTCGAAAAACGGCGGCCATGGCTCAACTCCCAGCCAACCGGTCAGGAGCGGCGTCGCGATGTTGTAGGGCAGATTGGCGATCAGCCGCGTCGGTCCATCGGCCAGCGCCCGATAATCCATCTCCAGCGCATCGCCGCTGATCACCGTCAGCCGCCCCGGATAAGCCTCGGCAATCTGCGCCAAAGCGGGGAGGGCACGCGGATCGCGCTCGATGGCGATTACCTCGCGCGCGCCTTCGGCCAAAAGTGCCCGCGTCAGCCCGCCGGGGCCGGGCCCCACCTCGATCACGCGCACGCCTTCGAGCGGCCCGCCGACGCGGGCGATGCGCGCGGTCAGGTTGAGGTCGAGCAGAAAATTCTGCCCCAGCTCTTTTTTGGCGCGCAATCCGTGTTCGGCGATCACTTCGCGCAGGGGAGGAAGGCTGTCGATCTGGCTCATGGTCTTTTCGTCGTCATCCGGTCCGCCATGGCGATAGCGGCTGAAAAGCTTCCCGTCGAGCCCTTGCCGGTGCCGGCGAGATCGAATGCGGTGCCATGGTCGGGCGAGGTGCGCACGATGGGCAGGCCGAGTGTCACGTTCACCGCCGAATCGAAGGCGACGGTCTTGATCGGGATCAGCGCCTGGTCGTGATACATCGCCACCACCGCGTCATAGCTGCGCCAATGCGGCGGATAGAACAGCGTGTCCGCCGGCAGCGGCCCGACGATATCGAGCCCCTCCGCCCGCGCCGCCATCAGCGCCGGCCCGATGATGTCCAACTCCTCGCGGCCGATGCCTCCGCCTTCGCCCGCATGCGGATTGAGCCCCGCCACCCCGATGCGCGGCGCGGCAATGCCGAAGCGCTGGCGCAGATCATGCCCGACGATGCGCAAGGTCTCGAGCACGAGTTCGGCCGTCACCAGATCCGGCACCTGCCGCAGGGGCACGTGAATGGTCAACGGCACGGTGCGCAAATCCTCATGCGCCAGCATCATCACCGGCAGGCGCGGCGGGCCGCCCTGGGCGCACAGCGCCGCCAGATATTCGGTATGGCCGGGATAGTCGAAGCCGGCATGATAAAGCGCGCCCTTGTGGATCGGCGCCGTCACCACGCCGCGGCAATGGCCGGTGAGCGTTGCGCCGACCGCAGCGGCGATGGCTTCGATCACCACGGGCGCCGAGCCGGGCACGGTCTCGCCGGGCCGGTCGGGCACCTCGCCCTCGATATGGAGAACGGGCAGGGCGGTAGCGAAAATCGCTTCGGCCGCCTCCTGCGTGCTCTGGGCGATGTCGAGCCCCAGGCCAAGCCGCTTCGAGCGCTCGCGCAGAAACGGCAAATGCCCGAAGACGATAAAGGGCGGCAGGCCCAAGGCCTCCCGCCGCGCATAAAGAGCAAGAATGAGATCGGGGCCTATACCGGCCGGCTCGCCCATGGTCACGGCCAGCGGCATCGTCATGATCGGCCTCTTGAAATTTCGGTTGCCTGCCTCTTTCCCTTCTCCCCTGAGGGGAGAAGGTGGCCCGTAAGGGCCGGATGAGGGGTTCAGAATAGCGTATTAGTCGAGAAGCTTTCACCCCTCACCCCAACCCTCTCCCCTTGGGGGCGAGGGGGCGAAAGGGCCGTAATATCTCCGCGCCCTGGCGCGATAAACCTTAGTTATAGATGATTTTGGCGTCGCGACGCAGCGTGACCAGATAATCATCGACCTGCTTCTGCATCGTGTCGTTGCCGACCTGGGCGCGCAGATCGTCCTTCACGAAGGTGAGGTCCTGGGCCTGGGTCTTTTCGCAGATGGCGAGCATCGAGACGCCCGATTCCACCACGCGCGGCTTGGTAATGCCACCGACATTCATGCCGGCCAGTTCCTTGGCCACGGCTTCGGGCAGTTGCGTGGCATGGCGCCGACCGACGTCGATCACGGCGGCGTCGGTATAGGTGAGCGAAAGATTGACGGCGCTGTCGCAGCCGGCAAAGCTGGAGCGATAGCGGTTCGCCTGCGCGGTGCGGCCGCTGGCGCCCTGGCCGCCCGGCGCCACAAAGATGATCTCTTTGAGAATATAGTCGAAATTCTGGTAGTCGGCGAGCTTGCCGGCAGCGCGCTGGTCCAGTTCCAGGTCGGAAATCTGCACATTGGGCATCACCACGCGTTCGGCCACGGCGTTCCAGGCGATGGCGGCGCGCAGGCGATCCTTCAGCGTTTCGCTGTTGATGCCGCCTTGGCGCAGCATTTCGGCGAGCCGGTCCTGGCTGAGCTTGAGATTGCGCGCGATCTGCAGGAAAGCCTCGTCCACCTGCGCATTGGAAACGCTGATGCCCAGCCGCTTGGCCTCCGACATCTGGATGGCTTCAGTGATCAACTGATCGGTGGCGCCCTTGCGGCCGGTCTTGTTGCCTTCAAGCTGGAACAGGCGCAGGCGCTGGTCGATCTGAATGTCGGTGACGGGCGTGCCGTTGACGGTTACCACCGTGGCCGCCATGGTCGGCGCCACCGCGGCGACCGCCAGGACAAGGCCAAGGAACAAGGCGCCGGTCGTGCGCCGCAAATGTGCGAAAATCATGGTCATGTCCGCTTTCATGCGAGGTGCCACTTCAATGCGGCCCCTTGATCCTGCTGTCAATTGCCCAATGAATACGGCCAAAATCGGAATAAGGAATTGAGGCAAGGGCGAGGACGGCAAAAAGCGCGTTGCGCGCTCAATCCTCAATGCTAGA
>JAHCJW010000134.1 GCA_026126125.1 Devosia sp.
ATAGCGCAGGGTGCCCATCGGCGCCCACGTGACAAAGCAGCGCAAATTGCACTTGCGGCCGCCGCCAATTGCGCTATTTTAGAAACATTCTAAATCAAGCCGCCGGAGACAAAGATGTTTATCCAGACCGAAGCCACTCCCAATCCGGCGACGCTGAAATTCCTTCCCGGCCGCGAGGTTCTCGCCGGCGAACCGCGCGATTTCCGCTCGCTCGATGCAGCCGCGATCTCGCCGCTGGCCACCGGCCTTTTCGGCATTTCCGGGGTGAGCGGCGTGTTCCTCGGCGCCGATTTCATCTCGGTGACCAAGGACGACACCAATTGGGCCCATATCAAGCCTGCCATTCTGGGCGTGATCATGGATCACTTCCTCTCCGGCAAGCCGGTCGTCCTCGAAGATGGCGCCCAGGACACGTCCCTGGATGACAGCGAGGAGTTCTTCGCCGCCGAGGACAAGGAAATGGTCGAGGTGATCAAGGAGCTTCTGGCCACCCGCGTCCGTCCCGCCGTGGCCATGGATGGCGGCGACATCATCTTCAAGGGGTTTAGGGAAGGCACCGTGTTCCTGCATATGCAGGGCGCCTGCTCGGGCTGCCCCTCCTCAACTGCCACCCTCAAGAACGGCATCGAGAATCTGCTCCGCCACTTCGTCCCCGGCGTCGAGTCCGTGCAGCAGATCTAGGGCCTTTCCGCCCAAAGGCGCCCGGTTTCGGGATAAAGACGTGCGATAAAACAAAGGGCTAAAGCGCAGAGACCTGATCTCAAAGAAACGCGACGCGCTTTATCGCTTCGGCGGCGCCATAACCAGTTAAGCAGCAAGCCGAGGGCCTCGATGCGTAAGCATCGGGGCCTTTGACTATGGAACAAGGATTTGCACCCTTTCGGGCCGGTTCGTCCGCAGGCGTTTTAACCGGCCGCGAGCTTTGCCGTTTCGCTGCGCTGGTCGGCGATGGCCAGCAAGGGCTCGTCGGCGCCGCTGCCCTTGCGGCGGATGCGCATGCGCTTGATGCGCCGTCCATCGGCGGCAAGAATCTCGAATTCGAACCCCGCCAGCCCGTTGACGCGTTCGCCCCGCTTGGGCACGTGCCCGGCCAGGTCGAACACCAGCCCGCCGATCGTGTCGACATCCTCGGCGTGCTCGCCCGGATCGAAATCGGGGCCGACCACGGCCTTGACCTCGTCGAGTTCGGCGCGGGCATTGGCGATATAGAGATCGTCGCCCACCTGGCGCACCATGGCGCGCACCGCCTCGTCGTGTTCGTCCTCGATCTGGCCGACAATGGCCTCGAGCAGGTCTTCGATGGTCACCAGCCCGTCGGTGCCGCCATATTCGTCGACCACGATGGCCATATGGGTGCGCCCGGCGCGCATCGATTGCAGGAGATCGCCGGCCGGCATGAAGCTGGGCACGAACATGGCGGGGCGGGTGATGCCCAGCTTGCCGATTTTCTGCCGGAGGGCGGTAGACAGCAGTTTGACCGGAACGTCCTTTTCCGGGTCGTTGAGCGGCTCGGTAATCTTGGCCAGCGCATCCTTGATGTGGATGAAGCCGACGATATCGTCGAGATCGTCGTCATAGACCGGCAGGCGCGAATGGCCCACTTGCCGGAATTTTGCGATCAGCGTGCCCAGATTGATCTCGGCGCTGACGGCCTGGATGTCGGAGCGCTCGACCATGATGTCGTCGATCGATACGCCTGAGAGTTTGAGCACGTTTTGCAGGATCGTGCGTTCGCTTTCGGTGAAGTCGGCGGTTTCGGCGCTGCCTTTTTCTTCGAGCGCAACCTGCAGATCGTCGCGCAACGACACCGTCCTGAGGCTCAGGAGGGATTTGAGGCGGTTGATCAGGCTCGGCCCCGCGTCGTCTGGGCGGGGGCGGGACTAGAGGGAGGTTCGGGATTATCGGGCACCCGGTTGCCCCTGTTGTCGCTGTCGGTCATCATCTCTGGCCGCAAGACGCGGCGTGGTTATCCTCGGTGCTGATAAATGCGTCAGGCCTGCCGGCGGTTGCCCGGCCGGTCAGTCTTGATAAGGATCGGCAAGGCCGAGCCCCGCCAATATCTGGGTTTCGAGCCCCTCCATGTGAAGGGCCTCGGCCTCTTCGAGGTGATCATAGCCCAAAATGTGCAAAAAGCCATGCACGACGAGATGGGTAAAATGATCCTCGAGGCTCTTGCCCTGCTCCTCGGCCTCGCGCACCAGCGTTTCGCGGGCGAGGGTAATGTCGCCCAACAGCCCCGCCACCGGGCCGAAGGGCTCGATCTGGGGAAAGCTCAACACATTGGTGGCGGCGTCCTTGCCGCGCCATTGCGCGTTGAGGTCGCGCTGTTCGGCGTCATCGGTGAGCAGGACCGAAATTTCGGCCGCCCCCTTGAGCTTGGCCTTGGCGCCGGCCAGCGCCGCCAGCACCGCCTTTTCGGCGAGGGCATCGAAATGATCGGGCCAGTCCTCCGCATTGCGGATGACAGCGATTTCCAGCGGCGGCGTCGGCGGCATTGAGGTCTTTCAGCAATCGGTCGGACGAAAGGGCATCGGCTTTACGAACGCGGCAGCGTGCCCAGGGTGCGCGCCAGACCGTCGGTGTCGCCTTCCTTTTCGGCCAGCCGGCGCGCCGTATCGGCTTCATAGGCCCGCACGATGCGGCCGACAAGCGCGTGACGCACCACGTCCTTGTCGTTGAAGCGCGAGACATGCACGCTTTCCACCCCGTCGAGCAGGCGCACCGCCTCGACCAGTCCCGATTTCTCGCCGCGCGGCAGATCGACCTGGGTCGGATCGCCGGTGACGATCATTTTCGAGTTCTCCCCGAGGCGGGTGAGGAACATCTTCATCTGCATCGAGGTGGTGTTCTGCGCTTCGTCCAGAATCACCACGGCATTGGCGAGGGTCCGTCCGCGCATGAAGGCGAGCGGGGCGACCTCGATAATGCCCGAGGTGAGGCAGCGCTCGACATTTTCGGGCTTCATCATGTCGTAAAGCGCGTCATAGAGCGGGCGCAGATAGGGGTCGACCTTGTCCTTCATGTCGCCGGGCAGAAAGCCCAGGCGCTCGCCTGCCTCGACGGCGGGGCGCGAAAGGATGATGCGGTTGATGTCGCCGCGTTCGAGCAGCGACGCGGCATGGGCGACCGCCAGATAGGTCTTGCCGGTACCGGCCGGGCCGACGCCGAACACCAATTCGCTCCGCTCCATGGCGCGCATATAGGCGTCCTGCGCCGGGGTGCGGGCGACGATGGTGGCCTTGCGCGTGGCGATCTGGGCCATGCGCCCCATGCCCTTGCGCTCGAGCGTCGGCAGGGTGAGCTGGCTGTCCTCGGTCTCGACCATGCGGATCACCGCATCGACATCGGCGATGTCGACGCTGCGCCCTTCTTCGAGGCCGGTATAGAGCGATTCGAGCACCCGGCGCGCCTGGTCGACCTTGGAGGCGGCGCCCTTGAGCAGCACGTGATTGCCCCGCGGCGTGGCGGAGACGGCGAGGCGCTGTTCGATGAGAGCGAGGTTCTGGTCGAAATCGCCATAAAGCTGGGCCGCCAGGCGATTGTCTTCAAAGGCGAGTTCGAGTTGCGATGCGAGTGCGTTATCTGCGGTCGGTGGCAAGTGCCTGCTCAAACTGTTTGGGCTCCTCAGGGTCGGCGCGACGCGCGCCGTCAAAAGCGATAACGAGGCTAGGCCGATTTTCGTGCCATGTCTGTAGATAATTTGTGACACTCCAAGCCGGCCGCGACGCGGCAAAAACGCCCCAGTGGGGCGTTTTTAGGCTTGGAGGCCATGAGAGCTATGCTCGAATGGCGCCCGGCCGCGACGCGGCAAAACCGCCCCAGTGGGGCGTTTTCAGGCTTGGAGGCCATGGAGCTGTGCCTGAGTGGCGCCCGGCCGCGACGCGGCAAAACCGCCCCAGTGGGGCGTTTTTAGGCTTGGAGGCCATGAGAGCTATGCCTGAGTGGCGCCCGACACGCAGCTTTCACCCACCCGCCCCCGCCTCACCTCATCACATGTAAGTTCTAATATTGACGCCATTAATAGCACATATTACCCTTGTGGAGCAAAAATGGGGTAAATCATGCTTCATACAGGAATTTCGGCAGAAAATTCAGGTTCATGGCGCTGCTGGGCGATCAGGGCGATGGAGGCGGATGCGCATCGCTCCGGCGATTCCCATCTGTTTCCGCTGCCTCTTGCCGCCTTTCCCGCCATCGATTTCTACCTCAAGGACGAATCGACCCATCCCACGGGCAGCCTCAAACATCGCCTGGCGCGCTCGCTCATCCTCTATGGCGTCTGCAATGGGCTGATCGGTCCGCAGACCACGCTGGTCGAGGCGTCCTCGGGTTCCACCGCCGTCAGCGAAGCCTATTACGCCCGTCTTCTGGGCTTGAAATTCTGTGCCGTGCTTCCTGCCTCGACCACCCGCAGCAAGGTGGACGCCATCGAGCAGCAGGGAGGCACCTGCCATTTCGTCGATGAACCCGGTGCCATCTATGCCGAGGCGCAAAGCCTGGCTGACCGCACCGGCGGCCATTATCTCGACCAGTTCACCTTCGCCGAACGGGCGACCGACTGGCGCGGCAACAACAATATCGCCGAATCGATCTTTCAGCAGATGGCGCTCGAGCGACATCCGGTGCCCGAATGGCTGGTGATGAGCCCGGGAACCGGCGGCACCTCGGCCACGATCGGGCGCTATATTCTGTATCGGGGCCTCGAAACCAATCTGTGCGTCCCCGACCCCGAGCTGTCCGCCTTCTATGAGGGTTGGACCCAGGGCAACGCTGCCGCCACCTGCAAGCGCGGCAGCCGCATCGAGGGGATCGGCCGGCCCCGCATGGAGGCCTCGTTCATGCCGCATGTGGTGGACGCCATGCTCAAGGTGCCCGATCCCGCCTCGATCGCCGCCATGCGCGTGCTTTCCCGCCTGCTCGGCCGGCGCGTCGGCGCCTCCACCGGCACCAATTTCATCGGCGTGCTCTGGGCCGCCCAGCAGATGAACCAGCAGCAGCGGTCCGGCTCGATCGTCACCCTGATCTGCGACAGCGGCGAGCGCTACGCCCACACCTATTTCGACGATGAATGGCTGGCCGGCCAGGGCATCGACATCGCCCCCTCCATGGCGTTGATCGAAGAGGTGCTGGCGAGCGGAATATTCGCCCCGGCCCTGCTGCTGGACGCCTCCCGGCGTCCCAGCTGATTTTCGGATCGCAAAGCGGGGCGGCCTGACCCCGGGAGCAAAACTAGAGCATCGGACCGAAAAGTGTACTCACGGTTTTCGGGTCATCCGATGCGTAAACAAGGGATTAGAGCGGCGATTTGCGTTCGACAGAACGCGCGCCGCTCTAAGGCTTCGCCCCTCCGCGGTTTTTTTGATGCGCCCCGTCAAAACCGGTCAGCATCTATTGGCGAAACCAGCCGCCTTCGAGCCGGCGGCGGTCGCCGTGCCGGGTCAGTTTCGCCCGCAGCCCGGCCAGTTCGGCCTCTGTCCATCCCGGCGCCCCGGTCACCGCGATCCAGCCATCGAGATAGTCCTGGGGCGCATAGACATGGCCAAAGCCGATCGGCGTGGTCTGGGCCAAAGCCATGTCGAGCGCCAATTGCAGGAAGGTGACGACTGGATACCAGTTGAGCCGCGGCGAGACAGAAGGCGCCCGCTCGCCCGTCAGCCAGACCGGCTCGCGATAGACCAGGCTTGGCTCGAAGAAGACGATCGGGTCGGTGGGATATTGCAGATAGACGATGCGCAGCGGTCCCCATTCCCCGGCCTCGAACAGATCCGTCCCCCGATTGGCGAAGCGCACCGCCGTACTGTCGCCGATTTCCGGCCGCCAGATCGGCGAATCGGGCAGGCGATTGGCGGTGGTCGAGCGCCAGGCGGCGCTGGCGAAGGGCGGGCCGACCCAGAGGGCGCCGTCGAACGGATCGCCCAGAATGTCGTAGAGCCCGCTCGAGGCGGCCGAGCTATAGGCCCCGAGGCTAAGGCCGTGCAGATAGAGTTTGGGGCGGCTGGCCTCGTCCATCGCCGTCCAGCGCGCATAGACGGTGTTGAACAGGGCTCGGGCCGTTTCCACCCCCACATCGGGTTCCGAAACCAGCGATAGCCAGCTTGTCAGATAGGAATATTGCACCGCCACGCTCGCCACGTCGCCGCCATGCAGGAATTCGAGCGTGTCGATGGCGGCCGGTTCGACCCAGCCGGTACCCACCGGCATAATCAGCACCAGGACCGAGCGCTCGAAGGCGCCGACCCGCTCCATCTCCTCCAGCGCCAGCGCGGCGCGCTCCTGCGCCGTTTCGGCCGAGCGCAGCCCGACATAGACGCGCAGCGGCGTCAGCGCCCGCTTGCCGGTCACCGCTTCGATATCGGCGGCGTCGGGGCCGCTCTCGACATAGACGCGCGCATCCATGCCGATCGTGTCCCAGGCAATGGCCGAAGCGGCGCTGCCCGATTGGTGCGGATCGGCGGGCGCCGGCGCGGTAATGCCCGCCAGCCGGTCGAAATCGCCATAGAAGCGGTCGGCCGCATAGAGCAGGCCCCGCGCCACCACCCCATCGCCGACCGCGGTGGTGGCCAGCCCGACCAGGATCATCGCGCCCACCAGCGCCACGCGCGGCGGAATGGCGCGCCCGAGCCACCCCGCCACCACGCGCACCCCATGCACGATCAGCGTGCCGATCCCGATCAGCAGTGCCGCCGGCGGCACGGCGATCAGCGCCACCAGCAAAGGCTGGGTCGCCTCGAGCGGCGCCTCGCCCATGCCGGCGCGAATCGAATTCTGCCAGCCGGTCCAGAACCAGAGAAACGACACCACCAGCCCGAGGCACAGCAAGACGCAGAGCCGGCCGGTCCAGCGGGCGATGCGGCGGTTGGGCCATTCGATTTCAAGAAATTTCCACAGCCACTCGACAAATACCCCGATGCCGTAGCCGGCGGCAAAGGCGCAGCCGCACAGCACGCCCTGAACCATATAGGCGCGCGGGATCAGCGAAGGGGTCAGCGACAGGGCGGCGAACAGCAGCCCGAACAGCCAGCCCCCGGTTGAAAGCGCATCGAGGCGCTGCCCGGCGATTCGAGGCAGGCGCCGACCGAGCGCGCGCATCTCTGTCTTGGGCATGGAAGGCAAACGGCGTTCCCTGAAGGATCGATCCTTCAGCCACTATAGGGCGAGGGCGCGACGAGACAACCTGCAATCACTTAATCGTCGCCTCAAGCGCCCAAAGCGGCGCTCGATGCTAACAGTGCGCTAACGTCGTGAGGGGGGAATTGGTGGAGCCAAGCGGGATCGAACCGCTGACCTCTTGCATGCCATGCAAGCGCTCTCCCAGCTGAGCTATGGCCCCATTCCTTAGGGTTCGTCCGGTGTGTTCCCGTCCGAAGCGAGGCGGAACCTAGTCGATGATTCCGCCCGGCGCAAGTGCCTAAATGACACTTTTTTTATCCGCCGGGGAAAACTCTCCCCGGCGAGAAAAATTCAAGAAAATCAGCGGTCTTCGTCGTCGTTGACGTCAAAGCCCAGGCCGTCGTCCTCATCTTCGTCGTCCTCGAGGAACGCGTCTTCCTCGTCGTCGCCGAGCTCTTCGTCGACCTCGACATCCTCGACGTCGGGAATATCCTCGCCGCCCGATTCCTCGGCGTCGGCGTCTTCGAGGCTGACGATTTCGGGAGCCGCATCATCGGCCTCCTCTTCGTCCTCGACCTCGTCTTCGTCATCGATCTTGCGGGCCGCCGTCGCCTTGCCCGAAACCAGCTGCTCGAAGAAGGACCGCGGATAGGACTTGCCGGTATAGGGCGAGACGATCGGGTCCATGTTGAGGTCGTAGAACTTCTTGCCCGTATCGGGATCGGTACGCTTGGTACCGCGTTCGGAGTTGGCCATTTCACATGCCTCGTCGTGGGGATTTGCGCATGGCGCCGGCCGCCGCGGCCGCGCCTGATAGTCGGCCAGTCCGGTTAGGTGCAAAGCCCGGTCCTGTCAAATCGAAAATGCGCCGGTCCGCCGGGTGGCCGGTGCCGGTCAAGCCGTGCTAAAGGCGGGGCCGCTGCATTGCTTGTCACGCTGGGGGTGCCATGATTATCGCTGTCGACGGCCCGGCCGCCTCAGGAAAGGGCACTCTGGCCGCCGGCCTTGCCGCGCATTACCGTCTGCCCTGTCTCGATACCGGCCTGCTCTATCGCGCGGTCGGGCAGGCGGTGGCCTTGTTCGAGGACACGCCGTTTTTCGAGGACAAAGCCATCGCCGCGGCGCTCTGCCTTGATGCCGCTGCCCTGGAAGACACCGCCCTCTTGACCACGGCCCAGGCCGGCGTTCTCGCCTCCAAGGTGGCGGTGATCGCCCAGGTGCGCCAGGCCTTGTTCGACTTTCAGCGCGACTTTGCCACCCGCCCGGGCGGCGCCGTGCTCGACGGGCGCGACATCGGCACCAAAATCTGCCCCGACGCCGACGTCAAACTCTTCATCAAGGCCGACAGCAAGGCTCGCATGGAGCGCCGGGCGCGGCAGCTGGAGGCGCGCGGCGAGACCGTCGATCGCTACGCGCTCTACCACCAGATCGAAGAACGCGACGCGCGCGACATGCTCAACCCCCATGGCGGGTTCTACAAAGCCGACGACGCGCACTTGCTCGATACGACGCAACTGAGTATAGAGGCGGCACTCCGCGCTGCCATCGCGATCGTCGATCGGACCATGGCGCTCAAGGCAGGGGGACGATCGTCCTCCTAATTTCCTCCTTGGGGCCAGTGCCTAGACGCTCATCAAAGCCGCTGGCCCGGACTTCAAAATGCAAGAATCGTCCTGTTTGCGAAGCGGTGTTCCGTGCGCCGGCTTTGGCATTTGCCGAAGCGGACCCGTGTTTCGATCAGGATGCAAAACCCCTAACCACCGGCGCCCCGGAGAAGAAATTTGGCACAGCAGACTGTGACGAAAGAAGACTTTGAATCGATGCTGCTCGACAGCTTTGTCGACAACGATGCCGCCGAAGGCACCGTCGTCAAGGGCAAGGTGGTCGCCATCGAAAAGGACCTCGCCATCATCGACGTGGGTCTCAAGACCGAAGGCCGCGTGCCGCTGAAGGAATTCGGCCAGGCCGGCCGCGACGGCACCATCCAGGTGGGCTCGGAAGTCGAGGTCTATGTCGACCGCGTCGAGAACGCCATGGGCGAGGCCATCCTCTCGCGCGAGAAGGCTCGCCGCGAAGAGAGCTGGGTCAAGCTCGAAGAGAAGTACAACGCCAATGAGCGCGTTGAAGGCACGATCTTCAACCAGCTCAAGGGTGGTTTCACCGTCGACCTCGAAGGCGCCGTGGCCTTCCTGCCGCGCAGCCAGGTCGACATCCGTCCGATCCGCGACATCGCGCCGCTGATGAACGTCGCCCAGCCCT
>JAHCJW010000135.1 GCA_026126125.1 Devosia sp.
GCCGGGCAGGGGCAGCATGTGGCGAGCCTGGTCAACACGCTGGAATCGACCATTGCGCGCGAATCGCAAGTGGTGTTCCCGATCCTGTGCGGGCCGGAGATCGGCGTGGCCTCGACCAAGGCGCTGACGGCGCAATTGACGGCGCTGGCAAGCCTGGCGCTGGCGGCCGGTCGGGCGCGGGGCGTGGTGAGCCTCGAAAAAGAAGCGGAACTGGTGCGGGCGCTGGTGGCGCTGCCCTCGGCCGTATCCGCGGCGCTGGCGGCGGAAACGCAGATCGTCGAGATCGCCAAGCGGCTCTCCCGCGCCAAGGATGTCCTCTATCTCGGGCGCGGGCCGATGTTTCCGGTTGCCATGGAAGGAGCGTTAAAGCTCAAGGAAATCAGCTACATACATGCGGAAGGTTATGCTGCAGGTGAGCTGAAGCATGGGCCGATCGCGCTGGTGGACGAGGCGATGCCGGTGATCGTCGTGGCGCCTTCGGACGAGCTGGTCGACAAGACGATGAGCAATATGCAGGAGGTCGCGGCGCGGGGCGGCAAGATCATTCTGATCACCGACGCAGAGGGCGCCGCGACGGTGGGACACGGGGTGGCGGATATCATCGTTATCCCCCATGTGCACGCATTCGTCGCGCCGATCCTGGCGACGATCCCGGTTCAATTGCTGGCCTACCACACGGCGGTGTTCATGGGCACCGATGTGGACCAACCGCGCAATCTGGCGAAATCGGTGACGGTAGAGTAGCGGGAAGGGCGGGGGCCGGGGACAAGTTTTTGCATTCGCCTGTTCTCGCGCTTTTGTCATGGCGCGGCGTGTCCGGGCCAGCCAGTTTTGCTGCGATGACGATGGGGCAGAGAGGGCGGTGGTGTGGCGCAGCATTATCCCGCCCGGATCAGCGGGATCGCCAGGTCTTTTCTGAATAAATACAAAAGCGTACGAGCCGCTTCGCCGTCTTCTCCGGTCAGGGCCGGGTTGCGGGCGAGCAGCGCCTTGGCGTCGTCATGGGCGAATTCAAGCAAGTGCCGGTGGACATCCGGAACGGCGAGGCGATAGCCGGGCATGCCGGACTGACGGGTGCCCAGAATGTCGCCCTGGCCGCGCAGGTCGAGGTCGCGCTCGGCGATCTCGAAACCGTCCTCGGTGGATTTTATCGTTTCGAGACGAGCCTTTGCGGTTTCGCTCAACGGGTCCTTGTAGAGCAACAGGCAGGCGGAGCGCTGCGAGCCGCGACCGACGCGGCCGCGCAACTGGTGGAGCTGGGCGAGGCCAAAACGCTCGGCGTGCTCGATGATCATGATGGTGGCGTTGGGCACGTCGACGCCGACCTCGATGACCGTGGTGGCGACCAAGAGTTTGATTTCATTGGCTTTGAACCGGGCCATCACCTCCTGCTTGGCGGCGGCGGACATGCGGCCATGAACGAGGGCAACCTGATTCCCAAAGGTTTTTTGCAGTTCGGCGAAGCGATCTTCGGCGCTGACCACCTCAAGCGTCTCGCTTTCCTCGACCAGCGGGCAGACCCAATAGGCCTGGGCGCCTTCGGCGAGGCGGGCATGCAGGCGGGCGATGACGCGCTCATAGTCGTTGATGGATAGAACAGCCGTATCAATGGGTTGGCGGCCCTTGGGCTTTTCCTTGAGGACGCTGACGGCCATGTCGCCGAAATGGGTGAGGACAAGGGTGCGCGGGATGGGTGTCGCGGTCATGACCAGAAGGTCGGTGTGGCGGCCCTTTTCGGACAGGGCGAGGCGCTGGTGGACGCCGAAGCGGTGTTGTTCGTCAACGACGGTGAGGCCTAAATCCTTGAATTCAATATCGGATTGGAACAGGGCATGGGTGCCGACGGCGATGTGGATGGAGCCATCGGCGAGGCCGGCGCGGATGGCGCGGCGCTCGGCGGCGGGCATCTTGCCGGTCAGGAGGGCGCAGCCCAATCCGGCGGCGTCGCAGATCGGCTTGATGGTCTTAAAATGTTGGGAGGCCAGCAATTCCGTCGGCGCCATCAGGGCCGACTGGGCGCCGGATTCGGCGATGGCGGCCATGGCCATCAGCGCAACCACGGTTTTGCCCGAGCCGACATCGCCCTGCAAAAGCCGCGACATGCGCTCGGGCGCGGCGAGGTCAGCCATGATTTCCCCAAGGGCAACATTTTGCCCCCCGGTGAGAGAGAAAGGTAACAGACTGCTAACCTTTGCCGTCACCTCTCCGGTGAATTGGTGAGCGGTTCCGCGCACCGAAACCATGGACGAGCGCAGCAATTGCAGGGTGATCTGGCCGGCGAGATATTCGTCATAGGCGAGGCGCTGGCGGGCGGGGGCGAAAAGCTCGGCTTCGCCGGGATTTTCCGGCAGGTGCACCATGCGCATGGCGGCGGCGAAGCCCGGCCATTTGCGCTGGGCCATGGTAGCCGCATCGATCCATTCGGGCAGATCGGGGACAGAATCGAGTGCCTGACGGACAAGCTTGGCCAGAGCCTTGGAGGAGAGGCCATTGGTGAGCGGATAGACCGGCTCGACCAGAGGCAGGGTGGCGAATTTGTCCGGCTCGACGATGTAGTCGGGATGGGTGATCTGCTTTTCGCCGTTGAAGAAGTCGATCTTGCCCGAAACATAGCGCTCCTCGCCGATGGGAAGGGCTTTTTCGACCCAGCCGCCCTGAGCGCGGAAGAAGACGAGGCTGATCTCGCCGGTGTCGTCATGCGCAAAGACCCGATGGGGAATGTGCTCGCGACCCCGCGGCGGGGCCTGATGGCGGTCGATATGGAGCTTTAGGGTGACGATCTGGTTGAGAAAGGCCTCGGCAATGCCGACCTGGCGGCGGCGATCGACCACGCCGGAGGGCATGTGCATCAGAATGTCGAGGACGATGGCTTCCTGGCCCTCAGGGGCGCCGAAAAAGCGGGTGAGCAGCGCCGCCAGCTTGTCGCCCACGCCCTTGATGGCATGAAGCGAACGGAACAGGGGCTGGAGGGATTCTGGACGCGACAAAGTGTTGTTTCTCCCAAATGCCTGCCTTCCTTCTCCCCCTGAGGAAGAAGGTGCCCCGAAGGGCGGATGAGGGGGTTCCCGCTAACTATATGCGCCGGGGCGGAAGAGAGAACCCCTCACCCCGACTTTTCGCTGAACGCTGCCCCTCTCCCTCAAGGGGCGAGGGAAGGGTGGTGGGTGGGAAAGCAGGGTGTCCGAAGGGCGGATGAGGGGTGAGGTGACAAGGCGATTCAATCCAAGTAAAGAAGTGGCCAAATCGAGAACAGAATTATGATCATGGGTGTCCAATGACGGCCGGTGAGGACATTGCTATTCGCCGCAAGCGGTTGCGCTATCGGGCCTGGCATCGGGGGACCAAGGAAATGGACCTGGTGCTGGGGCCGTTCTGCGACGCCAATATCGAGGGGTTCGACGCGGCGGCGCTGGATCGGCTCGAGGCCCTGATGAACGAGGAGGACCCGCCGCTGCTCAAATGGGTGATGCGGCAGGAAGAGCCGCCGGACCATGTCGATCGGGACTTTCTCGATGTGGTGATCGCCGACCATCAGCGCCGGGTCGAAAAATGAACCAGACGATCGTGTCGCCCCCCGTCCGCACGATTTCCAACGTTCCGGACGGCATGCAGCCCATGGTGCTGGCGCGCCTGGTGGAGCAGCGGCTGAAAGAGGCGCCGGAGGACGGGGCCAGCCTGGTGTTTGTCGCCCGCGACGGGCGGCGGATGCAGCGCATGGCCGAGGTGCTGGGCGCGATGCTGCCGGGGCACGCCATTCTGACCCTGCCGGCCTGGGACTGCCTGCCCTATGACCGCGTCTCGCCCAATAATGTCACCATCGCCGCGCGGATGAACACGCTGGCGGCGCTGGTCGGCGGGACGGCCAAGGGCGCGGTGGTGCTGACGGCGGTCAATGCGCTGATCCAGAAACTGCCGCCGCGCGCGGTGGTGGAAACCATGTCGTTCTCGGCCGTGGTCGGGCGGGTGGTGGACAGCGAGAAGCTGATCGCCTGGGCAGCGAACAATGGCTATCTGCGGGTGCCGACCGTGCGCAAAAGCGGCGAATATGCGGTGCGCGGCGGCCTGGTCGATCTTTATCCGGCGAGCGCGGAAGCGCCGCTGCGCTTCGACTTTTTCGGCAGCCAACTCGAATCGATCCGCAGCTTCGACCCGGACAGCCAGCGCACCACGGGGACGCTGAAGCGCATCGATTTGACCCCGATGAGCGAACTGGTGCTCAACGAGGAGACCATTCGGCGTTTTCGGCAGAACTATACGGCGGCGTTCGGCGGCAATACGGTGGACGATACGCTGTATGCCTCGGTTAGTGGGGGGGCACGCTATTCGGGCACCGAACACTGGTTGCCGTTCTTCTACGAGAGCATGGACCGGCTGAGCGATTATGTCGGGGACGCGCCTTTCGTGTTCGACGACCAGGCCAATGAAGCCTTTGCCGAGCGGGCCGAACAGATCCGCGACTATTACGAGGCGCGCGAGGCGGCGCGGCTGGCGCCGGCAGTGGCCGGGGCCGGGGCGCCCTATAAGCCGATCAAGCCTGACCTGCTCTACGATCTGGATATGGCGCCGCAGGCGCTGGCGGGAGCGTCGGTGACCCAGCTGTCGCCGTTCCTTTCGCCCAGCGCCAGGAAGAGCGACGATGCGGGCGGGCATATCGCGCCCAGCTTTGCCGCCGAGCGGGTGGCCTCCGATATCAATCTCTTCCAGGCGGTGGTCGATCGGCTGCTGGCGGAGCGGCGCGCGGGACGGCGGGCGGTGGTCGCGTGCTGGAGCGCGGGAACGCGCGACCGCATGGCGCAGGTGCTCAAGGACCACGGCCTCACCAATCCGCGCATGGCTGAGAACTGGCGCGACGCGGAAACGACCAGCGCCGCAACCACCTCGCTGGTGGTGCTGCCGCTCGAAACCGGCTTTGAAACCAAAGACCTGCTGGTGCTTTCCGAGCAGGATATCCTGGGCGAACGCATCCTGCGGCCGCAGCGCAAGAAGAAGGCGTCGGATGCGCTGACCGAGGCCGCATCGCTGTCGGCGGGCGATCTGGTGGTGCATGTCGATCACGGTATCGGGCGGTTTGTCGGCCTCAAGGTGATCGAGGCGGGCGGGGCGCCGCATGAATGCGTCGAGCTGCAATATGCCGGCGACACCAAGCTCTATCTGCCGGTCGAGAATATCGAGCTTCTGACCCGCTATGGCTCGGACGACAGCTCCGTTGCTCTCGACAAGCTCGGCGGCGTCGCCTGGCAGGCCAAGAAGGGCAAGCTCAAGAAGCGCATCCGTGAAATGGCGGAGCAGCTGATCAAGCTCGCGGCGCAGCGCTTGCTGACCAAGGCCGATGTGATCGACCTCAATCCGGGCGCCTATGAGGAATTTGCCGCGCGCTTCCCCTATGAAGAGACCGAGGACCAGCTGACCGCCATCGAGGCGGTGTTCGACGATATCACCTCGGGCAAGGTGATGGATCGGCTGGTGTGCGGCGATGTGGGCTTCGGCAAGACCGAAGTGGCGTTGCGCGCCGCCTTCGCCGTGGCGTTGTCGGGCAAGCAGGTGGCGGTGGTGGTGCCGACGACGCTCCTGGCGCGGCAGCATTTCAAGACCTTTGCCGAGCGCTTCCAGGGGCTGCCGGTGCGGGTGCGGCATGCCTCGCGCATGGTCAGCGCGGCGGAATTGAAGTCGACCAAGGACGGGCTGGCCGATGGCCAGGTCGATATCGTGGTCGGCACGCATGCGCTGCTCTCGAAGACCATCAAGTTCAAGGATCTTGGGCTGCTGATCATCGACGAAGAGCAGCATTTCGGCGTGTCGCACAAGGAGCGGCTGAAGGAGCTCAAGGCCAATGTGCACGTGCTGACGCTGACGGCGACGCCGATTCCGCGCACGCTGCAACTGGCGCTGACCGGGGTGCGCGACCTGTCGCTGCTGGCGACGCCGCCGGTCGATCGCCTGACCATCCGCACCTTCATCTCGCCCTTCGATCCGCTGTCGATCCGCGAGGCGCTGCTGCGCGAGAAATATCGCGGCGGGCAGAGTTTTTATGTGGTGCCGCGCATCAAGGACCAGCCCGACATCGCCGAGTTCCTGCGGGTGCAGGTGCCCGAAGTCAGCTATGTCGTGGCCAATGGACAGATGCCGCCGGGCGAACTCGACGACATCATGAACGCCTTTTATGACGGCAAGTTCGACGTGCTTTTGGCCACCACGATCGTCGAATCCGGGCTCGATATTCCCAATGCCAATACGCTGATCGTGCATCGGGCCGACAATTTCGGGCTGGCGCAGCTTTACCAGATCCGCGGACGCGTCGGGCGCGGCAAGAGCCGGGCCTATGCGCTGTTCACCGTGCCGCCCGACAAGAAGCTGACCGATACGGCAGAGCGGCGGCTCGGCGTGCTGCAATCGCTCGAAAGCCTCGGCGCCGGGTTCCAATTGGCCAGCCATGATCTCGATATTCGCGGGGCGGGAAATTTGCTGGGCGACGAGCAATCGGGCCATATCCGCGAAGTGGGCTACGAGCTTTATCAGTCGATGCTCGAAGAAGCGGTGGCCTCGCTCAAATCGGGCGAGGAAGAATACGAGGATCGCAACGAGTGGAGCCCGAGCATTTCGCTGGGCATGCCGGTGATGATCCCCGAGCACTATGTGCCCGACCTGACCCTGCGCATGCAGCTTTATCGCAAGCTGGGCGATCTCACCGATATCCGCGATATCGATGCGGCGGGAGCCGAGCTGATCGACCGCTTCGGGCCCTTGCCCGACGAGGTGGAGGCGCTGCTCAAGGTCATCCTGGTCAAGTCATTGTGCCGGCAGGCCAATGTCGAAAAGGTCGATGCCGGACCCAAGGGCGCCGTGCTGACGCTGCGCAACAGCGAATTCCCCAATCCGGGCGGGCTGGTGCGGCTGGTGAGCGATCCGGCCAACCAGGTGCGCATCAAGCCGGACCAGAAACTGGTGTTCGCGCGCAATTGGCCAACCCCCGAGCATCGGCTCAAGGGCGCGGCGGCAATCCTGTCGAAGCTGGCCAAACTTGCCGAAACCGGGGCGTGAACAGGGCATTGTCGGGTTCGCGCTTCATAATATTTTGGCAAGGGGTATCGGTCATGTTATTGCCCGAATTGCGCCCTTGAAGGGCATTAAGATTATCGGGTGGCGGAAAAGCTGCCGAGACCGCCAAGGAAGGCAAGGACTTTCAATGGAATTCAGGAAACCCCTCATTGCCGGTTTGACCGCCGTGGTGCTGATGATGTCGCCGCTGTCAGCCTTCGCCCAGGACGCGACCGCGCCCGCCGCCGAGACGCCTGCGGCAGAGGCCCCCGCGACGCCCGCCGCCGCGGTGCCGCCCGCATCGCAGAACTGGCTCAAGGTTTGCGATCCGCTGCCCGGCGGCCAGCAGGCCTGCATCATGCGCCAGGTGGTGCTGGCCAATGGCCAGTTCCTCGGTTCCTTCCTTCTGCGTGACGATCCGGGCCAGGAAAGCCGCCTGCTCGCCGTGGCCGCCGTGCCGCTCGGGGTGCTGCTGCCCTTCGGCCTGACCTGGCAGATCGACGGCGCCAAGCCGGTGCGCGTGCCCTATATGATCTGCGATCCCACATCCTGCGCCACGCAGCTGGTGATCAACGAGCAGTATGTGAACTCGCTCAAGCGCGGCAATACGCTCAAGCTCACCGCCAAGAACCGCCAGAACGAAGATCTGACCATCGAGATCACACTGGCCGGCTTCACCGCTGCCTATGACAGCGACGCGGCGCTGACCTTCGAGCAGTTCCGTCAGGAAACTTCGGGCGAGAACGCGCTTGAGCAGGTGCTGCAGGATCGCGCCGAAGCGCTGCGCCAGCAGCTCAACAATGGCGGGGCGGCTCCGGCGGAAACTCCGGCCGAAGGCACCCCGGCACCTGCCCAGCAGTAAGCGGTCGGTTACAGATTTTTCGGGAAGGGCGCGGCGCTGGCCGCGCCCTTTTTGTTTTAGGGTCTTTGGATTTGACGGAAGGGAGAGATTTTTTGGGGGGTGGGAAGCAGGGGAGTTACCCCCGCTCGCCCATGCCGAGGGTAAAGGCGTGGCGGCGGAGCGAGGGAAGCAGTTTGAGCGCCCACAGGCCGCCGGCGCGCAGGGCCTGGGTCGGTAGCATTTCGCCCAGAAGCGAGCGGAACAATGCGTCCACCATGCCGCCGGTCCGGGCCAGATCGCCGCTGCGGCGCTCGGCATAGTTAGCGCTGACCCTGACCGCCCAATCGGGGGCGTGGCGCTCGACGCCCTCGAGCGCGGCCACAAGGTCGGCGACGTCGCGCAGGCCCAGATTGAGCCCCTGCGCACCGATGGGCGGGAAAGCGTGGGCGGCTTCCCCAACCAGCACGGTGCCGTCGCGGCCCGCTTCGGCGACGCTCAGCACGCTGAGGGGAAAGACGGCGCTGGGCGAGGCGAGGGCGATGGAGCCGAACAGGCCCTGCGAGCGCTGGCGGAGGGCGGCGACAAGCGCCTCGGGGCCGCTGGCCTGGGCGGCGCGCAGGGTTTGTTCCGCATCGATCCACACCAGATTGGCCTTGCTGCCGCCGGCGGGAACCAGGGTGAACGGGCCGTGCGGATAATGGAACTCGATGGAGGTGCCACCGATGGGGCGGCCCAATTCGAGGTCGCAGACCAGCGCCGATTCGTCGAAACGATGTTCGCGCGTGGCGATGCCGGCGGCGGTCCGAATGAGCGATTTCTTGCCATCGGCGCCGACGACGAGAGGGGCCGACAGCGTCGTGCCATCGGCCAGCGTCACGAGCCCGAGGCCGTTTTCGCGGCGATAGGCGGTAACTGCCTCGTTGCGGGTGGTGAGGCCCCGGGCTGGGGCGGCGGCCTGAAAGCGCGCGAGAAGCGCGGCATTGGCAAAATTCCAGCCGAAGGCATCCATGCCCGCCTCGGTGGCGTCGAACAGGGTTTCGGGCGCGCGGATCAGCCTGGGCGTGGCGTCGATGATGCGGATGGCGGTCAGTTTATGACCAATCTCCGCGGGGGTATCGATCAGCCCGGCGGAGAGCAGGAAATCGACGCTGGGCATCATCAGGGCCGAGGTGCGCCGATCGGGCGGCGCCGCCGGGGCGAGGTGCAGGGTGTCGTAGCCGGCGCGGGCCAGGCTGACGGCGGCGGCAATGCCGGCAAGGCCGCCCCCCACCACGATGATATCGGCTTGTGTGTTCATAGTGCATCCGCCTGACGGTTGGCGTGGCCGCTGGGCACCAGGCGACTGCCCGCAAGGGAGCCGGCCAGCATGGCGATAAGGAAAAGCCATAGCCCATCGGGAGGGAAGGCGAGAAGCGAAATGGCCGGGCCGGGGCAGAGGCCCGACATGCCCCAGCCCAGCCCGAAAAGGGCCGCGCCGATG
>JAHCJW010000136.1 GCA_026126125.1 Devosia sp.
GGCGGCCGGGCCGGGCTTTCCTGCGCCTCGGCCACCGGGCCGAAGGGGAGGGCAACACCCCAGCCGGCCAGCAGCTGCGGGGCGCCCGGGGCGAAAAACAGCCAGGCATAGGCCGCAGCAACGATGAGGACGAGGGAGACGAGCAGTTGCCGGATCAAGCCAGACCTACAAGGAATGTACCAGGGAGTGGCGCAACCATAGCAGGGGGGAACACGGCTGTGGCATTACAATCGTGTAATTGTTTTTAAGGGGCGGCCCCGCTCCTAGCCTCCCCTGAAAAAAGGGGAGGGACAGGTCGCGACTGTGTGGGGGCGTCAGCTTTCCACTTCGGCGTCGGGGCGGGCACCCCATTCGGCCCAGGAACCGTCATAGACGGCGACGGAGGGGGCGCCGGCCAGCTCGAGCGCCAGCGCCAGGGTGGCGGCGGTGACGCCCGAGCCGCAGGAGGTGACGATGGGGCGGGCCAGATCGACGCCGCGCTCGGCGAACAGGGCCTGCAATTGCTCGACCGGACGCAATTTTCCGGCGTCCGAGAGCAGGGTGACCGGAATGTTCCTGCTGTTGGGAATATGGCCGGCGCGCAGGCCGGGGCGGGGTTCGGGCACTTCGGCATGAAAGCGCGGGGCGGGGCGGGCGTCGAAAATCTGCGCCGCGCCATCCTGGCTGCGGGCCTTGACAGCATCGAAATCGGCGACGCGGCGTGGATCGAGCTCGGCGTCGAAGCGCGCCGGCTGACGGCTGACGAGGCCGGTTTCGAGCGGGCGGCGCTCGCTGCGCCATTTGGGGCCCCCGCCTTCGAGGATGAAGACGTTTTCGGCGCCGAAGGTGCGGAAGGTCCACCAGACACGCGGGGCGCTGAACAGGCCCAGCTCGTCATAGATGACGATGGTGTCGGTGTCATTGATGCCCAGCGCCCCGACCATGCGGGAAAAATCGTTGGGCGAGGGCAGCATATGGGGCATGTCGGAGCTGGTATCGGCGATGCCGTCGATGTCGAAGAACACCGCGCCCGGAATGTGGCCGTCGAGATATTCGGCCTGGGCGTTGCGCGCCGCATTGGGCAGGTGCCAGCTGGCGTCGACGACCACCAGATTGGGGTCTGCCAGATGCTGGGCCAGCCAGTCTGTGGTGACGAAGGGGCTTTGCATGAGGCGACTCCGAGGGATGGGTGCGCGCAGGATGGTCCGCGGCGCAGGCGGGGTCAAATAGCAAATTTCAGCGGCTGGGGAAGGCGCTGTCGCTCTGGAGGTCGCGCCGAAAGGGCGCGGGAGAGCGGAGCTAAAACAGCGGCGCCGGGCCGGAGCTTTCGCGCAACACCAGCTCGACCGGCCAGAGCTCATGCACGGCATCGACCGGCTTGCCGCCGAGCACCTGCAGCACCAGATCGCCGATGCGCATGCCAGCCTGGCGGATCGAGGAGCGCGTCGTGGACATGCTCGGATACATGTTGTCGGCGTTGAGATAGGGGAAGACGTCGTCATGGGCGATCATGGAGACGTCGATGCCCAGGGTCATGCCGGCCTGGCGGATGGCGCGAAAAATGCCGAGCGCGGTCATCATCGAACCGGCGAGGAAAGCCGTCGGACGGGGGCGCAGCTCGAGCATGGCCTGGGCGATGCGGAACGCCACTTCGTCGGTAAAGGCCGAATTGCTCATCAGGGCGCGATCGAAGGCGACGCCGCGCGCCGACAGCGCGGCGAGATAGCCCAGCTCGCGATGCTCGGCAAAGGTGCGGCCCCGGATGCCGTTGACCAGAGCGATGCGGCGATGGCCCAGATCGAGCAGATGGCTGGTGGCGCGCTCGAGGGCGCTGGTATTGTCGATGTCGAGCCAGGCGACCGGCTTGTCGATATAGGTGCGGCCGTGCAGCACGAAGGGCGTCTTGAGCTCGAACAGCAATTCGGCGCGTTCGTCGTGCAGCGTGGGCGAATGCAGGATCATGGCATCGACCTTCTGGCTGGCGGCAAGGCGCCGATAGGCGGCCAGTTCTTCCTGCTGGCTGGCGACGGTGGTGACGAGGATGTCGATGTCGTGGCTGGCCATGCGGGCGCCAAGGCCCGAGAGGAATTCGGACATGTGCGGCCCCAGCTCGTCGGCGCCGCGCAGCACGAGGCCGATGGCGCCCGAGCGCCCGGTGGCAAGCCGCAGGGCGCTGGCATTGGGGCGGTAGCCCAGCTGATCGGCCGCCTCGGCCACGCGGCGGCGCGTGGCTTCCTTGACCTCAGGATAGCCATTGAGCGCGCGGCTCACCGTCGTTTGCGACAGGCCGAGATGTTCGGCAAGGTCTTTCAATCTCATAGTGGCACTCGGCCCTTATGGTTCGACACGACGGCTTTCGTCCTGTTCCGGGTTCGCCAAGGGTCTTGCCAATAGGGCAGGCAGCGTTCCTTGAACAGAACTTGCTGCCATCCTCCTCCAAAACCATTCAAAGCGATTTCAAATTTTGATGCAAGGCTCAAATTTCCTGAGGTGCGTACATCAGATTGGGCGGGTTGGATTTTAACTAATTCCACATCCGAATTTATTTAAGCCATTGAATTTAAATATAAAAATAATAGACCTATCGAAAAAGGTTAGGAATTGCAGTTGGCCCCGCTTGACAGTTTTTCGCCGCTCTGGTTCTTTTTAATTCAAAGCGCTTTGGAAAGGGACGGAATAAGCCGTCGACCGGCGCTTTTGAGGGGAGGGTGGCTGCGGCCGAGCGCCAGGGGTGCAAGGCCGGGTCGGCGTGCCTTCCCGAACCACGATTTATCGGGAGGATATCCAATGAGACTGAACAAGCTGCTCGTTTCGATGTTGGCGAGCGTGACGCTGGTCGCCGGCGCCGCTCAGGCCGCCGAACTGTCCGTCGTTTCGGGCGATACCGGCAACGGCCTGGCGTTTCTGCAGGAACAGCTGGATAAGTTCGAAGCCCAGACCGGCCACACCGTGACCGTGGTGCCGATGCCGTCCTCGACCACGGACCAGTTCGGCCAATATCGCCTGTGGCTCGCCGCCGGCAACACCGATATCGACGTCTACACCACCGACGTGATCTGGGCTCCCCAGCTTGCCGACCAGTTCCTCGATCTGACCGAGGCGGCCGCCGGTGTCGTGAGCCAGCACTTCCCCTCGATCATCGAATCCCAGACCGTCGACGGCAAGCTCGTCGCCCTGCCGGCCTTCACCGATGCTCCGGCGCTGTTCTACCGCAAGGACCTGCTGGAAAAATACGGCAAGTCGGTTCCCGCCACCTGGGCCGAGATGACCGCGACGGCGCAGGAAATCATGGATGGCGAGCGCGCCGCCGGCAATCCCGACATGTGGGGCTTCGTGTTCCAGGGCAATGCCTATGAAGGCCTGACCTGCGACGCGCTGGAATGGGTCAAGTCCTATGGCGGCGGCCAGATCGTGGAAGCCGACGGCACCATCTCGATCAACAACCCGCAGGCCGCTGCCGCCATCGACATGGCCGCCGGCTGGATCGGCACCATCTCTCCGGAAGGCAACCTGGCCTATATGGAAGAAGAAAGCCGTGGTGTCTGGCAGTTGGGCAACGCCGTGTTCCACCGCAACTGGCCCTATGCCTATGCGCTGGGCAATAATGACGACTCGGCGGTGAAGGGCAAATTCGACGTGGCGCCGCTGCCGGCCGGCGAAGGCCCGGAGGCCCGTTCGGCGGCAACGCTGGGCGGCTGGAACTATGCCGTGTCCAAATATTCGAAGGACCCGGATGCCGCCATCGAGCTGGCCCTGTTCCTTGCTTCCCCGGAAGTGCAGAAGGAACGCGCCATCAAGCAGACCAACCTGCCGACGGTCGAGGCGCTCTATGACGACGCCGACGTGCTCGCCGCCGCGCCGTTCATGTCCAACTGGAAGGCAATCTTCCAGAACGCCGTGCCGCGCCCGTCCGCTCCGACCAAGACCAACTACAACGAGGTGTCCTCGCTGTTCTGGAGCGCCGTGCACAACACGCTTTCGGGCAATGGCAGCGCTGCCGAGAACCTCGAAGTGCTCGAAGCCGATCTCGCCGATCTCAAGGGCGACGCCTGGTAAGTCCTCCCAGGGCCAAGCCAGGGCGGACGGCCGGGATATCCCGGCCGCCCGCCTTGCTTCATGATCGACCACAACGGGGATGGGAACGAGAATGGCGACTGAAACCATGGCGCCTCCGGTCGCGGCGGCCGGCCCAAGAATAAAATCGGAACTGATGCAGCAGCGCGTGCGCGCGGCGCGGTGGTTCCTGCTGCCCATGCTGATCGCGCTGGCAGTGGTTGCCGGATGGCCGCTGTTGCGCTCGATCTACTTCTCTTTCACCGATGCCTCGCTGAACAATCTTTACGGCGCCGAATGGGTCGGGTTCGGCAATTATCTGCGCTGGAGCGTGCTCGAAAGCGGCACGGTGCGCTATCGCGGCCTGCTCGTCGACGCCAATTGGTGGAACGCGGTGTGGAACACGGTGCGCTTCGCCTTCTGGTCGGTGCTGTGGGAAACCGTGCTCGGCATGATCGTGGCGCTGGTGCTCAACGCCGAATTCAAGGGGCGCGGCATCGTGCGCGCCGCCATCCTCATTCCGTGGGCCATCCCCACCATCGTTTCGGCCCGCATGTGGAGCTGGATGCTCAATGACCAGTTCGGCATTCTCAACGATCTGGGCATGCGGCTGGGACTGTTGAGCCAGAAGGTGGCCTGGACCGCCACGGCCGAGACGGCGATGACCGCCGTGCTGGTGGTGGATATCTGGAAAACCACGCCGTTCATGGCGCTGCTGATCCTGGCCGGGCTGCAGATGATCCCCAAGGACATCTATGAAGCGGCCGAAATCGACGGCGTGCATCCGATCAAGCAGTTTTTCAAGATCACGCTGCCGCTGGTGCGCCCGGCGCTGATGGTCGCCATCATCTTCCGCGTGCTTGACGCGCTGCGCATTTTCGATCTCATCTATGTGCTGACGCCCAACAGCGCCGCGACCAAGACCATGTCGGTGCTGGCGCGCGAAAACCTCTTCGACTTCGACAATTTCGCCTATGGATCGGCGCAGGCAACGCTGCTGTTCCTGATCATCGCGATCTTCACCATCGTCTATATCTGGCTGGGCAAGGTCAATTTCGACGGGGGGAGCCGCTGATGACCGCGACATTCGATCTTTGGAAACTGACCAAGTCGGTGCTGTTCTATGCCCTCGTGGTGTTCATCGTCGTGGTTTCGGTGTTCCCGTTCTACTACGCCATTCTCACCAGCTTCAAATCGGGCACCGACCTGTTCCGCATAACCTATTGGCCGACCTCGTTCAGCCTGCAAAACTATGAATCGGTGCTGCGGGTCGGGAGCTTTCCGCAGAACCTGCTCAATTCGGTGTTCATCGCCTCGGTGACGGTGCTGCTGGCGCTGTTCCTGGCGGTGACGGCGTCGTTCGCGCTGAGCCGCGTGCGGTTCCGCGGCCGCTCGCTGTTGCTGATGACCATCCTCGCCGTGTCCATGTTTCCGCAGATCGCGGTTCTGGCGGGCCTGTTCGAGGTGATCCGGTTCCTCGGCATCTACAACACGCCCTGGGCGCTGATCTTCTCCTACACGATCTTCACCCTGCCATTCACCGTCTGGGTGCTGACCACCTTCATGCGCGACCTGCCGGTGGAGATCGAGGAGGCGGCCATCGTCGATGGCGCCAGCCCATGGGTGATTATTACCCGGGTGTTCATGCCGCTGATGTGGCCGGCGCTGGTGACCACGGGGCTTCTGGCCTTTATCGGGGCGTGGAACGAGTTTTTGTTCGCGCTGACCTTCACCTCCTCGAACATGACCCGCACCGTGCCGGTGGCCATCGCGCTGCTCTCGGGTGGATCGCAATATGAAATTCCGTGGGGCGCCATCATGGCCGCATCGGTGATCGTCACCGTGCCGCTGGTCATCCTGGTGCTGATTTTCCAGCGCAAGATCGTGAGCGGGCTCACCGCCGGCGGCGTGAAGGGTTAGGAGACAAGACAATGGCAAGCATCGAGCTTCGCAATATCCGCAAGTCCTTTGGCGCGGTCGAGGTGATCAAGGGGGTCGACCTCGAGGTTCGCAAGGGCGAATTCATGGTCTTTGTCGGCCCCTCGGGCTGCGGCAAGTCCACGCTGCTGCGGCTGATCTCGGGCCTCGAGGACATCACCTCCGGCGAAATGCTGTTCGACGGCAAGCTGGTCAATGCCCTTGCCCCGTCCAAGCGCGGCATCGCCATGGTGTTCCAGTCCTATGCGCTTTATCCGCATATGACGGTCTATGAGAACATGGCGTTCGGGCTGACCCTGGAAAAGGGCAAGGGCAAGGAAGAAATCCGCCAGCGCGTCGAGCGCGCCGCCGACATGCTGCAAATCCGGCAATATCTCGACCGGCTGCCCAAGCAGCTCTCGGGCGGCCAGCGCCAGCGCGTCGCCATCGGCCGGGCCATTACCCGCGACCCCAAGGTGTTCCTGTTCGACGAGCCGCTGTCCAATCTCGACGCGGCGCTGCGCGTGGCGACCCGCATCGAGATCGCCAAGCTGCATGAAGAGATGAACAACGTCACCATGATCTATGTGACGCATGACCAGGTGGAGGCCATGACGCTGGCCGACCGCATCTGCGTGTTGCGCGACGGGCTGGTGGAGCAGGTAGGCACGCCGATGGAGCTTTATGAGCATCCCAATTCGGTGTTCGTGGCCGGCTTTATCGGCTCGCCGAAGATGAACTTCATTTCCGGGGACAAGGCTTCGGCCCTGGGCGCGCACACTTTGGGCATTCGCGGCGAGCACATCAACATCGTGCCCGAAGGCAGCGGCTGGAGCGGCAAGGTGATCCACACGGAAAACCTGGGCGCCGATTCCTATGTCTATCTCGAGATGGGCACCGAGGAGCCGGTGGTGGTGCGGCTCGACGGCGCCAATGAATACAAGAGCGGCGACGTGGTGCACATCGCCCCCATGCAGGACAAGATCCATCTCTTCGACGCGGCCGGCAAGCCGATGCACTGACACAATCAGAGGCGACGATCCGCGCATCGTCGCCTTTTCCATCCAGAACTGAATGGCGAGCGCCTCCCCGCATCGTCATGAACCAGGAGACTATCCATGCCGATCCGTACCCTTGTCTGGGGTGAAAACGTCCACGAGCAGAAGAACAAGACCGTGGCCGAGAACTATCCCCAGGGCATGCACACCCAGATCGCCAAGCTGCTGGCGTCGGACGCCAATATTTCGGCCAAGACCACGACCCTGCAGGAGCCCGAACATGGCCTGACCGATGCGGTTCTGGCCGAAACCGACGTGCTGATCTGGTGGGGACACGCGGCGCACGACAAGGTCGACGATGCCGTCGTCAAGCGCGTGATGGAGCATGTCTGGCAGGGCATGGGCCTGATCGTGCTGCATTCGGGCCACCATTCCAAGGTGTTCAAGGGGCTGATGGGCACGCCGGCCAATCTGCACTGGCGCGAGGCGGGCGAGCGCGAGCGGCTGTGGGTGGTCAATCCCGGCCATCCGATCGCCAGGGGCCTGCCGGCCTATTTCGAGCTCGAATACGAGGAAATGTATGGCGAGCCCTTCAGCGTGCCCGAGCCGCTGGAAACGGTGTTCGTCTCCTGGTTCCAGGGCGGGGAGGTGTTCCGCTCGGGGCTGACCTATCGCCGCGGCGCCGGCAATATCTTCTATTTCCGCCCCGGCCACGAAACCTATCCGACCTATCATGACGCCAATGTCGGCCAGGTGCTGCGCAATGCGGTCAACTGGGCCCATAACGGCGACCGCCATGCGCATCTGATGAAGGCGCCGAACACGCCGGTGGGCGAGGCAATCGAAAAGATCGAGGAGCGCGGCGCCAAATTGTCGTCGAGCGATCATGCCGGCGAAGTGAAGAAGTAAGAGATCCATCCCTGCCGTCGTCATTGCCCGGCCTGTCCGGGCGATGACGATGGCTCAGGCTATCGAGGGCCGACAAGTCGCCCTGCGGTGTAGTGAAGCTGTTTAGCGGTCGCCTTAGGTGACCAAGGAAATCGGAAGAATGCGGATCCTCATTTTAGGAACCGGCGGCATGGCCAATCAGCATGCCAAGCATTTCGCGGCCATCGAGGGCGTGACGCTTGCGGGGGGTGTCGACGTCGATCCGGCCCGGGTCGAGGCCTTCAACGCCACGCACTGCATCGAGCGCGGTTTCGGCTCGCTCGACGCCGCGCTCGCCTGGGGCGAGTTCGACGCGGTGGCCAATGTCACCCCCGACAGCATCCACCATCCCACCACCATGGCCGCGCTCAATGCCGGCAAGCATGTGTTCTGCGAAAAGCCGCTGGCCACCGACCACGCCAAGGCCATGGAAATGACCGAGACCGCCGAGCGGCTGGGCCTGATCAACATGGTCAACCTGACCTATCGCAACGTGGCGCAGTTGCAGAAGGCGCGCGAGATCGTGCAGTCGGGCCAGGTCGGCACGGTCAAGCATTTCGAGGCGAGCTATCTGCAAAGCTGGCTGGTGTCGAAGGCCTGGGGCGATTGGCGCACCGAAAGCCAGTGGCTGTGGCGGCTGAGCAAAAAGCACGGCTCGAACGGCGTCCTCGGTGATATCGGCGTGCATATCCTCGATTTCGCCGCCTATGGCGCGGGCAGCGATTTTTCGCGCGTGTTCTGCCGGCTCGAAACCTTCGACAAGGCCGAGGGCAACCGCATCGGTGAATACGACCTCGACGCCAATGACAGCTTCGCCATGACGGCGCAGCTCGAAAGCGGCGCGCTGGGGGTGATCCACGCCACGCGCTGGGCGACCGGCCATTTCAACGAATTGCGCCTGCGCATCTATGGCGACAAGGGCTCGGTGGAAGTGCAGCACCGGCACGACTGGTCGAAGCTGTTTACCTGTCTTGGCGACGATATCGAGACGGGAACCTGGACCGAAGTGGCGGTCGATCCGGTGCCGACCAATTATATGCGCTTTGCCGAGGCGGTGCGGCTGGGGCAAAATCTCGAACCCAGCTTCCGCCACGCGACCAATATCCAGAAAGTGCTCGATCTGGGCACGGTGACGGATCGGGACCGGACCGAACACCGGGTTTGAGGTGTATCTGGCCGCTGCGCCCATTGTCTTGAAAGGCTCCGCCGGAGCCTTTCATCGGCAGCTTTGCGTGGCCTGCCGAACCCCTCACCCCAGCCCTCTCCCCAAAGGGGCGAGGGGGCGATAGAGCCGATGATTTTGTATCGGCCGGAAAACTCCGAAGCATTGCAGACGGAAACTGCGCGTCGCGATGTTTCAGACCAGCTCCATTCGCTTTAGCCGTTTGTTTTTACGCATGTCTTTGTCCCGAAACCGGTTC
>JAHCJW010000137.1 GCA_026126125.1 Devosia sp.
AAGAAACGCGAGGCGCTTTAGAACCTGTACCCGAAGCGGACGCCCAGATTGGTGAGGCCGCGATTGCCGTTATCGCACAGATTGGCATTGGAGGCGTGTTCGATCGTGGCCATGATCGAGGCCTGGTCGGAAACCTGCACGCCGACGCTGAGCGCCTCGCGGAACACCACCGGGCAGCCCAGATTGCGCGCCGGATAGACCGCATGGCCGACAATATTGCCATTGTGCACGGCGCCGCCGAAACTGCCCTCGACAAAGAGCGGCGTGTCCAGCACCGGCACCGTCCAGCTGATGCCGGCATAGATCATGCTTTCAAGGCCCGCCGTGTTCAGCGTCGCGCCCAGATGCGGCCGCAACTCGCCCAGGCTGACCCAGGAGGTGAGCCCCGGCGCATCGAACAGCAATTCGACATTGAGGTCCTGCATGCGCTCGACATTGAACACGCCGAACAGCGCGCCCGGCTCATCGGCGCTGTGGGCATAAAACCCGCCGCGAATTTCGGAGAGGCCGAAATCCTGCGCCAGCACCGGCGCCGAGACGGCAAGGCTGGCGAAAAGCAAAGCCGCGATCCGGCGCATCGGCAAATGTCCCCAGAAGATGCCGCACTTAGCAACGGCAGAGCCCATCAGGTCAAGCGTTATGGCGCAATATTTTCGGCCCTGAGGGCAGCAAAGGACTTCTACAGCTCTCTCTTTGCTTGTCAGTGCCTGGTCTTGACCTCTGTATTGGCGACACTTTGCGGTCGAAAGGACATGCGTAAAAACCAGGAGCCAAAGCGAATGCAACTGAGCTGAAAGAAACGCGATGCGCTTTAGAACCGCACGCCGAGGCGCAGGCCGGCCGTGGTCAGCCCGTCATTGGCGGTGTTGCACAGGCCGAAATCGGTGGCATGCTGGAGCGTGGCCATCAGCGTCGTGCGGGGCAGCACCTCGACCCCGATGCTGGCCTGGCCCTGGGCCAGCACCGCACAGCCAAAGCGCGATGGCGCCGTGCCGAGGCTGCCGCTATGCAGCGCCCCGCCCAGCCCCAGCTCGGCCATGATCGGCAGGACCGGCGCACGAAACGTCCAGCTCAACCCGGCATAGGCGAGGCTTTCCTTGCCGTTAAGACTGATGCTCGCCCCCAGATGCGGGCGCAATTCGCCCAGCACCGTCCAGGCATTGAGATCGGGGACGGCAAACAACAGCTCGACATTGAGGTCGCGCACCCGCCCCGGATCGAAAAGATTGGTGCCCGGCGTCAACACGTCGCGCGCGGCAACGCCCCCGCGAATTTCGGGTAGGAACGCCACCTGCGCCCAGGCCGGCGCGGCGGCAAGCAGCATGAGGCCAAGGCTCGCGAACAGGCAGGACAGGGCTTTGCGCATGAAAATCTCGGCGGAAACGATGCCTCATCTCGACGTGCGCGCGAGAAAAAACGCAAGATTTGCTTAAAATTGTCGATAACAGGACATTAACGACACGGGATGGATGGCAAAGAAATTGCGCGACCACCCTTGACCCGGCGCCACTTCATCGTGATCTACCGATAAATCATATTTGCCAAGGCTTTTTCCCATGTCCGCTCCCTTCGCCCTGTCGTTGCAGGATCTCGCCCCCATCGCCCAAGGATCATCGACCGCCGAGGCGATGGCCGAAACGGTGAAGCTGGCGCAGGCGGCCGACAGGCTGGGCTATCAGCGTCTCTGGTATGCCGAGCATCACGGCATGCCCTCGATTGCTTCCTCGGTGCCTGAAATCCTCATCGGCAGCGCCGCGTCGGCGACCAAGACCATTCGCGTCGGCTCGGGCGGCGTCATGCTGCTCAACCATGCGCCGCTGCGCATCGCCGAGGCCTATCGCACGCTCGAAGCGCTCCATCCCGGCCGCATCGATCTGGGAATAGGGCGGGCGCCGGGCGGCGATGGCTATGCCATGCGCGCCCTGCGCAGCGGCGGCGGCGAGGAATTTTCCGCCTATCTCGCCGAATTGATGGCCTTCGACGAAGATGGCTTTCCCCCCGATCACCCGTTTTCACGCGTGCCGGTCTCGCCCGGCGGCGTGCGCTTGCCGCCCAAATGGCTCCTGGGCTCGTCGGGCGCCAGCGCCCAGGCCGCCGGACAGATCGGCTTTGGCTATGCCTTTGCCGCACATTTCTCGCACACGCCGGCCGCACCCGCCTTCGCCGCCTATCGCGCCGCCTTCACGCCCTCGTCCGATTTTGCCGAGCCGCGCACCATTTTGTGCCTCTCGGTCATCGCCGCTCCCACCATCGAGGAAGCACAATATCTCTCAAGCTCGCAGGCGGTGAACTGGGCCCGGTTCCTGACCGGCGAGCAGCGCCAGCTGACCCCGCCCGAAGAGGCGCTGGCCCACAAGCTGACCCCGCAGCAGGAACAGATCATCGCCCATCAATCGAGCCTGTGGCTGGTCGGCTCGGCCGAGGACCTCGCCCAGACCATTGCCGACAAGGCCAGGGAAGCGGCGGCCGACGAGGTGATGCTGACCACCACCATCCATTCCTATGACTTGCGGCGGCGCTCTTTCGCCCTGATCGCCGAAGCGCTGGGCGTTTCGCCCCGCGATTAACAGGGTTTTGCCCCCCGGGCGCGTGTGTCGCGGGGGGCAGTTCATACGCTCCCAACAGCCGCGGACGACTTTTGGGGTGGTAGCGTCAATGCAGCGCCGAGCGCGATACCAGTTCGCAATCGCCGTCCGGGTCGACCCGCAAGGCCAATTGCTGCCGGTCGAGCTCGGCCAGCCAGGCGGTCCAGGAACACGGGCTCATGCTGTCTTCATCGAGAATGCCCTGGCTGCGGGCGAAACGCAGCAGCAGCCGCGCCCGCTTTTCACCGAACCGGTCATGGACCAGCGCGATGGCGGGACTGCCCTTGCGATCGGTCACCCAGCTCTGGATGTCGCGATGACGGGTCAAGGTATGCGTATGGGTCTGGGACATGGTGTGGCCTCCATCTGTTGCAGACTTCAACGGTCAAGAGAGCAACGGTCCGGTCATGCCGCCGTTCCGTCCTCCCGCGTTCAAGTTTCCGTAAACTGGGTGACGAGCCTGAGACGCCGCATCTCCTCCTCTGAAAAATAATACAAACGGTCGGGCGGGGTTTCGAGCGCGTGCAGCCACAGCGCCGGGTCGACCCCGGTCAGCCCCAGATGGCGGGTGATGTCGGCGGTGATCGATTGCGCATCGGCCATGGCCGCGCCGGCGACGCGCAGCGCATCGACCGCCTCGGGCCCAAGACTGGCCGCATAGACCTGATGCACGCCGATCGCGGCTGCGGCGCTGGCGATGCGCTCGGCACCGGAAGCGAAGACGATGGGGCAGGAGGACGCGCACAAATGCCCGGCGGCGACCTTGGTCGCCAATCCCTTCTCATGGATGAGGGCGCCGATCTCCAGCGCGTCCATCACGGAACCTCCGGGCGAATCGAGAACGACAGTCTTCACATATTCGCCGCGCGCGACAATCTCCTGGGCAAAACGTGATGCGGCGCCGGCATCGATCGTGCCGGTGAGGCGCAGTTCCCCGCCGGTGCCCAGAACGATCTCGAGCGGCGCCTGCAGCCTGTCGGGGGCGGTGGTGATCGGCGGCATCGGCCGGCTCCCCGCGCCGGCACCGGGCTGCGCCGGCGGCAGGATGGGCTGCGGCGCCTGGGTGAGCGCCAGGCCCTGGCTCTGGTTCATCTCCGAAAAATCGACATAGAGCATGCCCGCCGTGCCGGCGAGGAGGGCGAAAAAGGCAAAGCGCAGAATGGCGCCGTCCTCAAGGGCAACAAGGGCACCGAGAAGGCTCGCGCTGACGCGGCTATGGGCGCGGGCATTGGCCTCGGTCTTCATGCCGGGCGCGCCCCCTCGCCGCGCTTGCGCTGCGCCGCCTCGATCGGTGTCACCGTGCCGTCTTCCGCCGCCGGGGTGGCGAGCGACGGCTCGTCGGCCGCGTTTTCGAGCGGCGCCGCCGCAGCGGCCTCCATGCGGCGATAGAGCGCCACCGCCCGCAGCATCTCGGCGGCCGTAATGGTCTCGGCTTCGGCCAGATGCTCGGTTTCCCGGCGCATGGCGTCATGCACGATCATCAGCACCAGCACCAGCACCACCGGCAACAGGTCGATGGAAATCGCCCCGGCCCAGGAGGGGATGAAATCGCCCCAATACCGGATGACCGCCTCGGCGGTGGAAAGCGGCACATAACGGCGCGGCTCGACCGAGGGGGTGGCGAGGATCTCGTCGGCCGCCGCGCTCAGCGCCGCCGATTGCGCCGCGACCGAGGCGCGCACCGTTTCCATCACCTGATCCTGCCGGCTGGCGAGATCGGCCGAACGCCCATCGGCGACCGGGGCGATGAACCCGGCGGCAAGATCCGCCGAGGCGCGCTTGACCGAGGCGGCGACATCGGTCTGCTGCAAGGCGGCGATCACCGCCGAAAGCTGCACCGCCTCGGCCTGAAACCCGTCGGTGCGCGGCTCGATCGTTCCCGGGGTCGAAACCAGTTCGCGCATGGTGGCCAGCCGGTCCGAGCCTTGCGCGAACAGGCTCGCCACCTCGCCCCGCGCGCCCGAAATCGTCGTGCCGAGCTGGTTCATCTGCGTGCTCATCTGGGTGAGCAATTGCACGACGCTGCCCGAGCCCTGGGTACCGGTGAGGGCGCCGCTTTCGCGCTCGTCTTGCGCGAGGCCCGCAAAACGCTCGGCGGCGCGCTGCACGTCCGGCAACAGGCTCTGGCTGGCCAGGGCATTGGCATGGGCCTTGTCGAGATCCTCGGCATAGCCCTGCAGGGTCACCGCCATATGCTGCTCCAGCGCCGCCGAGCCGGCGAGCGCGGCGGCATTGAGCCAGGAGCTCATGGCG
Source organism: Devosia sp. (assembly GCA_026126125.1). GTDB lineage: Bacteria > Pseudomonadota > Alphaproteobacteria > Rhizobiales > Devosiaceae > Devosia. The sequence goes on from JAHCJW010000137.1 coordinate 4,839, forward strand.
ATGATCATGGCGCAGCCAATGGCCATGGTGACGAACAGGCCGACGCGCTGCGCCATGCTGGTCACCAGCGGCACGAAGCGCATCATATAGGTCCAGAAGGCATAGATGGCGACCGAGACCGCCGCCGAATAGATGATGGCGGCGAAAAACACGAAACTGGCCGAGCCATCGAGCAGGCCCCGCACGCCCAGATAGGTATAGACCCCCGAGGCCAGCGCCAGCACCGCCAGGGCAAAGCGCGACATGGTCTCGACCCCGCGGACCGTTTCCTGGAGGCGGTGGGCAGTGGGTTTGAGCGGCATGTTGGAAGGCCCCCGATTGGCGTGCGTTAACGCCACGTTAACACAGCGATCCCGGCGAGAAGGAGGCGGATTGCCAGCAAGGGTTAAGAGGAAGGATGACAGTGCGGTGAGGGACGGCTAAACCGAACGCGCAGACGAGGAGATCGGACGATGACGCGCAAAATTCGCTGGGGCATTCTCTCGACCGCCAATATCGGCCTCGGCAAGGTCATCCCCGCCATCCAGAAATCGCCCAGCTCCGAAGTCGTCGCCATCGCCTCGCGCGACCGGGCCAGGGCCGAGGCGGCGGCAAACAAGCTCGGCATTCCGCGCGCCTTCGGCTCCTACGAGGCGCTGCTGGCCGATCCCGATATCGACGCCATCTACAATCCCCTGCCCAATCATCTGCATGTGCCGCTGACCATCGCCGCCACGCGGGCGGGCAAGCATGTGCTGTGTGAAAAGCCGATCGCCATAACCGCCGCCGAAGCCGAGGGCCTGCGCGATTGCGCCCCCGGCAAGATCGTGCTCGAAGCCTTCATGATCCGCTTCCACCCGCAATGGCAGCGGGCGCGCGAGATCATCCGCTCGGGCGAATTGGGCGAGATCCGCGCCATCAACGCGGTCTTTACCTATCACAACACCGACCCGGCCAATGTGCGCAACATGGCCGATATCGGCGGCGGGGGCCTCTTGGACATCGGTTGCTATCCGGTGACCACCGGGCGGTTTCTTTTCGAAAGCGAGCCCGAGCGCGTCGTCGCGCTGGTCGAGCGCGATCCCGCTTTCGGCACCGACCGGCTGGCCAGCGTGCTGATGGATTTCGGCCAGGGGCGGCAATTGAGCTTTACCTGTTCGACCCAGGCGGCCGGGCACCAGCGCGTGCAGGTTTTGGGCAGCAAGGCCAAGCTCGACATCGTCATCCCCTATAATGCTCCCCCCGACGAGCGCACCGCCATCACCATCGATACCGGCGCCCCGTTCGACGGCTCGCTGGCCCGGCGCGAAATCCTGCCCGCCTGCGACCAATATACCGAACAGGCCGAGGCTTTTGCCCAGGCGGTGCTTGGACACAAGCGGCTCGACTGGGGCATCGAGGACGCCATCGCCTCGATGAAAGTGCTCGACGCCATCTTCGCCAGCGAAAAGACCGGCGGCTGGGTGAGGGTGGGCGCCTGAGGGAGAAGCGATGTCCCCCGTCCTCATGATGGCCCGCAAGATCCTTCCCTTCGCCGCCTGGCTGGTGCTGGGCTTTATCGCCTTCGCCACGCTCTCGCCCATTGGCTGGCGGCCGCAGAGCCTGTTGCCGGTCGATCTCGAACGCGCCGCCGCCTTCGCGCTGGCCGGCCTGCTGTTCGGCCTGGCCTATCCGCGCCATGTGCTATGGGCCGGGCTGGTGCTGGCGCTGGGCATTGTCGGGCTCGAACTGCTGCAAACCCTGCGGCCGGACCGGCATGGGCGCGAACTCGACGTGCTGGTCAAGTTCGGTGGCGCCGTGCTCGGGCTCGGCCTCGGCTGGCTCGCCGCCCGCCGCCTGCCCCAGCGCTGAGCCGACCGCAAACCCCCTTGCGCTCGCCCCCCAATCGCGCCATATCTTGCCCCGGTGTGGGGCTGTAGCTCAGTTGGGAGAGCGCGTCGTTCGCAATGACGAGGTCAGCGGTTCGATCCCGCTCAGCTCCACCATCTTTGCTGGCGCTTAGTTGCGGCTGGCGAAAACTCTGGCGACTTCCAGTACTTCCGCGGATTTCCCAAAAAAGACCACCATTTTGCTCGGGTTTAACGCAGCACTAACCAATAACGCATAAGGATTTTCCCCAGGAGCGAGCGCGGCGAGGCGTTCGTGGGGTGCTTATATGCGCGAGTTCTGGCCGGCCATAGGGTTTTCAACTTTCGTCGTCTTGCTCGGTCTTTCGGCCGCGGTAGCGGCGCCGGAGCGCGGCGAGATGGCGGTGGTATTTCCCCCCTTCACCGCCGAGACCGCCGCCTGGTCGGCGATCCGCACCGCCGGAGCCTCCATCGTCGCGCCCACCCAGTTTTCCAATATCGTGGTGGTTCAGGCCGCCGATGCCGGCTTTCAGCAGCGGGCTCGCGACTTAGGCGCCCTGTTCTTCATCAAGGCCGCTGGTCTTTGCGGTTCAATACTCTCGGGAAAAGCGTCATGACCCTCGACATTATTCGCCGCCGCGCCGTTATCGTGGTCGCCGCCATCGCCTTAGTAATGACCCTTGCCACCATCGCCATAGAGCTGAGCGTTCAGGGCGGTTTCGGCCCTGCCGGAATGCTGGCGCTCGGGGGCATCGTCGCCCTTGGCCTCGGCTTCTTCGCCAACCGGCAATCCGCCGCCTTCCGCTATCTGGCGGTCGCGGTGATGATGGGCGAGGTGATGGCCATGCTGATCGCCGCGCGGGGCACGCCCTATCAGGTCGATCTGCATATGGGCTTTTTCGCCGCCCTGGCCGTGTGCGCCCTCCTCTATGACTACAAGGCCATCGTGCTCGGCGCGGGCCTGGTGGCCGTCCATCATCTGGGCCTGGGCATGACCCTCGACACGCTGATCTTTTACGGCGGCAGCGGTATTGGCCGCATCCTGATGCACGCCGTCATCCTCGTCATCGAAGCCGCCGGCCTTATCTGGATGACGCTCAATACCCACCGCCTGCTGGACCTGGCCGAGCGGCGCTCCGAACAGGCCCAGGCCAGCGCCCAGGAAGCGGAAATGCTGGCCGAGGAAGTGGAGCACGCCACCCAGGAGCGCCGGGCCGAGCGCGCCCGCACCATGAGCCAGCTCGAAGAGGACTTCAATCGCGTCGTTGACGCCGCCATCCATGGCGAGTTCTCCGGCCGCATCTCCACCCGCTACGACGATCAGGCCCTGGCCAATCTCGCCGCCTCCATCAACCGCCTGCTCGAAACGGTGGGCGCCAGCATCGGGGAAACCGGCCGCGTGCTCGCCGCCCTCGCCAATTCCGACCTGACCGTGCGCATGACGGGCCGCTATCATGGCGCCTTCGCCACCCTGCAGAACGACACCAATGGCGTTGCCGAGCAGTTGGAGGGGGTGATGGCCTCGCTGCGCACCGCCCTCATCGCCCTGCGCGGCGCCACCGGCGACATTCTCTCGGGCGCCAATGACCTGTCGGAGCGCACCAGCAAGCAGGCCGCCACCATCGAGGAAACCTCAGCCGCCATGGAACAGTTTGCCGGAGCGATGACGGAAAACGCCCAGCGCGCCCGTCATGCCGACGCCAATACGCAGGCGGTCAGCCGCACGGCCCGCGATGGCGGCGCGGTGATGAACAAGGCCACCGAGGCGATGGAGCGTATCACCTCCTCCTCGGCCAAGATTTCCAACATCATCGGCTTGATCGACGACATCGCCTTCCAGACCAATCTCCTCGCCCTCAATGCCTCGGTCGAGGCGGCGCGGGCTGGCGAGGCCGGCAAGGGCTTTGCCGTGGTGGCCGTCGAAGTGCGGCGCCTGGCGCAATCGGCGGCGCAGGCCTCGGCCGACGTCAAGGCGCTGATCGAGCAATCGGCCGGTGAAATCGGCGCTGGCGCCAAGCTGGTCAACGAAGCCGCCGGCAAGCTCGACGCCATCGTCGAGGGGGTCGACGCCAATACCGCGCTGATGGAAGAAATCGCCCGCGACAGCAGCGCTCAGGCCGCCGCCATCGACGCGGTGACCCACGCCGTGCGTCAGCTCGACGAAATGACCCAGCGCAACGCCGCCCTGGTCGATGAGACCAACCGCGCCATCGCCCAGACCGAGATGCAGGCGGGGGATATCGAGCGCGCCGTTTCCGGCTTCAAGATCGGTGCACGGCCGCAGACGCGGCGGCAGGCGGCCTGAGGACAGGCAAGCAAACAAGGCCTGTCCCGACGATCCGGGACGGGCTGACGAGAGCGATCGAGCCGACCATGACGTCAAACGTCAACATGCTCTGAAGCGCGGCGCCTTGCTTTCAGATTCGCGCCCGGCGCTTTAGAGCATCGGACCGAAAAG
>JAHCJW010000138.1 GCA_026126125.1 Devosia sp.
CGGAGCCCTGGCCAATGGCTATATGCGCAATCCCAATGTGGCGGTGGAGATGGCCGAATATCGCCCCTTCTTCATCCAGGGCGAAGTGCGCAGCTCGGGACAGTTCCCCTATGTCTATGGCATGACCGCCCGCGCGGCGATCAGCACGGCCGGCGGCTTCAACGATACGGCCGACCGCAACAAGGTCACGGTCTATCGCCGCCAGGGCAATGAAATGGTCAAGGGCAACGTCGATCTCGACTTCCCCCTCTCGCCGGGCGACACCATCGTCGTGCATGAGCGCTGGTTCTAGAGCATCGGCTCGAAGAGAGCAGTCACGGTTCGGTCCCGCCCTGGTGGGAAGGACAGGGTGGAAATATCGTCATGCAGCCCGCTTCAAACGCCCCGCCCCTGCGCGTCCTCCAGATCATGCGCGCGCCGGTCGGCGGGCTCTTCCGCCATGTCGCGGACCTGACCCGCGCCCTCGACGGCATGGGCCATGAGGTCGGCCTCGTCGTCGATAGTCTCGCCAGCGACGCCCAGACCGATGCAAGGCTGGCGGCCCTCGTGCCGCATGCGAAACTGGGCATTCATCGCCATGCCATGCCGCGGCTTTTCGGCCCCGGCGATCTGGTCACGCCGCTGGCCCTGCGCCGGCTGGCCAAAACTCTCGACATCGACATTCTGCATGGCCACGGCGCCAAGGGCGGCTTTTATGCGCGCCTCGCCAAAATCGGAAATGCTCATGTCCGGGCGCTCTATACCCCGCATGGCGGCGTGCTGCATTTTTCGCCCAACGGGCTTTCGGGCCGCCTGTTCCATCGCCTCGAGCGCTGGCTGATGCCGCAGACTTCGGCCATCATCTTCGAAAGCGCCTTCGCCCAATCCACCTATGCGCGCCTCATCGGGGAGCCGAGCTGCGCCACCGCGATCATCCATAACGGCCTTGCTGCCGCCGAATTCGAGCCCGTCCCGCCCGCGGCGGATGCGGCCGATTTCGTCTTTGTCGGCGAATTGCGCGAGCTCAAGGGCATTTTCCCGCTGGCTCAGGCCATGGCCGGCCTGCGCCGCCCCGATGGTCAACCGGCGAGCCTCGTCATGGCCGGCGACGGTCCGGATCGCTCCGCGCTCGAACAGAAACTGGCCGCGCTCGGCCTTGCCGACCGCGTCACCCTGGTCGGCTCGCAGCCGGCCCGCGCCATGTTTGCGCGCGGACGGTGCGCCATCGTGCCATCGCTGGCCGAATCCCTGCCCTATATCGTGCTCGAAGCGGCGGCGGCGCGCTTGCCGGTGATCACCACCCATGTCGGCGGCATTCCCGAAATTTTCGCCGGCGAAACCGAAAACCTGGTGCCGCCGGGCGATGTCGCGGCGCTGGCCCGCGCCATGCAGGATTTTCTCAACGCCCCCGCGGCGGCCGAAGACCTGATGCAGCGGCGGCTCCAACGCCTCAAGACAGATTTCTCGCTCGATCACATGAGCGCCCAAATTGCTGCGCTTTACCGAACGGCGCTTGCGCAATCCGAGTGAGCGATTTCACCGAGTATAAAGGTCTTGTGCGGAAGATGGCCCGGACAAACCAGAGTACCGGTAAACCATCATGTTTCGTGTCGACCCCAAGCAGGCCTTTGCCGATCACGCCGCGCGCGATCCGCAGGGCGCCCCGACGCTCTCGGCTGCAGCGGAGGAGATCATTGCGCGGCCGGTCGAGCGGACCTATTCGAGCACGGTGATTTCCGGCGCCGCGCAGGCGGTGGAGGCCACCCTGCTGATGCTCCTCGGCTATGGCATCCAACTGGCCTATGTGCCGCCCGGGCAGGAGAGCTTTTATCTGATGGTGGTGGCGGGCGCGGCCCTGCTGTCCAATATCGGCTTCAATGTGCTGCGCACCCATCGCATTCCCGCCTATCGCAAGGTGATGGGCCAGATCGGTCGCGTCCTCGCCGTGTGGATCGGCGTCATGGCCGTTCTTACCGCCGTGATCTTCTTCTTTAAGGCGGGAGACATGGTGTCCCGCGTCTGGCTGCTGGCCTGGTTCATTTCCGGCACCGTTCTGCTGGTCGCGTATCGCTTGCTGCTGCGCGGCCTGGTTCAGCGCTGGACCGAGCAAGGCCGGCTCAAACGCCGGACCGTCATCGTCGGCGGCGGCAAGGATGCCGAAGCACTGATCGAGCAGATCAATGCCGGCGCCGACAAGGATATCAACCTGCTCGGCCTGTTCGATGACCGCATCGATGAACGCTCGCCCGAACAGGTCGCCGGCTATTCCAAGCTGGGCAAGGTGTCGAGCCTCATCGAATTCGCCCGCCGCACGCCGGTCGAGCTGGTCATCGTCTCCATGCCGCTTTCCGCCGAAAAGCGCGTGCTCGACATGTTGACCCAGCTCTGGGTGCTGCCGGTCGACATCCGCCTCTCCGCCCATATGAGCAAGCTCAAATTCACCGACAAGGCCTATTCCTATGTCAGCGGCGTGCCCGTGCTCGACATGGCGGACCGGCCGATTTCGGACTGGAACCTGGTGTTCAAATGGGTGTTCGACAAGCTCGTCGCCATTGCGGCGCTGATCCTGCTGGCGCCGGTGATGCTGATCACCGCCATCGCCATCAAGCTCGAAAGCAAGGGGCCGGTATTTTTCGTCCAGAACCGGCACGGCTTCAACAACCAGTTGATCCGCATCTATAAATTCCGCTCGATGCGCACCGAGACGCTGGATTATTCGGCGAGCAAGCAGGTCACCCGCAACGATCCGCGCGTCACCCGCGTCGGCAAATTCATCCGCAAGACCTCGATCGACGAGCTGCCGCAGCTGTTCAACGTGCTCAAGGGCGAATTGTCCATTGTCGGCCCCCGCCCCCATGCCCTTCAGGCCAAGGCCGACAACCAGCTCTATTACGAAGCCGTGGACGGCTATTTCGCCCGCCATCGCGTCAAGCCGGGGATCACCGGCTGGGCCCAGATCAATGGCTGGCGCGGCGAGACCGACACCATCGACAAGATCATGCAGCGCGTGAACCATGATCTCTATTACATCGAAAACTGGTCGCTGCTGCTCGATCTCTATATCGTGCTGATGACGCCGGTATCGCTCATCGCCAAGAACGAGAACGCGTATTGACCCTCGCTGGCCCCTTCGACGCCGCCCTTGCCGGCTCGAAGGCGGCCGGGCAGGCTTTCATGCGCTACAAGGCACAGCGCCTGCTCGACGTCATGGTGGCGATCTGGATCTTTTCCGGCGGCATCGTGCTCATCGAGCCTTCGCCTTATGAACTGACCTTCGTTCTGGTGCTGCCGGTGGCGGTCATGGCCGGGGTCGGGCTTTATCGCTCGACGCTGGGACTGCTGGCCATTCTCATCGGCTTCATCCCCTTCGCGCTGATCGCGGTGTTCCAGGTGCAGTTCACCCCGATCAGCGAGGCGCTGATCTTTACCCTCGTGACCATTTTCCTGCTGGTCACCTCCTATTTCGCCGCCAATTACGTGGCCGAATGCACGCTTGAGCGCATGCGCCTGATCGTGGGCGCCTATACCGCCATCGCCGTCATCCTCGCCCTTGTCGGCACCCTGGCCTATCTGCGGCTGATGCCGGGCGCGGATTTCTTCCTGCGCTATGGCCGCGCCAAGGCGACGTTCAAGGACCCCAATGTCTTCGCGCCGTTCCTGATCCTGCCCGCCATGTTTGCCCTGCAGCGCGTGCTGCTGACGCAGGGCTGGCGGCAGCTCATCGCCGGGGCCATCTATATGGTGCTGTTCGTCGGCGTCTTCGTCAGCTTTTCCCGCGCCGCCTGGGGGCATTTCGCCGCCTCCTCGGTGCTGACGCTGGCCCTCGTCTTCCTGCTCGAAGCCGGCGCGCGCGACAAGGTGCGCATCATGATGATGTCGCTCTTGGGCGCCGGCATGCTGGTCGTGGCGCTGGGCGGGCTGCTCTCCATTCCCGCCGTCTCCAAGCTGTTCGAGGCGCGCGCCGCCTCGCAAAGCTACGATACCGGCGAAACTGGCCGCTTCGGCCGGCAGGGCTATGCCTTCGAGCTGGCGCTCGATCATCCGTGGGGGTTGGGGCCGGGCGAGTTCCACAATCTGCGTATTATCGAAGAGCCGCACAATGTCTATGTGTCGGTGCTGCACGTCTATGGCTGGGGCGGCGGCTTTTTCTACTATGTCCTCGTCGCGGTGACGCTGTGGAAAGGCTTCGGCACGCTGTTGCGTCCCTCCCCCTATCGCCTGCTTGCCATTCCCCTCATGGCGACCTTCACCATGCTCGTCGCCGAATCGGCCATCATCGATTCCGACCACTGGCGGCATTTCTACCTGCTGATCGGCCTGATCTGGGGCATTGCCACCGCCATCGACAACGATCCCCGCCGCACCGCCAGCCGCGAGGAAATGCTGGTTTAAAGCCACGGACCGAAAAGTATCCTCACGGTTTTCGGGTCACCTGCTGCGTAGACAAAGGGTTAGAGCATGTCTCCCGAAAGTGGCCCCGGTTTCGGGATAAGACATGCGACAAAACAAAGGGCTAAAGCGCAGAGAGCTGATCTGAAAGATCGCGACGCGCTTTAGAGCGGCCCGCGCAGAAACCGCGCGGCCAGATCCGCCGTGCCTTGGGCGAAGCCGTTCATATGCGTCTGGGCCAATTGCGTCTCGGCATGCGAGCCGATCCAGGCGAGGAGCGCCATGCGCCGCAGCATCACCATGGCGTCGAGCATGGCGACATCCTCATCGCCCAGCGGGCGCACCCGCCGATAGCCCTCGATCCAGGCGTTTTTGAGCGCGGGAATGGTCTTGTGCGTCTCGTGGAACGAGATCGCGGCGGCGAAATCATAGCCGAACCAGCAAAAGCCGCAGTCGTCGAAGTCGATCAGGCTGACATGGTCGCCATCGACCAGAAGATTGCCCAGCCGCATATCGGCATGGATGAGGCCATAGCGGTCCGCCCCGGTGCCATAGGCCGCCAGACGGGCCGGCAATTGCGCGCAGAGCGCATCGAGCACTTGGCCAATTTCGGCGTCGACGCCCGGCGCCACGCGCCAATCGCCCCAGAGGCCATCCTCGTCCAGAATGGTGGCGGCGTTCCAGGCCTGCCGCTCGAAGCCGGGCGGCGGCGTCCAGTCGATGACGTGTAGGTGCATCCGCGCCGCATAGCCGCCCAGCACGCCGAACAGCCCGACCAGATCGCTTTCCGGGCTGGGCTCGGCGCCGGCGATATGCCGGAACAGAACGCCGTGGCGCCCCTTGCCCTCGGGTGTCGAAAAATGCTGCAAGATCTGGCCGTCGCGCCCCGCAAGCGGTTCGGGGATCGGCAGGTCGGTGTCGCGGCGCAGGGCCATCAGCCAGTCGAGTTCGCTGCGAATGCTTTGCGCCGTCTGATATTCGGGGCGATGCACGCGCAGCATCAGCGGCGCCCGCGCGGGCGCCTCGATGCGAAAGGTCTGATTTTCCGAGTGATTGACCAGCCGGATGCGGGCATGGGCCCCATCGAGCTGCGGCCAGAGCCGCAAGGCCGGCTCGAGGTCAGTTTCCTTGAGCGGCATCGGACCTCCGGCAGAGCGGACACCATCGCCAAGAGGGCATCCCACGAGGATTTTGGAAAATGGTCGGAGCGGCCGGATTTGAACCGACGACCCTTTGTCCCCCAGACAAATGCGCTACCAGGCTGCGCTACGCCCCGACTGCGCGGAGACATAGAGAGTTGGACCTTTTGAGGCAAGCCCCAATTTCATCCTTGGCCGCAGATCGCGCGAATTTCACAGATTTCACGCCGGGGCGAAATCCTGCGCCCTCAGGGCCAGCGCCGCGTAAAACTCCGGCAATTGCCCGTCCACCGACGCGGCCAGCGCCTCGCATTCCGCCAGGGCGCCGGCGTTTGCGCCGCCCTCGGCCAGCGCCACCATCAGCCGGCCATGCGCGGCGGCGAGCCGGGCAAAGGCCGCGCTGTGCTTTACCGCCTCGTCGCCCACCAGCAAGAGAATCGCCTCGCGCCCGCTCATGCCCTTGAGTTCGACCCGCCCGGCATCGAGAAAAGCCATTTCCGGCGCCTCGGCGGCAGTGGCGGCGCTGACCAGCAGATCATATCCCACCGCCCGGCAGGCGCCTTCGACGCGCGAGGCGACGTTGACCGTATCGCCGACGCAGGAATAGTCGAAGCGTTTCTCGAAGCCCATATTGCCCACCAGGGCCGGCCCGGTAGCGATGCCGATACCGATACGGATCGGCTCGCCGCCTTGCCCATTGAGGGTGTCGAGCGCCTGCCGCATGGCCAGCGCGGCGCGGCAGGCCGCCAAGGCGTGCCGCTCGGTCGGCGCTGGCGCATTCCAGAACGCCATGACGGCGTCGCCCATGAATTTGTCGATCGTGCCCTTGTGGGCGATGATGGCGTGGCCCAGAACGCCGAACAGGCGATTGAGAATGGCGACGAGTTCGGACGGCGCGGTGCGCTCGGCCAGCGCTGAAAAATTGCGCAGATCGGAAAACATCACCGTCATTTCCCGCACATCGCCGCCAAGGCGCAGCAGCCGCCCATCGGCCTCGATCTGGTTGAGCAGCGAGGGCTCGACATAATGGGCGAAGGCACGGCGGATCCGGCGGCGATCGGCGTCGGACACGGCGAAGCGAAACACCACCAGCACCGTATAAAGCGCCAGAATGCCGACCAGGGCGAAACTCGGGTCGATCAGCAATCGCGGGCCGGAAAAGGCCCACCAGCTGCCGGCGGTGACCGCGGCCATGGTTCCGGCCGCCACCAGCAGCCCCGCCAGCGGTCCCGTGATCACCACCGCACCGACGACGAGCACTCCCGCCAGGGCGAAAATCAGCAGCTCCAGCCCTGCGACCCAATCGGCCCGGTCGAGAAACACCCCGGTCAACATCTGCTCGAGCGCCTGGGCGTGAATGGTGACCCCCGGCACCGCCTCGCCCAGCGCACTGACGCGGATGTCGAGCAGGCCACTGGCCGAGGTGCCGACCAGCACGATATGGCCGGCGATGCGCTCAGCGAGCCGCGAGGGTTCATCGCCCAGAATCTCGGCGGCGGGGATGAACATGGCGTCGTCAAGCGGCCGGTAATAGAGCCAGAGATCGGCGCTGGGCCCGGTTATCATCGACAGCTCGCCGACCCGGACCACCTCGACCGTGCCCTGCCCGAGCCCATCGCCGATGGCGACGAGGGTCGGGACGGCCATGGCGACGCGCAGGGCTTCCAGCGCCAGGGTCGGAAACACCGCCTCGCCGCTGCGCCAGAGCAGCGGCAGGCGCCGGGCCACCCCCGCCCCGCCCCGTTCGAGACTGGCGACACCCAGCCCGGAGGCGTTTTCCGCCAGAAGCGGCAGGGGCTGGGCCGCCCCGTTCAGCTCCGGCAGGCCAAGCTGGGTCTGCGCGCCCGTCGCGGCAAAGCCGGCCTTGGGGACGACGGAGGGATGCTGCGCCTGCGGGCTCTGGGCCAGCGCCAGCACGGTGGGGCCGGCGGCCAGGGTCTGGGCCAGTCGCGCATCCTTGTCCTCGCCGCTACGCGACAGGCGATCGGGCTCGCTGAACAGCAGATCGAGCGCCACCGCGGCCGCGCCCATGTCGAGAAGCCGCTGCGTCAGGGTGGCCATGACGTCGCGCGGCCAGGGCCATTGGCCCACCGCCGCCAGCGAGGCTTCGTCGATATCGACGATGCGGATGGGCAGGTCGTCCGGAGCGGCGCGCGGCAGCAATTGCTGATAGAAATCGAAGCTGGTTTCGCGCGCCACGCGCACGGGATAGGGGTCGGCAAGGCGCAGCGCCATCAAGAGCGCGATGACGGTCAGGCCGAAGACGAATGCTGCCAGAAGACGCGCCACGGCCTGGGGTCCGATCAGTCGGAGAATGGCGCCGGAGCGATCTTTCCCGGTGCGGTGACGCTGGGACGGCAACGCACTTCGCGGCGAAAATCGCTGGGCGAGGTTCCGGCGATCTTGCGGAAGGATTTGTTGAAGGCGCTCAGCGAGCCGAAGCCGCTGTCCATCGCCACCTGCAACACATTGGTTTCGTCGCGCATCAACAGGGCCTGCGCATAGCTCAGCCGCAACAGGTTCACATAATCATTGAGGGTCATGCCCGTCGATTTCTTGAACACCGTCATGGCATATTTGGGATGCACGTCGGCGGCGACGGCAATGTCGATGGAGTCGATATCCTCGCGGAAATTGTCGGCGATGAATTCGCAGATGCGCACCACGATCGGCGAGGTGTGGTGATCGAGTTCGCCATCATCCTTGACCGCCAGCACATCGGGCAAAAGCATATAGGGCTGGAAACGGATGCGCTCGATGCGCAGCAGCAACTCATCTACGGCGACGCTCGATCTCATCAGGTCGCCCGAGCGGGCATATTCGTTCCATCGCGCGAAATTGATCGGGTCGGAGGCGTCGGTGGCGTGGGTCAGCAGCGTGGCGCCCTGCATCAGCCGTGCCTGCACGCCCTGCGGCAGGCGCAGCCGGAAAAAATGCACCAGCGGCAAATGTCCGCCGGCATAGACCAGATCGTCGGACGCATCGTCGAGATAATGCGGCTGCCCGCCCCAGAACAGGGCAAGATCGCCGGCGGCGAAGCGCACGTCGTGCCCACTCATTTTATAGTGGGCCCAGCCTTTTACGATGAAATTGACTTCGACCTGGGCGTGCCAGTGCGGCGCCAGCATGACGAGGGGGGCGGCATGAAACATCTGCAATTCGGTCGGCAGGCGTTCCACGCCATTGGCAAGCGGCTCGTAATAAACTCGTTCGTCCATCTTACTTTCCGCCAAATCCGCATACCCAATGAGAGTGACGGCGCTTTTCAGACCGTTAGCTTAGGTAGCGCTCGGAGGAAGAGCAAATAAAAAGGGAGGACTACAATGATCCGCACTGTGACAGGACGGAGCCGTGTGCTCGCCATCGCCCTGACCGGCATCAGCCTGTTCAGCGTCTCCGCCGCTCTGGCCGGCGACGTGACCGTCTGGGCCTGGGACCCCAATTTCAACGGCGCGGCGATGAAGCTGGCGGCGGAGCGCTATGCGGCGATCAATGCCGACGCCAATATCATCATCGATGACTCCGCCAGCCAGGACGACATCCGCGCCAAGCTGCAGACGCAGCTGCTGGCCGGCAGCACCCAGGGCCTGCCCGACATCGTGCTGATCC
>JAHCJW010000139.1 GCA_026126125.1 Devosia sp.
CTAGAGCATCGGACCGAAAAGTGTACTCACGGTTTTCGGGTAATCCGATGCGTAAACAAGAGATGAGAGCGGCGATTTGCGTTCGATAGAACGCACGCCGCTCTAAACGGACCCAAAGTCAAAAAAAACGGGCGGTAACCCAGCAAGGTTGCCGCCCGTCTCAGTTTGGTGGCGAGCGGCCGGAAGGTTGAGAACCGCCGCCCATGGTGACACCTTGCGGCAGACTGGCCAGTACGCGCCGGCACCGCACCCCCTGAACGGGGGTGATCATTGTATTGCCAGGATTTACCCATCACTCTCGCGCCACTGATTCCCCTTCCGGAGCCTGTCGTGCGCCGTTTTCTGTCTACACTCGTCGCCCTGGCGAGCCTTGCCTCCGCTGCCCATGCCGTTCCGCTCGAGCAGATGGCCGGGCAGATGATCGTCATCGGTTTCGAGGGCAACACGGCCGATAGCGCCAGCGTCAAAGCGCTGGCCGAGGAGCTGGAAGCGGGCCGTCTCGGCGGCGTCATGTATCTGAAAAAGAACGTGAAAAGCCTTGCCGACGTGCGCGAGATGAATGCGTTGTTCCGTGCCGCGGCACCGGATTTGCTTCCCTTTATCACCCTCGATCAGGAAGGCGGTTCGGTCGAGCGGCTGACCAAGGACGTTGGGTTCACCGAAATTGCCAATGCGCGCACCATTGCGGCGCGCAACACGCCCGAAGAGGCGCAGGCCATCTATGCCCGCATGGCGGCCGCCATCGCCGATCTCGGCTTTTCGGTCAATTTCGGCCCGGTCGCCGATCTCGACAGCAATCCGGACAATCAGGTGATCGCGCGCTTTGGGCGTGCTTACTCGGCCGATCCCGCCACGGTGAGCGCCTATGACGCCGCCTTTATCGCCGCCCATCACCAGGCTGGGCTGGTCACCGCGCTCAAGCATTTCCCTGGCCACGGCTCCTCGACCGCCGACAGCCATGAGGGTTTCGTCGATATCACCAAGAGCTGGTCGGCGAACGAACTCGATCCCTATCGGACGCTGATCGCCGAGGGGAGCGCCGACATGGTGATGATCGGCCATCTCTATCACGCCGATTATGCCGATGGGGATGGCGAGACGCCGTCCTCGCTGTCGCCGCGCTGGATCGATGGCGTCTTGCGCGGGGAACTGGGCTTTGACGGTGTGGTGATCAGCGACGATCTCGAAATGGGTGCCATTCGCGACCACTTCACCCTCGAGCAAACGGTGATCAAGGCGGTGCGCGCCGGCATGGATGTGCTTTTGTTCTCCAATACCGCCTATCAGCGTCCGGGGCTGGGGGGCGAGGTGCTGGCCATTCTGCTGGCGGAAGCGGCGGCCGATCCGGAATTTGCCGCCCGCATCGAAGCGAGTTTCGAGCGCATCGTGGCGCTCAAGGCGCGTATCGAGTAGAGGAACACTTTCCCCGGCTTTCTGCGCCGCCCTGTTTTCTCCGCGGCCAAGCGAAGCTAAGGTGCGCCCAGCAAGCGGAGACCATAGGGCTATGACGGATGACCGCGAGATTCGGCAGGTCCGGGCATTGTTCCTGTCCGATGTGCATCTGGGCATGAAGCCCATCAGGGCCAAGCAGCTCATCGAGTTTTTGCGCGCCCATGATGCCGAGACCATCTACCTTGTCGGCGATATTCTCGACGGCTGGCGCCTGGCCAAGGCCTGGCATTGGCCCGAGGAGTACAATGTTCTCCTGCAATTGCTGCTCGACAAGGCCATGGCGGGCGCGCGCGTCGTCTATCTGCCGGGCAATCACGACGAATTCCTGCGCGAATATCTGGGCACCTATTTCGGTGAAATCGAACTGGTCGATCGCACCGTCCACACCTCGGCTACCGGCAAGACCTATCTGGTCATTCACGGCGACCAGTTCGACGTGGTGGTGATGAACGCCAAATGGCTCGCCCATGTGGGGGACTGGGCGTATAATGCGGCGCTGCGTGTCAATATCGCCATCAACTGGGTGCGTCGCCGGCTTGGCCTGCAATATTGGTCGCTCAGCGCCTGGGCCAAGCAGAAGGTCAAGAACGCGGTATCCGTGATTGGCCGCTTCGAGGAGGCCCTGGTGCACGAGGCCCGGGAATCGGGCGTCGATGGCGTCATTTGCGGCCATATCCACTTCGCGGACATGCATGAGCGGCTGGGCATCCACTACATCAACACCGGCGACTGGGTGGAAAGCTGTACCGCGGTTATCGAGGACCGCGAGGGGGCGTTCGAGCTGGTGAAATGGACTGAAATGATTACTGGCGAGCCGCGTCGGGCAAAGCCGCGCAGCGCCAGCGGGGTGTAGATCGGCACCGGTGCGCGAGGCTTGCGCGAGGAGACCGAGATTGGCCCTTGCATTGCCGGGCCAGTCGATGCACCAAGGCATACGCGGCGCACTCTAAGCGCCCGGAGTCTTTTTCCATGCCGCCGGCCTTTTCGCGCTTGGGTAGTCCCGAGCTGCGCACTTCCATTTATCAGTTCACCGTCTATCTGCCTGGTGCCGTCGCCGCTATCTTTTTGGGCATCTGGCTCAGTGAACATGGCCTGCCGGCCGATCAGATCGGCATCATCAATTCGCTGCCCATGCTCGGGCTGTTGCTGCTCAACATGGTGGTCGGGCGGCTGGCCGACCGGGCCGATGACTGGCGCACCGCCATCATCGTCATCTCGATTGCTGCCGCGCTGGCGCCGATCGGCCTCTATTTCGTCAATGAATTCTGGGGCATCGTTCTGGTCTGGAGCCTGTGCACGATCAGCAACGGACTGGTGCCGCCCGTCATCGATGCGGCGACCGTGCGGATGGCGCGGCGCAATGGCAGCGATTTCGGATCGATCCGCGTCTGGGCAACGGTGGGCTATGTGGTGGGCGCCGCTGCCATCGGTGCGACGCTGACCCTGTTCGGCCCGGATGGATTCATCACCATCTATCTGGTGATGACGGCGGCGCGCGCCGGGCTGGGGTTTGTCCTGCCCCGGTTTCGGGCGCCGGCGCTCAAGCCGACCCTGGCCGAGCCGAAACTTCAGCCCGTGGCCGGCCCGCGTCTACGCGATTCGCTCCAGCTCTGGTTCATCCTGCCGCTGGCAGCCTTCGCCCTGGTCAATTCGAGCAATTCGGTGATCGGCGGCTTTGCCGCCTTGCTCTGGCACCAGAACGGCATTCCCGATTATTTCATCGGCCCTCTGCTGGCGGTCGCCGCGGCGGCCGAGGCGATCGCGATGTTCCTCTGGCGCCGTTTCGGTGGCCGCTTCACCGCCCGCAACATGATCCTGGTGGCGGCCATAGCCGGCCTTGTCCGCTTCACCGCCATGGCTTTCAATCCTCCCGTCGAAGTGTTGTTCCTCGTGCAGACGCTGCACGCTTTGAGTTTCGGCATCGGCTATCTGGGGGTGGTGCATTTCATCGCCAACTGGACCCATGAGTCCAATGCCGCCGAAGCGCAGGGCTTTGCCAATATGCTGCAGCAGGGGGCGGCGATGCTGGCGCTGATCGCCTTCGGCTTCCTGGTCGAGATGTTCGGCGCCGGCGCCTTCTTCTATTCGACCCTGACCAGCACGATTGCCATATTCTGCGTGTTGCTGTCGCTGCGCCTGCGCCCGCCCAAGGACGCCCAGGCGGCAGTGTAACGCCACTCCATCTCCTCCGGGCGCGATGGTTCGCGCCTCTTCTTTTCTCCAGAACGGCTTTTGCCCGAGCCAAGCGATGACCCAGACCAAGGCAACCCGGCTGACGCCCGAATTGCGCACCACGGCCTATTATTCGACCTTCTTCACCGGATCGGGGGCGGCGGTGATATTCCTGCCGATCTGGCTGAGCGAGAAGGGGATCACGCCCGAGCAGATTGGCCTGGTCAACGCGGTTCCCATCCTGGCCATCCTCGCGTTCAACCTGATCATCGGCCGCGTCGCCGATCGGGCGAAGGATTGGCGGCAGGTCATCATCATCGGCTCGCTGATCGGCGGCATTGTCCCGATCGGCCTGTTTTTCGTCAATGAATTCTGGGGCATCCTGCTGTTCTGGACGCTGGCCTGTCTGCCCGGCGGCGCCATCGCTCCGGTGCTGGATGCCGCCACCATGCGCCTCGCGCGCCGCAACAACACCGATTTCGGGGTAATGCGCGCCTGGGGTACGGTCGGCTATATGCTGTTCAATGGTCTCACCGGATATCTGGTGGTCTGGTTCGGCTCGTCGGTCTTCGTGCCGCTCTTCGTCGGTCTCGCCGTGCTGCGAGCGGTGGTCTCGCTGCAATTGCCGGCCTTCCGCGTCCCCTCCGAACAGCCCACCTTGGCTGCTGCCGCGCGGCCGCAGGGGGCGGGCCGGCTGCGTGAAATCGCCAAGCCATGGTTCATCCTGCCCCTGTTCGGCTTCTGCATGGTGTTCGGCACCCATTTCATCCTCAATGCCTTCGGCTCGCTATTGTGGAAGCAGCAGGGCATTTCCGAGGATATCATCGGGCCGCTCATCGCACTCGGCGCCGCCTCGGAAGCGGCCATGATGTTCATCTGGAAGCGCTTTGGCGGCAATATTTCGGCGCGCCGGCTGATCCTGATCTCGGCCGTGGCTTCGGTGCTGCGCTGGCTGGTGATGGGGTTCGGCCCCGATGTCGGCGTGCTCGTCCTCCTGCAGATGACCCATGGGGTCACGTTCGCCCTGGGTTATCTGGGCGGCGTGCATTTCATCGCCAACTGGACCAGCGAAGATATCGCCGCCGAAACGCAGAGCCTGTTCGTGGTCGGCCAGCAAATGCTCTCGATCATCGCCGTGGTCGTCTTCGGCTGGCTGATCCCGGATCTGGGCGCCAAGGCCTATTTCGTCGCCTCGGCCTTCGCCCTTGTCGGCGGTTTCTGCATCTGGTTCTCCCTGCGCCTGCAATCGCCCAAAAGCACAGGATAAACCCGGCGGGCCTCGTCGCTCTTTCCTACCGGCCAAAACAAAAAGCCCCGGATCGCTCCGGGGCTTTTTCGTTGCCTGGCTGTTTTAGCTCAGCCGGCCGCTGGCATGGGCGAGGGTCGTATAGACCTTGCCGCGATCCGAGAGCAGATATTCGCGCGTCTCGGCGGCGGGGCGGGGACCGGCGGCGGCGCGCTTCAGCAATTGCTCGAAATCGCTCATATAGGCCTGCGCGGTGCGGGCAAAGTCGGCGTCGCGCTGCAGGCGCTTGCGCACATCGTCATAGGTGCCCTGGCCGGTCAGCGTATAGATGCGGCGCGAGAACACATTGGACTCGCCGGCCTGGTAGCGACCCCAGGCGTCAGCCAGCGCCGCGTCATCGATGGCGCGGGCGATTTCCTCGGTCAGCGTCGAAAGGCCCTGTGGTGCCTGTGCGCCGGCCTGCTTGGCCGAAGCATTGCGCAGCACGTCGCGCAGCCAGCCGCCACTATCGGCGGTTTCGCTTTCCTGGCGCGGGGCAGGGGCGGGCTGCTGGGCCGGCGCTGGGGCAGGGGCCGGAGCGGGCGCCGGGGCGGCCACGGTTTCGAGCGGACGCGAACGGATCGGATCGACCAGGGGCTGGGCGATCGGCGCCGGTTCGGGCTGCGGCTCGGGCTGGCGCGGCTGATAGGGCGCCGGTTCGGCCTGGCGGGCGGCGGGACGCGTCACGACGCGGCGGTCGGTCACGTCATGCGTCGCCGGCTGGCCGCGCACGATGGCGTTGAGTTCGGACAGGGCCTCGATCTGCTCGGCCACGACGCGGCGCATGGCAGCCGCGCTGGCGCGGGTTTCCTCGGGCAGCTCGTTGACACCGCGCGCGAGCTCAGCACGGGTGGCTTCCAGCTCGCCGCCCACTTCGCGGGCCGTCTCACGCATGGCGCGGGCGGTGTCGGCGAAGCGATGAGTGGCGTCTTCGATGGCCTGCTGCATTTCCGTGATCAGGCGGCGCTGGGCCTCCTGCAGCACGGTGTTGGTGCGGTGGCTTTCGCTATTGGCGGTTTCGCGGAAATCGCCGAGACGGCTGGTGACTTCCTCGGAGGTGTCATCCAGCGCCTTGCGCACCACGCCGGTCGACTGGTCGACCGCCTGGCGCAACTGCGTGGTGTTGGACGCGATGGCGCCGCGTACCGACTGGGTGGTGTCGGCAATGGTGTCGGCCAGCGTGCTGGTGGTCGAGGTGAGCACGTCGGTGACGCTGCCCGCCGTGGAAGCGAGAAGGTCGCTGACCCGGTTGGCATTGTCTTCGAGCGCGGCGTTGACCTGGCTGGACTGACCGGCGAGGGCGGAGCGCACCGAGGCCGAGGTCTGGTTGAGGGCGGCGGCGGCGGCTTCGGCGGCGCGCTGCACGGCGCCATCGACCTGCGCCACATTGGTGCTGAGCGTCTGGCTGAAACGCTCATTGGTGGCATAGAGAGCGTCGTTGACATTGCTGGTGGCACTTTCGAGTGCCTGGGTGATGGCCTGAGTGCTCTGGCCCAGCGTGTCGGTGACCTGGAAGCTGGTGGCCTGCAGCGCTTCGTCCATGGCCCGGCGCGCGCCGATCAGGCGGCGTTCGGTTTCCTGCACGGTGTCGGCGATGGACTGGGCGAACATGCGCATGCGCCCGTCGATATCGTCGGCGCGCGAGGCGAAGCTCTCGGCCAGGGCTTCCATGGCGCCGCGCCGCTCTTCGAGCGTTTCCAGCGCGTTGCTGCTGGTGGATTCGAGCGTGCGCGAGGCCTGGTTCATGCCCACCACCTCGACGTCGAGACGGCCCAGAATGGAGCCGAACTCGTCCACCATGGAGCGGATGGTCTGCTGCAGGGCGCCCACATGCTGGCTGACCAGAATGCCGGCTTCCTCGGTCTGGCCCATGGCGTCGCGCATGGTGCCGGCATAGCTGGCGGTCTGCTGGGCGATGCTGGTTTCGAGCGTGGCGAGATTGGTGGTCGAGGCGTCGAGCACGCGCTGCAGCAGCAGGTTGGAATCGTTGAGCTTGCTCAGCGCCGTGGTCACGTCGGACAGGATACGGCCGGTGGAGCTGGCCATGAGCTCTTCGGCGTCGCGGGCGTTGTCGGTCAGCGCGTCGCGCAGCACATTGCCGTGGCCGCGCAGGGCATTCTGCAATTCGGCCGAACGCTCGTTGACGAGGGCCGCGAAGGCCGCCGTATGGTTGCTGACCGAGCGGTTGATTTCCCCGAGGCGCTGTTCGATCGAGGTAACGCTGTCGACGGCCTTGACCGTGACGATCTGGTCGATGTCATGGCCGGCGAGCCGGATCTGGTCGAGTGCCGAACGCACCGCCACGTCCATGCGGTTGGCGGTGGTCGCCACGTCGTCGGCAATGGCCTGGGTGGCGGAGGTGATGCGGGTGGAGATGGTTTCCTCGATGCGGTCGGCGCCCGCTTCGAGATCGGCCATGGATTGGGTGATCGAGGTGTTGATCGAGGCGTTGAGCGCGGCGAGGCGTTCGGCGGTGATATCGGCCCGGGCGGTGATAGCCTCGGGCAGGGTGCCCAGACGCTGGTCCACCAGATCGATCATCGACTGACGCGCGGCATTGACCCCGGCCTCGACGATATCGGTGGCCTTGCGCACGTTCTCGCCGAAATTGGTGCTGGCGGCATCCATGCGGGTGGTCACGTTCTGCTCGGCCTCGGTGACGCGCGTCAGCGCCGCATCGATACCCTGGGTGAGCGCGGTGCCGACATCGCCGACCTTGCCCGAGACGGCGCTCGACATTTCGTCGAGGCGCGAGGTCATCGTCGACGTGACGTTGCGCAGCGAGGCATCGATGGATTCGCGCGCGGCGGCGCTATGCTGGTCGAGCGTCTGTGCCATTTCGGCGGTGTGCAGGCCGATGGTTTCGCCCATCGAGGTGGTGTGGGTCGAAAGCGTGTCAGAAAGCGCCTGGGTGCGGGCGGCCAGAGCGCTGCTCAACTGGTGCGTGCGGGTGCCGACGGCGGTCGCCAGTTCCTGCGTGCGGCTGTCGAGGGCCTCGGCGAATTCGGTGGCGCGGTTCTCGAGGGTGGCGTTGAGCGCGGCGGTGCGGCTGTCCAACGCGGCGGAGATGTCGGTGGCATGCGTGTCGAGCGTCGAGCCGATCTCACTCGCATGCGCGCCGAGGCTGGCATTGAGCTGTGCGGTACGCAGGCCGATGGCGCTGTCGATTTCGGCGACACGGTTGCCCAGCGTATGGTCGAGCTCGGTGGTCCGCGTTTCTAGGGTTTCGGTCATGCGCGCGGTGCTGCGGTCCACGTCGCCGACAAAGCGGTCGGTGCGCTGGTCGATGGCGGCCGTGAAACGCGCCTGCCGCTCGTCCAGACCCGAGGTCAGGGCCTCGGTGCGGCTTTCGATTTCCTCGCCGAAGCGGCCGACGCGCTCATCAAGACCGGTGGTCAGCGCCTGGGCGCGGTCTTCGAGGCCATCGGTCAGGATCTGGATGCGCTGGTCGATGCCATCGGTCAGCATATGGTTGCGATGATCGAGGCCTTCGGTGAAGGCGCGAGCCTGCGCGTCGAGGCTGGAGGTGAAGGTCTGTGTGCGGAGGTCGAGGCCCGAGTTCAGCGCCTGCGTACGGATATCGAGGCCGGCGTTGAGCGCCCGGCTGCGTTCGTCCAGACCGGCATTGAGAAGTTCCGTACGCTCGTCGAGGCCTGAGCTGAGTGCCTGAGTCCGCTCGTCGAGGCCTGAGTTGAGCGCCTGCGTGCGTTCATCGAGACCTTCGGTCAGCGATTTCGTGCGTTCGTCGAGCTGGCTGGTGAGTGCGCCGGTGCGGCTCTCGAGTTCGAGCGAGAGGGCATTGGTCCGCTCCGACAGGGTTTCGGCGAGGTTCTGGGTGCGTCCGGAAATGGCCTGATCGAAATTCTGCGTGCTGAGGGTCAGCGTCTCGCCCAGCTCCTGAGCGCGCTGGCGGATGGCGTCGCTCATGTCGCGGCTGCGGCCGGTCAGCGTTTCCTCGAGCTGTTCGGCGCCCGAGGTGATGGCGTCGCCGATTTCGCTGGCGCGGCTGGCCAGCAGGGTGTCGATGCGGCCGGTGCGGCTGTCCAGCGTTTCGCCCAGGGTTTCGGCATAGGTGTCGAGCTTGTCCGAGATTTCGCGCGTCCGGCCCGACAGGCTTTCGGTGATGGCGTGGGTCTTGGCGCTGATGACTTCGGTCA
>JAHCJW010000014.1 GCA_026126125.1 Devosia sp.
GCCGACGCCTCGCCCAGGGCCCGCCCCTGGTCGTCGATGAGCAGGGCCTTGACGCCGGAGGTGCCGATATCGATGCCGAGATAGGTCATGAGGCACGTACCTCATTTTTGGGCAAACCAAACATGCAACTGTCCTCCCGCCCGTTTTCGGGCCCGCGCCAATGTTCGAATGGCTGTTTCTTAGCGGAGATTGTCGCGCAGGAAAATGCCAATTTCAATGGGGTCGGTGACGACGGGCCGCGCGGTGGCCAGCGCCAGGGTCCGCGCCGCTGCAATCGCCTCGCGAATTTCGCCATCCGGATTTTGGTCGAGCACCACGTCGATGGCGCCGCTGTTGAGCCCGGCCCGGGTCGGGGCGGTCAATTCATGGGCGATGACCCGCACCTGCCGCGCCCGGCCCGATTTTTCGAGCGCCGCGACAAGGCCGGCATTGCCGGCGCCCAGATTGTAGATGCCGGCCAGATCGGGATGGCGGGCGAGGAGGGCCGAGACGACGCTTTCGGTCGCTTCGGCCTCGTCATGCCCCTCGAGCGGGCCGACCAGGCAAAGCAAAGGAAACTCGCCGCCCGCAATGCCCGAAAACCCCTCGAAGCGCTCGATATGGTCGCGCAGGTGCAGCGAGCCGGCGATCACCGCTACCTTGCCGCCCTGGGGCAGGAAACGGCCGAGGAGCGAGGCCGCGGTGCGCCCGGCCGCAGCATTGTCGATGCCGATGAAATGGCGGCGGCCAGAGCCGGGCAGATCGGACACCAGGGTCATCACCACGATGCCCCTTCGGGTGGCGGCATCGACGGCGGCGATGATCTCGGGCTCCTCGCTGGGAACGATGACGGCGCAGTCGCAGCTTTGCGCGGCAAGCCCGTTGAGGGCGCGCGCCAGATCGCCGGCATCGAGGGCGCGGACGCGGTGGGTCAGGATGTGAATGCGGTCGGCACTGGCCTGGGCGGCGCGGGCGCCGACCGCCTCGGCCAGGCGATCCATGAATTCATTGGAGCTGTCGGGAATGAAGAAACTGACCCGCAGGTCGCGCGCCCGCGCCATCAGCGAGGCGTTGAGATCTCGCGAAAAGCCGAGCCGGGCGATGGCCTCGTCGACCTTTTCCGCCGTCGCCGCGCGCACGCCGGGCCGGCCATTGAGCACGCGGTCGACCGTGGCCAGCGACACGCCGGCGGCGCGCGCCACGTCGTGAACCGTTACCCGGCGCCGTGCATTTTCCTCGCTCAAGCCCGTTCCCCCTTTTGTGCGCACCCTTGTTGGCCGCCGCGCAAAGGTCAAGTGCAGCGTTGCAGGCGGCGACCAATGGGTCTACAGCTCCGCCCCAGAAATTTTTCAAGAGGGGACAGGCGATGGCCATTGCTGTTTCAACCTTTGGCGAGCACGGCGGCAAGCGCGTCGACCAGTTCCGTCTGCTCAGCGATACCGGCGTTGGCGTCGACATCATCGGCTATGGCGTCGCCGTGCGCGACTGGCGCGTGCCGGTGGCGGGCGGCGAGCGCTCGGTGGTGCTGGGTTTTGACAGTTTTGAGCCCTATGTGCTGCATAGCCCGCATTTCGGCTCGCTGGCCGGACGCGTCGCCAACCGCATCAAGGGCGCCAGTTTCGAGCTCGATGGCGTCACCTACCGGTTGCCCGCCAATGCCGGCGATCTGCAATTGCATGGCGGCGCCGAAGGGCTTGGCCGCCAGGTGTGGTCGGGGCAGGTCGACAATGCCAATAATGCGGTGCGCTTCACCCATTTTTCGCCCGACGGGGCCATGGGCTATCCCGGCAATGTCAATTTCGCCGCCACCTATAGCCTCAAGGGCAACAGGCTGCGGCTCGAATTGAGCGCCACCACCGACCGCGCCACCCCGATCAGCCTGGTGCAGCACCAATATTTCAATCTGGGCACCGGGGCCGACGTGCTCGACCACACGATCCAGGTCCAGTCGAGCGCCTATACCCAATTGGGCGACGATCTGGCGCCGACCGGGGCCATCCTGCCCTCGCGCGGCACGATCTACGATCTGCGCACGCCGCGCATCATGCGCGAGGGCGATGGCACGCCGATCGACTACGATATCGGCATGGTGCTCGACAGCGGCCGCAAGACCAGCGACCCGATTGCCAGCGTGGTGGCGCCGGACAAGGATCTCACCTTGAAATTGTGGTCCGACCGCCCCGGCGTGCAGGTGTATAACGGGGTCTGGACCGATATTCCGGTGCCCGGACTCGAGGGCAAGAGCTATGGCAAACATGCCGGCTTCTGCCTCGAGGACCAGGCCTTTGCCGATGCGCTGCACAATCCGCATTTCCCCAACATCATCCACTCGCCCGACCGGCCCTATAGCCATTGGTGCGAAATCGAGATCGCGCCTTAAGGGGGTAGCGGCAAGCGCCCATGGACCGGCCCCGCCGAATCTGGCACTCCCTGCCATCCTTGAAGGGAGGCGGGGATGGACAAGACCGAGCGGCTGTTCGCCATCATGGACGCGCTGCGCCGGCACCGGCGGCCGGTGACCGCGGCGGCCCTCGCCCAAGAGCAGGGCGTTTCGGTGCGTACGCTCTATCGCGACATCCAGACCCTGATCGGGCTGGGCGCGCCCATCGATGGCGAGGCGGGGATCGGCTATATGCTCAAGCCCGGTTTCTTCCTGCCCCCGCTGATGTTTTCGCCCGAAGAGCTGGAGGCGCTGGTGCTGGGTGCGCGCTGGGTGGAGGCGCAACCCGATGACGGGCTGGGCGCCGCCGCCCGCAATGCCCTCGCCAAGATCGCCACCGCCTCGCCCGAAGATCTGCGCGACCGGATCAGCGACACCGCGCTGTGGCCGGTGGCGGTGTGGGGAGAGCGCCGGCCGATCCCGGTGCTGGGCGATATCCGCCTCGCCATGCGCCAGGAAAAGGCCGTCCGCATCGACTACGAGGACGAGCAGGGGCGCCCGAGCAGCCGCACCATCTGGCCGGTGGGCATCGCCTTTTATCAAGGCAAGCAGACCATCGCCGCCTGGTGCTGCCTCCGGCAGGATTTTCGCAGTTTCCGCACCGACCGCATCGTCGGCCTGACGCTGACCGAGGAGCGCTATGGCAAGCGCCGCGCCGCCCTGGAACGGGACTGGCGCGCCAGCTGGACCCATGAGGGGAACGGCCGGGAGAGCGAAAGCTAACCCATTCGTGCGTAAAGGCTTTCCGCCCTTGTGCTGTCATCGAGCCGGAAGCGGTGATCGGCGGGAGGATGGGCGCGATGGCCGCATTCGAGCCGCGGGCAGATGCGGCAGCCGACGCCGATCGGCACGACCTGCTGCTCGCTCATCAGGTCCATTCCTTCCGAATAGACCATGTCGCGGGCGTGATGAATGGCGCAGCCGAGGCCGATCGAGAGATAGCGGCGCGGCGCGTTGTAGCGATAATCGCCCTTGGTGATGGTGCGCGCGATGCAGAAATAGCGCTGGCCGTCGGGCATCTGGCTCAACTGCACATTGATGCGGTCGGGGGCGAGAAAGGCGGCGTAGATATTCCAGCGTGGGCAGGCGCCGGAATGACGCGGAATATGAATGCCGGACAAAGAAAAACGCTTGGAAATATTGCCGGCGATGTCGGTGCGCACCAGATGCAGGGGAATGCCGGAGGCGCCCTTGCGCTGCAGCGTCGTCATGCGGTGGCAGACCTGTTCGAAACTGGCGCCGAAGCGCCGCCCGATGCGGTCGATGTCGTAGCGATGATCGCGGCAGGCCTTGAGGAAGGGCGCATAGGGCATGACCAGGGCCGCCGCGACATAGGACGAGAGCACATTGCGCGCCAGGGCCGGCGCGTCGCCTTCGGGCAGGTCGGCACTGGCGATGACGGCGTCGATCTCGGCCCCGGCGGCGAGCAGCGCCACCTGCTGGGCGAGGAGAAAGCTGGCGCTTTCCCCCGGCAGAAGATCCGAGAGGATGATGCGCTGGCGCGCGCCATCGCGCTGGCAGGCCATGCCATGCGGCAGCGAGGCCAGCAGCGTCTCGAAACCGAAGACATTGAACAGATAGGTGCGGATGGCGCTCTCGAACCCGTCGCCGGAATTGTCGATATCGGCGCGAATGCGCTCGGCCGCCGCCTCGAGGGCGGGAAAATGATTGGCGCTTTCCTGCAGGAAGTCGGAAATGGTTTCGGTCGCGAGGTGAAAGGGCTGGCTCTCGCTGGGCGAGGGGGGCGGCGCGGCGCCGCCGACAAGGCCGCGATAGCGATCGTAAAGCTTGAGCATGGCGCGGGCGGCGGCGGGATTGGCCTGGGCCAGATCGCGAATATCGAGATTGGTCAGGGCGCTGTCGACGAAGAGATCGTCGCCGAACGCCTCCATCAGATCGCCCAGCAGCCGGCCTTCGTCGCTGTCGACCAATTCGCCCGGCTCGACGCCGAAATAGCCGGCGATGGCAAACAGCAAGGGCACCGTCACCTTGCGGCGATTGTGCTCGATGAGGTTGAGATAGCTGGCTGAAATGCCCAGCGCCGCCGCGAGATCGGCCTGATTGAGCCGCCGCTGGCGCCGCAGGCGCTTGATCCGTCCGCCGATCTGGCTTTCGCTCGCTTCCACCTTCATACCCCTCCCCAGAATTTACAGAATTTACAATTTCCGCCTTCCGGATTGACAGCCGCTTTACAGCTTTACTGGCCATCTCGCGGTTATTCCTTGCATACCTCCCGCTTTTGTCAAATCTTTACATCAACAAGCGAGGAGATTTCGACATGAGCCCCGACACCCCACAACGCGACGAATACATCACCATCATCGCCCCCACCGCCAACGAAGCCATGGCCCAGTTCAAGGCGCGCGGTCTCGACCAGCAGGGCTATGCCATTGCCGGACGCATCGGGCGGCATCAGTTCACCCTGGTTGGCGGCGAGGATACGCAAGAGCTGTTTTCCGGCGCCGGCATGATCGCCGCGACCTTCTCGCGGCGGGTGGCGAGCTAAAGCCATCTGAGGTGACGACGCCGGAAGAGCTGCGCCAAACGGCGGGGGAAAGCCCCGCCGCGGCCCCACTCTGGTCGCGTTCACGGCGGCAGGCGCTGCCCCATTGTTCCACGTGAATCCTAAAGCGCGTCGCGTTTCTCTCAGCTTCGCTCTCTGCGCTTTAGCCCTTTAGCCCTTTGTTTTTACGCATGTCTTTGTCCCGAAACCGGGGCAGCCTTCGGGAGACACGCTTTAATTTCCGCCGTTCCGACGGAGCGGCGAAGCCATGACCAAACAAGGAAACCGAAATGCTCGACAAACCCCACCAGCCCGAACGCTTCCCGACGCCCGACTACGCGCCGGATCGCTGGAAAACCATCGCCCGCACCTATAGCCCGGCTGACGTCCGGCGCCTGGCAGGCTCGCTCCCCATTCGCCACAGCCTGGCGGAAAACGGCGCCCAGAAGCTCTGGCAATTGCTGCATTCGGAAGATTTCCTGCCGACGCTGGGCACGTTTACCGGCAATCAGGCGGTCCAGCAGGTGAAAGCCGGGCTCAAGGCCATCTATCTGTCCGGCTGGCAGGTGGCGGCCGACGCCAATTCCTCGGGCAATATGTATCCCGACCAGTCGCTTTATCCGGTCGACAGCGTGCCGGCGGTGGTCAAGCGCATCAACAAGGCGCTGCAACGGGCCGACCAGATCCAGACGATGGAAAAGGCCGACGGCACCGCCACCACCGATCTCGACTTCTTCGTGCCCATCATCGCCGATGCCGAGGCCGGCTTCGGCGGCGCGCTCAACGTGTTCGAGCTGATGAAGGCGATGATCGAGGCCGGCGCCGCCGCGGTGCATTTCGAGGACCAGCTCGCCTCGGAAAAGAAGTGCGGCCATTTGGGCGGCAAGGTTCTGGTGCCGACCAGCCAGTTCGTGCGCACGCTCAACGCGGCCCGGCTCGCCGCAGACGTGATGGGCGTGCCCACCCTGATCATGGCGCGGACGGACGCGGAAGCGGCGCGGCTCATCACCTCGGACATCGACGATTACGACAAGCCCTTCGTCACCGGCGAGCGCACGGCGGAAGGTTTTTACCGGCTCAAGGGCGGCATCGACTGCGCCATCGCCCGTGGCCTGGCCTATGCGCCCTATGCCGATCTCATCTGGTGCGAAACCTCGACGCCGGACCTGGCCGAGGCGCGCAAATTCGCCGAGGCGATCCGCAAGGAGCACCCCGAGCAGATGCTGGCCTATAATTGCTCGCCCAGCTTCAACTGGGCCAAGCATATGGACGAGGCGGCGATGGCGCAGTTCCAGCGCGAGCTGGGGGCCATGGGCTACAAATACCAGTTCATCACGCTGGCTGGCTTCCATAATCTGAGCCTCACCACGTTCGAACTGGCGCGCAGCTACAAGGAACGCGGCATGGCGGGCTATTCGCAGCTGCAACAGGCCGAGTTCGCCGCCGAAAAGCACGGCTTTTCCGCCGTGCGCCACCAGCGCGAAGTGGGCACCAGCTATTTCGACGCCGTGTCGCTGACGGTCAGCGAAGGTCAGAGCGCCACCACCGCCATGGCGGAATCAACGGAAACGGCGCAGTTCCACTGACGCCAGGAGGGGAGGGCAAGGCTCTCCCCTTTTTTGGATTCACGTGAAACACATGCGCCCGAGGCCGCCCTTTGCGGGGGGCGACACCGGGCTTTTGCCTGGGGTCCAGGTTTAAAAAATCGATCGTCGCAGCGGCAGTTTGATCGGCGCGAAAAAGCCGCGCTCGAGGTCGTGCCAGAATTGCTGCCGCAGCACTTCGGGAAAAACATGGCCTTGTGGCAGGTCATGGCGCGAAAACCATTGCGCGGCGATGATGGCTTCGTCGGGCGCGGGATTGGCGGTGACCTCGATCTCGCCCGAAAGATAATCGGCGAGAAACCAGAATTTCACGATCCGACCCGCTGGCTCGACCAGCTCGTCGATATAGGCGAGGCCGCGCGTTTTCACCCGCAGGCCGGTTTCCTCAAACGCCTCGCGCTCGGCGGTCTCGTGCAGTTCCTCGCCGCCCTCGACCCCGCCGCCCGGGCCCGCCCAGAAATCATGCCGGCCAGCCCGAAAATGGCGCACCAGCAGGATCTGATCGTCGCGCAGGGCGAGGACGCCGGCGGAAATGCGGTGTTGCATCGAAAACTCCAGAACAATCAGGCGGCGCCAAAGCTCAGGCGATAGCTCAGCGCCTCGGCGATATGGGGGCGGGCCACCTTATCCACCCCGGCCAGATCCGCCAATGTCCGCGCCACCTTGAGCACGCGATGATAGGCGCGGGCGGACAGATGGAAGCGTTCGGCCGCCTGCAGCAGCAGGGCCTGGCTTTCAGTATCGGGATTGACGATTTTCTCGATCAGCGCGGCGCTGGCCGCCGCATTGGTCAGCACCTGGGGCTGACCTGCATCGGCATAGCGCGCCGCTTGCCGATCGCGGGCCGCGGCCACCCGCCGGGCGACGATGGATGAGGCTTCGGCGGCGCCGGCCGGCCCGATCATCTCGGCGGCCGATACGGCGGGCACGTCGATGCGGATATCGATACGGTCGAGAAAGGGGCCGGACACCCGCGCCTGATAGTCGGCCGCGCAGGCATCGCCCCGCTTGCAGGTGTGCCCCGGCGTGCCGGCGAGGCCGCATTTGCAGGGGTTCATCGCCGCGATGAGCTGGAAGCGGCTGGGATAGGCAATGCGGGCATTGGCACGAGCGATCACCGTTTCACCGCTTTCGAGCGGCTGGCGCAGGCTGTCGAGCACGCTGGGCTGGAATTCGGGCAGTTCGTCGAGGAACAACACCCCGTTATGGGCGAGGCTCACCTCGCCCGGCCGCACCTTGAGCCCGCCCCCGACCAGCGCCGCCATCGAGGCCGAGTGATGCGGCGCGCGAAAGGGGCGCCGATCCGAGAGGGCACCTCCCACGAGTTCACCGGCCACCGACTGAATCATCGACACATCGAGCAGCTCGCGCGGGCTAAGCGGGGGCAGGATCGAGGGGAGACGGGCGGCCAGCATGGATTTTCCAGCACCGGGCGGGCCGATCATCAACAGATTATGCCCACCGGCCGCCGCCACTTCCAGCGCCCGGCGGGCCACGGCCTGGCCGCGCACATCGGCCAGATCGGGCAGCTCGCCTGGCTCGACCTGCCGGCGCGCCGGCTGTGGCCGCGCCTGCAATTGGTGGCCGGTGAGGTGATTGACCAGCGCCAGCAGGCTATCGGCGGCGACAATATCCATGGTTTCGCCGGCCCAGGCCGCTTCCGGGCCGGACCGGGCCGGACAGATGACACCCAGATCGCGCCCCTGGGCGGCGATGGCGGCATTGAGCACGCCATCGACAGGGGCCAGCCGCCCATCGAGCCCGAGTTCGCCGACAACCAGAAAGCCATCGAGCGCATCCTGGGGGATGGCACCCATGGCCGCCATCAGCGCCAGCGCGATCGGCAGGTCGTAATGGCTGCCCTCCTTGGGCAGATCGGCCGGCGCCAGATTGATGGTGATGCGCTTGGGCGGCAGCCCCAGACCCGAGGCGACCAAAGCGGCGCGTACCCGCTCGCTCGCCTCCTTCACCGCTTTGTCCGGCAGGCCGACCATGAGGAATTTGGGCAGTCCCGGCGCAATCTGCACCTGAACGTCGACCGGCACCGCCGCAATGCCCTGGAATGCAACCGTGGCAACCCGCGTCACCATGCCCAAACCCTCCCGCCCGAAAGCAAGGCTAGCAGAAGCCCGCCAGCCGCTCAAGAACGGAGAGCGAACAGAATAGGGCGCGTTAACCATAGGCGCTGCCATATTGGTTACCCTAAAGCGTTGTTAACCCCGCCCGCGCAATTCAAGTCGAAGTTTAGTCTTCCTTGCGCCGAGTATTTGCCTCCATGGGCCTTCCCTTCCGGTTTCCCCGTTCCATTACGACCCTTCTGCGCAGCGCCGCCGTCGGTCTGGCCGTGGTGACCCTGGCCGCCTGCGCCACCGGCGGCGGGCTTTATGGCGCCATTCCCGGCGATAACCGGCCGCATGCCGGGGTCGATCGGGCCCGGGCCATGCCGATCCAGGGCATCGACGTGGCGCGCTATCAGGAAAATGTCGACTTTCCCAAGGCGCGGGCCGGCGGAGTTCATTTCGTCTTCATGAAGGCGACCGAGGGCAAGGACTATATCGACCCCGATTTCCAGCGGAACTGGACGCGGGCGCGCGACGCCGGCATGCCGCGCGGCGCCTATCACTTCATGACCTGGTGCTCGACGGCCGCCGAACAGGCGGCGTGGTTCACGCGCAACGTGCCGGCCGATCCGAGCGCCTTGCCGCCGGTGCTCGACCTCGAATGGAACAATCATTCGAGCTGCAAGGTGAAGCCGTCCAAGGTCGACGCGCTGGAAAAGATCCGGCTGATGCTCGAAGTGATGGAGCGCCACACCGGCAAGCTGCCGATCATCTATACCGACATGAATTTCCACCGCGATATTCTGGCCGGGGAATATTTCCCCAATGCCTTCTGGCTGCGCTCCACCGCCGCCGAACCGCATGAGCGCTATAGCAACCGCCCCTGGACCTTCTGGCAATATACCCAGACGGGCGTGGTGCCGGGCGTGCGCGGCGAGGTGGACCGCAACGTGTTCTATGGCAATCAGAACGACTGGCTGATGTTCCTCTCGACCGGCTGCGATCCGCGCGCCATCGCCGCCCTGGCCTCGACCGGCCGCTGCCAGTTCGCGAAATAGGGCGAATAGGCCAAGCACCGTAAATTTGAGGCCAAATCCTCCCAAGCCATCGTCACCACCGGGCTTGTCCCGGTGGTCCACACAAGGCCTGGGCCAAGGCTGGATTGCCCAGACAGGCCGGGCCGTGACGTCGGGCACCAGGGCTGGGTCATTTGGCCCGAGCGCGGCCCGTTTCTTTCCGATCGGCTCCATGCGCTTTGGAGGGGGCGCGTTCTATCGAACGCAAATTGCCGCTCTCACCCTATGCGCCGCCCAACAGCCCGCTGGCCTTGATACCGTCGAAGACGAATTGCACGGCGAGCGCCGCGAGCAGGATGCCGACGACGCGCGACACCACCGACAGCCCGGTCAAGCCCAGCAGGCGCTGGACGGGAATAGCGACCAGCAGCGTCACCCAGGCCAAGGCCAGGATGACGATCAGCGCGGCGATGATCAGCCAGAACTCGCTATCGGAACGGGCGCCGGTGGTCAGCAGGATGACGGCGCTGATGGCGCCGGGACCGGCCAGAAGCGGCATGGCCAGGGGAAAGACGGAAATATCGTGGGCGCGGCGGGCTTCGCGTTCTTCCTCATCGGTGGTGCCGGTGCCGCCCGAGTGGCGGGCAAAGACCATGTCGATTGCGATCAGCAGCAGCAGGACGCCGCCGGCGGTGCGCAGCGCCGGAATGGTGATGCCGAAGACATCGAGGATCAGATTGCCCAGAAAGGCGAAGAACAGCAGGATCGCCAGGGCGATCAGCACGCCGCGCGTGGCGAAGACGCGGCGTTGCGCAGGCGTGTTGTCCTTGGTCAGCGCCGCGAAGATGAAGGCGATGTCGGCGACGCCCACCGTGGCGAACAGCGTGGCAAAGGCGACCAGAAAAGGCGACGTATCCATGCTTGGTCCCGCAAATCTCAAAGTCTAGCACTTATGAGATTTGCGGAAAAAGGCCAAGAGCCTCGATCAGGCCCTCAGGCCCGGCGCTTCTCGATGGCCTCCCAGATGAGGACGGCGATGTCGGGGCCGCCAAAACGCTTGATCTCGCGAATGCCGGTTGGGGAGGTGACGTTGATCTCGGTGAGGTAGTCGCCGATGACGTCGATGCCGACAAAGATCATGTCCCGCGCCTTGAGCGCCGGGGCGATGGCGGCGCAGATTTCGCGCTCGCGCTCGGTCAGTTCGGACAATTCGGGGCGGCCGCCGACATGCATGTTGGAGCGCGCCTCGCCCTCGGCGGGAATGCGGTTGAGCCCGGCCACCGGCTCGCCATCGATGATGATGATGCGCTTGTCGCCCTTGCGCACGTCGGGCAGATATTTCTGCACCATGAAGGGCTCGCGAAAACTCTGCTCGAACAGCTCGATCAGCGAATTGAGATTGTGGTCGCCCTCCTGGATGAAGAAGACGCCGGCCCCGCCATTGCCGTAGAGCGGCTTGACGATGATATTGCCATGCTCCCGGCGGAAGGCATGAATTTCGGCCCGGTCGCGCGTCACCAGGGTGGGCGGCATCAGCGCGGGGAAATCGGTGACGAGGATTTTTTCGGGGGCGTTGCGCACGGCGGCGGGCGGATTGACTACCAGCGTCTTGGGGTGCAGGCGCTCCAGAATATGGGTGATGGTGATATAGTTCATGTCGAAGGGCGGGTCCTGACGCATCAGGACGACATCCTGGGTCGACAGATCGACCCGACGCGCCTCGCCGAGGCTGAAATGCTGGCCCTTTTCGGCGTCAATGACGGTGATAGGCTGGGCGAGCGCCGTCACCATATTGTCGCGCAGGGCCA
The DNA here is from genome assembly GCA_026126125.1 of Devosia sp. GTDB lineage: Bacteria > Pseudomonadota > Alphaproteobacteria > Rhizobiales > Devosiaceae > Devosia. The sequence continues at coordinate 11,411 of JAHCJW010000014.1, forward strand.
GGGTGTCGGCGGTGTAGTGCAGCAGCTCGTGACCGCGTTGCTGCGCTTCGAGCATCATGGCGAAGGTCGAGTCGCCGCGCGGATTGATGGTGGAGACGTGGTCCATCTGGACGGCGACTTTAAGCGACATGTCGAACCCTTAGCTGTCGAAAGCATTGATGAGATGGCGTGGCCAGCGGCCCGGCGCAAGGAAAATTACGTCGAATCGGCAGGTCTTTTGCGCTTCGGCGGGGTGGCGGGACAGCCAATGCGCGGCGGCCCGGGCGATGCGCGCCTGGTTCACTGCCTCAAGCGCGGTGGTTTCGTCGCGGCCGGCGGCGCGGGTCTTGACCTCGACAAAGACGAGGGTGCCGAAGCGTTCGGCGACGAGGTCGATCTCGCCGACCGGGGTTTTGTAGCGGCGATGGCGAATGGAATAGAGCTTTGCCGCCAGGAAAAGGGCCGCCAGCGCCTCGCCGCGCTGCCCGTCGCGTTCGGATTTTCTTCTGTTATTCCCTGGGCTTGAGGGCGAGCGCGGCATCGTAGACATCCTTGCGCTTGAGGCCGAACCTGGCCGCGATCTCATCGACGGCGCCGCGCATGGGCTGGTCCCGCATGGCGATGACGAGGGCCGCCTGCCAATCCTCGGCCGATGGCGCGGCGGGTTCGGCCGCCCCGGCGACGGCGATCACCGCTTCGCCTTTGGTGTCCTCCCCGGCAAAGCGCGCGGCAAGATCGGAAAGCGGGCCGCGGAAGGTGCGCTCGAAACGTTTGGTCAATTCGAGCGAGACGCTGGCCGGGCGGTCGCCGAAACTCTCGGCCATGGCGGCGAGGGTGTCGGCAAGGCGGCGGGGCGATTCGTAGAACACCAGTGTTTCACGTGAATCTTTCAGCTTTGCCAAGGCGTTAGCGCGGGCGCCGGCCTTGTTGGGCAGAAAGCCGTGAAAGGCGAAGGCGTCGGTGGGCAGGCCGGCGACCACGAGGGCGGAGAGCAGGGCCGAGGCGCCGGGAATGGGAAAAACCGGCAGATTGCCTTCGGCAAGAGCGCGGATCAGCGGAAAGCCGGGGTCGGACAGCAGCGGCGTGCCGGCATCGGAAATCAGCGCGACGGCCTCGCCATTGGCGATGCGCGCGACGATCTCCTCGGCGCGGGCGCGCTCGTTATGGTCATGTAAGGATTGGCGTTTTCCCTTGATGCCGTAGTGGTCGAGCAGGCGCGCCGAGGTGCGGGTATCCTCGCAGAGCACCAGGCTCGCGGCGGCCAGCGTCTCGAGGGCGCGCAGGGTGATGTCGCGCAGATTGCCGATGGGTGTCGAGACGACATAGAGGCCGGGGCCAAGGGCAGGGGCGGGAAACGGCATGCCGGCGATAAAATATTGAGGTGACGTCACTGTGTTCGACCGGCTCCGCGAAAGGCTCAGCTTTGGTTAACCCGATTGGGGGACAATGTTAACGCATTGTGAGCATTTCGGGCCATGGAAGGGTGAATTTGCGCTCAATCGGTTACTCCAGACGCGGGGCGCTGCTGCTGGCGCTATCGGGGCTCGTCTCGGCCTGCGCGCCGGGCAGGCTGCAATGGGGGTCGCGCAGCCTCGACTTTCCGACGCCCGGGGCCGCGATCGGGGGCGGGGCGGGCCAGCCCAATCCGACGCTGCCGCCGGCCGGCGGCGCGGCGGGATCGGGGCGGGTCGAGACTTTCGGGCGCGGGCCGGTGCCGGTGAGCCTGTTGCTGCCGCTCTCGGGCGAGCCGGCGCTGGCGCAAATGGGCCTCGGGCTTGCCAACGCCGCCAGGCTCGCCATCGCCTTTATAGAGGCCAATCCCAATATCGGGGAAAACATTACCATCACGCTGCGCGACACCGGCGATGGCGCGGCCGGGGCGAGCACGGCCGCGAGGGCGGCGGTGGCGGGCGGGGCGCAACTGCTTCTGGGACCGCTCAAGGGCGAACAGGTGGCGGCAGCCGCAGCGGTGGCGCAGGCGGCGGGCGTGCCGCTGATCGGGTTTTCCAACGCGGCCAGTGTGGCGGGGCCGGGGGTCTATCTGCTCGCCGTGTTGCCGGAGATGGAAATGAAGCGCGCCATCGGTTTCCTCAAGGCGGAAGGCCGGCGGGGACTGGCGGGGATCTTTCCGACGACGCCTCATGGCGAAGCGCTGGCCACCGCCTTTCGGCAACAGGCCATCGCCGCCGGGTTTTCCCCCAGCGCCGTCTATATGTTTTCCGCGCAGAACGAGGCGGCGCAGATCGCGGCCCAGGCCAAGCCGCTGGTCGCCAGCGGCATGATCGACGCGCTGTTCCTGCCCGAACGGGCCAGCGCGCCCGCCTTTGCCACGGCGCTCAACCAGGCGGGAATCGTCGGCAATGAATTGCTGCAGCTCGTCGGCTCCGCCGATTGGGCCGGCGATGCGGCGATCCTGTCGGCCCCCGGCTTGCAGGGGGCGATCTATCCAGCGGTGGACGAGACGGGGCTCAACGCCATCGCGCCCGACTATGCGGCCCGCTTCGGCGGCCGGCCGCCGGCGCTCTCGACCATCGCCTATACCGGGGTGATCCTGGCCAATGTGAACCGGCTGTCGCTGGCGCGCCCGGCCTATAGCCCGGCGCTGATGACGGCGCCGGCCGGGTTCAGCGGCCGTGACGGGGCGTTCCGGTTCCTCAGCAATGGCCGGGCCGAATATGCGCTGGCCATCAAGCGGGTGACGGGTGGTGGGGCGGTGAGCGTCGAGGCGGCACGGATCTGATTTTTAAAGCGCGTCGCGTTTCTTTCAGACCAGCTCCCTGCGCTTTAAGCCTTTGTTTTTCCGCATGGCTTTCTCCCGAAACCGGTTCCCACTTTCGGGAGACATGCTTTAGGCGGCGTCCTGAGCGGCGAGGGTTTCGAGCGGCAGGGAAATGGCGACCGTGGTGCCCATCGAGGGGGCGGAGTCGATCACCATGTGGCCGCCGCTCAACTCGGCAATGGCGCGTGAAATCGAAAGTCCGAGGCCGGGCCCGACGCCTTCGCGGGTGAACGTGGCGTCGCCCAGGGCAAAGGGCTGGCTGAGGCTGTGCAGTCGCTCTTCGTCCATGCCGATGCCGGTGTCGGAAATTTCGATGACCACGCCGTCTTCCGCCGCAAAGGCGGCCAGGGTGATCTTGCCGCCCCGGGGCGTGAAGCGAACCGCGTTCTCGACGATATTGCTGACCATGCGCACATAGCCCAGCTTGTCGCCGCGCAACACCGCGCCGCAGGGCAGTCCATTGTCGAGTTTGAGCTCGGCGCGCTTGAGTTGCGCCCGGAAACGCCGGGACACGGTGGCGATGACCTCATCGACCGGCACGGGGTCGTTTCGCAGCACTTTCCGCCCGCCTTCGAGCTCTGCCAGATCGAGAATGGTCGCGAACGAGGCCAGAAGATGTTCGCCGGAAGCCTTGATGGACTGGATATATTCGCCGTAACGCGGATCGCCGAGCGGGCCATAGGTCTCGTGCCGGATCAGTTCGGCAAAGCCGATGATATGGTTGAGCGGCGTGCGGATGTCGTGGCTGAGATGAGCGAGAAAGCTGGTCTTGGCCCGGCTCGCCGCCTCCGCCTTGATCTTTTCTTCGTGGTAGCGCCGGGCCAGAAGGCGTTGCTCTTCGCGGATGGTGCTGAGCAGGTCATCGGTGCGCTTGCTCTCGGTAATGTCGGAAACCAGGGTCATGAAGCCGCCATCGGGCATGGGGCGCTCATCGACGAGCAGGCAGCTGCCATCCTGGCGGTGCAGCTCGAGGAGGCGGTGGCCTTCACTGGCCTGCACCAGTTTCATATAGCCGCCGGCCACCAGCGCGCACAGCAGCGCCTCGTAGCCGAGCGCCATGTCCATCGAACCGAGCTGATGCCGATATTGTTCATTGCACACGATGAGCCTGCCCTGCGGCGTCCAGCAGGCCACGCCTTGGGGAATGGAGGCGGCCAGCAATTCGTAGCTCTGCGTGCGTTCGGTGCCGTTGTTCTCGGGCTGGCGCCGCCGCCGGGCGCCCAGAACGGTCACCAGTCCTGCGAGGGCAAAGGCGGCAAAGCCGCGGCCAGCCATTTCCGCCAGCGCGGTGTGCTGACCACCCGGAAATGCCGCTGCGCCCGAAGTGTTGGCCGCCGCGATGGTGCGCAGGGACGGTGGCTCAATCCGGGCCTGGCTCATGGTGGTCTGAGCGTCGTAGACGACGAAGAGCAGGGCGGACAGAAACGCCACGGCGGCGATCGCGGCAGTTGTCGAGGCGCCAAGGCCGCGCAGTGCCTGAACGGCGGTGATCCGGCGGTCGTCGAGGCTGATGAATCTCTCTCCCTCATCGACACGCCTATTACGCGTGCCGACGCCGGGCGCCTCCGACGACAACATGAATTTCTCCGCAAATATAAGGGTTTAACCCAGGGCTGATTTGCCCTTAACAACTAATGAATCATCGACATGGCTCTGTCCAGAGCGCCTTCGAGGCTGTTTTTCCGCCGCCGGAAAAACACGAGTCGAATGAATCACTTAGAGGTGAAGAAAAATCCTTCTATTAATCGCCTGTTAAGGAACGTCCCATGAACGCCCCTGTGGACAACCGCTTTTCCCGCCGGAATCAGGCGCCGAGCCTTCTTCCGGCGGCGAGCTTTGTGGTTGCCACAGCTGCAAAAAATGACCTTACGCCGCCAGGATTCGGTCAAGAATATCGGCGGTGTTGCGGCTGAGATTTCCCTGATTTTTCAGTGATTCCAGGGCGAGTTTTCCGGCCCCGCGCCGCTTCGGCTCCAGCGTGGGCAGGATACGGAAACCGGTCAGAATACGCGCGGCCACCTGCGGATTGACCTTGTCGATTTCCGCTACGGCCTCGCACACAAACCGGAAGCCGCTGCCATCTTCGCGGGCGAACTGGGCGGGATTGCTCATGACGAAACTGCCCAACAGAGAGCGAAGGCGGTTGGGATTGGTGCGGGGAAAGTCCGGTGCCGCGAGGATAGCTCGCATGCGCTCGATCACGCCATCGTCCGAAGCCTGCGCCGAGGCGACCAGCCATTTGTCGAACACCAGCGGATCGCCGGAAAACCGCGTGCGGAAATCGCCCAGCAGGGCCGGCGCGTCCTTGGTCCAGTTGTGCGCCGAAATCGCCAGGGCCGCGTAGCGCTCGGTCATGTTGCCGGCATCGGCATAGAGCCGGGCGGCAAGATCGCCACCTTTTTCGCTGCCTTTGACCAGCAGCGCGAGCAAGGCGGAGCGCAGCGAGCGGCGTCCTGCCTGCCGCGCCTCGGGGCTATAGGTCTCGCTGATCGCCAGCGTCTCGTAGAGGTTCGCGAGTTTTTCCTCGATCGGTCCGACCAGCGCCAGGATCAGCGCTTTGCGAGCCCCGGCGACGGCATCGGGGTCGACATCCTTGCCGATCTGGCGGCCGATGACGGTTTCGTCCGGCAGGCCGATGGCCTGAGCCTTGAAGGCGTCGTCGAGGCTGGCGTCGTCCAGCGTGTCGATCAGCGCCTGGCGCAGGGCATCGACATCGGCTTGCTGCCAGGGCCGCCCCTGCGCCGCATCGGCCAGAAGCGTGGTCGCGACGGTCTGCAACGCATCCCAGCGATTGAACGGATCGGCATCGTGCCGGGCGAGGAACAGCAGATCGCTCTGGCTCAGGTCGGAGGAGAGCTTGACCGGCGCGGAAAAGCCTCGGAACAGCGAGGGCACTGGCTTGTTGGCCACCCCGTTGAAGGTGAGGGTCAGGCTCTCCTCGTCAAGCACGATAAGATCGTCCCGGACCGTGCCCCCCTCGACGCTGGTCCATCCCATGTCGCTGCCATTGGGGCCGAGCAGGCCAAAGCGGACAGGAATGAGAAAGGGCGGCTTGTCGCTCTGGTTGGGGGTCGGGTCGGTTTTCTGCGCCAGCGTCAGGCGATAGGTCTGGCTTGCGGCGTCATAATCGCCGCTGGCCGTGACCTGCGGCGTGCCGGCGTGGGTATACCATTGGGCAAATTGCTCGAGGTCGACGCCATTGGCATCCTCGAACACGGCAAGGAAAGCCTCGATGGTCGTGGCCTCGCCGTCATGGCGCTCGAAATAGAGGTCCATGCCCTTGCGGAACCCGGCTTCCCCCAGCATCGTCGCCAGCATCCGCACGACTTCCGCGCCCTTCTGGTAGACGGTGGTTGTATAGAAATTGTTGATCTCGCGATAGCGATCGGGGCGTGGCGGATGGGCGAGCGGCCCGCCATCCTCGGGGAACTGGCTGATGCGCAGATTTTCCACGTCGTGGATGCGCTGCACCGCGCGGCTGCGCTCGTCGGAGGAAAATTCCTGGTCGCGGTAAACCGTCAGCCCTTCCTTGAGGCAGAGCTGGAACCAGTCGCGGCAGGTGATACGGTTGCCGGTCCAATTGTGGAAATATTCATGCGCGATGACGCGCTCGATATTGGCATAATTGGCATCGCTCGCCGTTTCGGGCAGCGCGAAGACCAGCTTGTCGTTGAAGATGTTGAGGCCCTTGTTCTCCATCGCGCCGAAATTGAAATCGGCAACGGCGACGATGTTGAACACGTCGAGATCATATTCCAGCCCGAAGCGTTTCTCGTCCCACGCCATGGAACGCTTGAGGCTGTCCATGGCGTAGAAGCACTCGTTCTCCTTGCCATGGGTGCAGTAAATCGCCAGATCCACCTTGCGGCCGCTCGCCGTGGTAAAGCTGTCGGTGATCGATCCGAGGTCTCCGGCCACCAGAGCGAAAAGATAGGCGGGCTTGGGGAAGGGGTCCTGCCAAACGGCATAGTGCAGGCCCTCGCCCGCTTCGCCCTTGTCGAGGAGATTGCCATTGGAGAGCAGCACCGGCGCGACGGCGCGCGGCGCGGTGATCCGCACCTTGAACGGCGCCAGAATGTCGGGGCGGTCGAGATAATAGGTGATGCGCCGGAACCCTTCCGGCTCGCACTGGGTGCACCAGGTGCCGCTGGAGCGATACAGCCCCATCAGCTTGGTATTGGTTTCCGGCTTCAGCAGCACTTCGGTTTCCAGCACGAAGCGGCGATGCGGCGGCTCGACCAGAACAAGCCCGGTTTCATCGGCGGCATAGGCCGACAGGACCAGCGGCGCCCCATCGATGGCAATGGAATGCAGGGTGATGTCGTCCCCGTCCAGCATGAGCGGCGTACCCGGCGCCGTGGCCTCCCGTGGCTCGATGGTCAACTGGGTCAGGACCCGCGTCACCTCCTCGGTGATCTTGAAGTCCATATCCACCGACACGATCCGGTAGGGCGTGGGCTCATAATCCTTGAGATAGATGGTCTGCTCGGTCTCGGTGCGCATCACGCGGTCCAATTGTAACGTTATTTCTGACAAACGACTGTGGCTGTCCGGTAACAGCCGACTCCAGTCATTTGTGTATGTTAACGGGCTTCGAGCTGCATAGCATCTCTCTTCGCTGCCAATTGGGACGGTATTGCGGAAAGAAGCCGGTGCAGCCGTCTCTGCGTTGCTCCTCTGCGCCGTTGCGAGCGTATCGAGCGCGGTTTTTAAAATTTCCGGTTGGTTGCCATGTCGGCCCCGCGCCTGCTGACTGCAGATGTCACTGCGTTCGCACAAGGCTTCGGCCAGGCTGAAGAAACACCCGGACATGAACGGTACGAAGAATGCTGAGCTGGTTTGAAAAGCGGCTGAACGCCTATCCCCTGGACGAGCCGGGCGAGCCCCCCAAGGGTCTGCTCGCCTTTTGCCTGCATTACAGCCATGGCGCCAAGAAATGGCTGGCGGCGATGACCTTTCTCGGTGCCGCCATCGCCCTGCTCGAAATCGCGCTGTTCGGCTTCATGGGCTCGATCGTCGACTGGCTGAGCGGCGCCAATCCGGAAACCTTCCTTTCTCAGGAAGGCTGGAAACTGGCCGGCATGGGCGCGGTGCTGCTTCTCGTCATTCCGGCCTTGCAGATCGTCGATGCGATGATCATCCACCAGACCCTGCTCGGCAATCTGCCGCAACGCATCCGCTGGATGGCGCATCGCTATCTCATCCGGCAGTCGATGAGCTATTTCCAGGACGAATTTGCCGGCCGCATCGGCGCCAAGCTGATGCAGACCGCTCTCGCCGTGCGCGAGGTGGTGATGAAGCTGCTCGACGTGACCGTCTATGTGATCGTCTATTTCGTCGGTGCCGTGGTGCTGGCGGCGATGAGCGATCTGTGGCTGGCGGTGCCGTTCATCGTCTGGCTCGTCGCCTATGTGGCGCTCTTGCGCTATTTCATTCCTCGTTTGGGCAAGATCTCCGAGGCTCAGGCCGATGCGCGCTCGATGATGACCGGCCGGATCGTGGACAGCTACACCAATATTGCCACGGTCAAGCTGTTCTCCCATTCGCGCCGCGAGGAATCCTATGCCCGCGAAGCGATGGACGGCTTTCTCGACACCGTCTACCGGCAGATGCGCATGGTGACGATGCTGCAGAGCATCATCACCTTCATGAACTGTGCGCTGCTCTTTGCCGTTTTCGCGGTCGGCATCGGCCAATGGCTCAACGGCAATATGACCCCCGGCGCTATCGCGGTGGCGGCGGCGCTGGTGCTGCGGTTCCAGGGCATGAGCCAATGGGTCATGTGGGAAATGTCGGCTCTGTTCGAAAATATCGGCGTGGTGCGCGACGGCATCTCCTCGATTTCGCTGCCGCGCGTGGTGGCCGACAAGGCCGAGGCCAAGCCGATCGGCGCGGTTTCCGGCGATATCCGTTTCGACAAGGTTTCGTTCCATTACGGCAAATCGTCCGGCGTCATCGAGGGGCTGGATCTGCATATCCGCCCCGGCGAGAAGATCGGCCTTGTCGGCCGCTCCGGCGCGGGCAAGTCGACGATCGTCAACCTGCTGCTGCGCTTTTACGACCGGCAGGGCGGCAGGATATTGGTCGATGGCCAGGACATCGCCGAGGTGCAGCAGGACAGCCTGCGCGCCAATGTCGGCGTCGTGACCCAGGACACGTCCCTCCTGCATCGTTCGGTGCGCGAAAACATCGTTTATGGCCGCCCCGAGGCCAGCGAAGAACAGATGATCGAGGCGGCAAAGCTCGCCGAGGCGCATGAATTCATTCTCGGGCTCACCGATCCCAAGGGGCGCAAGGGCTACGACGCCCATGTGGGCGAGCGGGGGGTGAAGCTCTCGGGCGGCCAGCGTCAGCGCATCGCGATCGCGCGCGTGCTGCTCAAGAATGCACCGATCCTGGTGCTGGACGAAGCGACCTCCGCTCTCGACAGCGAGGTGGAGGCGGCCATCCAGAGCCAGTTGCAAATGCTCATGCACGGCAAGACGGTGATCGCCATTGCCCATCGTCTCTCCACCATCGCCATGATGGATCGGCTGGTGGTGCTGGATAAAGGCCGGATCGTTGAACAGGGAACCCATGCCGAACTCGTCGATAGCGGCGGCATCTACAGTCAGTTGTGGAGCCGCCAGTCGGGCGGCTTCATCGACGCCGACCAACCCGAGGAAGCGGCGCAATAGTTTTTCATACCCGGCCTCATGGTTTTCCATGAGGTCGCTCCTGGCTCGATTGTGAGCCATCGATCAAAGCGAGCTACCCAACCAAGGAGGACCCCGATGGGTGACATCATGATGAATAGAGCCAACGGCAACCCAAATCCCGTCCTGGGCGCCAGCATGCAATCCAAACCCATTGACCGTCACCGAACCTGATCCGGACCTCTATCCGTCAGGCGCGGCTCATCTTTAAGAGCAAGAAATGTTCAACCGCGTCATCGATTTCTTCGACCATCTCTATTCTCCCGTGGCCCTGGCCAAAAACCGTCAGCCGCCCATGGGGCTTAAACCCTTCGTTTCCTATTTCGTCGGCCAGTTCAGGGCTGCCTTCGCCTTCCGCATTGGCCTTGTGGCCATCGGCTCTGTCGCCGACGCGCTCATGCCGGTCTTTGTCGGCCTGATCGTGGGCATGTTGGCCACCAATCCGGGCGAAATCTTCGACCAGCACAGCCAGACCCTGCTCTGGATGATTTTCGTCGTCGTCATCGTGCGGCCGCTGACCTTCCTCCTCGACACTCTGATCCGCAACCATGCCATCGTGCCCAATCTGGTGGATCTGATCCGCTGGCAAAGCCATTGGCACGTCATCCGCCAAAGCTGGACCTTCTTTCAGAACGATTTTGCCGGCCGTATCGCCAACAAGATCATCCAGGCCGGCGAGGCGGTGGAAATCGGGGTCAATCTCACCATCGATGCGGCGTGGTATGCGCTCGTCTTCGTCGTGGTCGCCATCGTGGTTCTGGCTCAGCTCGACCCGGTTCTGCTGGTGCCGATCGGGGTGTGGCTGTTGCTCTATGCAATCTTGTTCACCATCACCATGCCGCTCATTGCCCGTTACTCCGAGGAACTGTCGGAGAGTAAATCGGTGATGACCGGCCGGATCGTGGACAGCTATACCAATATCCAAACCCTCAAGACCTTCGCCACCGGCGGTCACGAGGACCAATATGTGTCCGATAGCGTGATGGATCACGCCCTCAGCTTCCGCAAGCTGATGCGGGTGTTCACCTATATGTGGTCCATCCTGTTCCTGCTCAATGCGGGCCTCGTCGTCTCCGTCACCTGGCTGGCGCTTGCCGGCTGGAACAACGGCAATCTGACGGCGGCGGCGGTGGCGACCGCCGTCCCCTTCGCCCTGCAGATCATGAACATGAGCGGTTGGATCCTTGAGATCGGCTCCAATATCTTCCGCCAGATCGGCACGACGCGGGACTCGATGGATACCATCGCCCAACCCTTGACCATGCTGGATGCGCCCGAAGCCCAGCCGCTGGCGGTGAAAGCCGGCGCGCTGATCTACGACAATGTCAGCTTCAACTATTGGCGCGGCACGGACGGCAGCGTCATCGACGGCTTCAGCCTTGCAGTGGCGCCCGGAGAGAAGATCGGCCTTGTCGGCCGCTCCGGTTCAGGCAAGTCGACCCTGGTCAATCTGGCATTGCGCATGTTCGATGTGCAGGAGGGTGCCATCCGCATCGATGGGCTTGATGTCCGCTCGGTCACGCAGGAGAGCCTGCGGGCGGCTATCGGCCTGGTCAGCCAGGATACCTCGCTGCTGCATCGCTCGGTTCGCGAGAACCTCAAATATGGCCGGCACGAGGCCAGCGACGAGGCGATGATCCGGGCCGCCGAACAGGCCAAGGTGCACGACGTGATCATGACCCTTTCCGACCCGCAGGGGCGGCGGGGCTATGACGCCCATGTCGGCGAGCGGGGGGTGAAGCTGTCGGGTGGTCAGCGCCAGCGCATCGCGATCGCGCGGGTGCTTTTGAAGAATGCACCCATCCTGGTGCTGGACGAAGCGACCTCCGCCCTCGACAGCGAGGTCGAGGCGGCCATTCAGGAGCAGCTGACCTCGCTCATGCAAGGCAAGACGGTGATCGCCATCGCCCATCGCCTCTCTACCATCGCTGCCATGGATCGCCTGGTCGTGCTCGAGCGCGGCAGGATCGTTGAAGAGGGGACGCATGCCCAATTGCTCGCCATGGGTGGCCATTACGCCATGCTCTGGGAGCGGCAATCCGGCGGCTTCCTCGATCTTGAAGCAAATCAATGACTGGATCGGCGGCGGAGCCTTTGGTTCTGCCGCCGATCGCTATCAGCCCACCGCCTCGAGCAGGCAGTTGTCCTCGATCCGCCGGTCGCGCGCATATTCGCGCCGCAGGTAGTCATCGACCTTGTCGACGGCCATGGGGCGGCCGAACAGATAGCCCTGCATCACCGATCCACCCAAATCGACCAGAGCTTCGAGCTGTTCCTCGGTTTCGACGCCTTCGAACACGCAGGACATGCCCAGGTTCCGGCACAGGTCGAGCACGGTCTTGACGATGGCGCGGCTGGTGACGTCGCATGTGACCTCGGCGACGAAACTTCGATCGATCTTGATGCGATGGAGCGGCAGGCGCTGCACATGGGTCAGGCTGGAATGGCCGGTGCCGAAATCGTCGAGCGAGATGCGTGCACCCAAGGCGAGCAGCACCAGCAAGGCGTCATTGGCCTGATTGAGGTCGCGCACCACAGCCGTCTCCGTGATTTCGAAGTCGATGCGGCAGGGCTTTGGCGCGGCCCCGATCTGGGCGGCGATAGCCTCGATGGTGGTGGTGGAGCCAATGTCGTTGGCCGAGAGATTGACGGAGACGCGAATGGAGGAGGGCAGGGTCCGGCAGACAAGCAGGGCCTTGCGCAACACCGTCTGGGTAATCTTGTTGATGCAGCCGGTTCGCTCCGCCATGGGAATGAATTCGGCGGGCGAGACTTCGCCCAAAAGCGGGCTGCGCCAGCGCGCCAGAACCTCGAAGCCGGTCGTTGCCCGCAGCGTCATGTCATATTGAGGCTGCAAAAGAATATAGATTTCCGAGTCGAAGTCGGCGGTATGGAGCAGGTGCTCCATGCGCCGCACCTTGTCGATTTCCTGGGAATGGTCCTTGGAAAAGACCACGGCCGTGCCGCGGACTTCCCTTTTGGCAAAGGAGGTCGCGTAGTCGGCGCGGTCGAAAAGGCTGTCCGCGGTATCGCCGGGGCGCGACGAGGCCAGACCGGCAGACGCCGTCAGGCGCACATTGCCGCCCGGAAGCTCAAAAAATTGCTTGATCGACTGGCACATCGCGTCGCCATAGCGCGCCAGGGTCTCGTCGTCGGCAGGGCTTGGAATGATCAGGATGAAGCCGCTGCCATCGGTGCGGGCAAGAAACATGTCGGGTCGTTTCAACGCCTTGAGCCGATGCGCGGCCTCGATGATGACCCGGTCGCCACAGATCTGGCCGAAGATCTCGTTCACCGATTTGAACCCGTCGAGATCGATCCGGGCCACGCCCACCATCTCGCCGGACTTGTCGGCGTGGGCGAGGGCAAGATTGAGATGCCGCTCAAAGCTGCGCCGGTTGGGCAATCCGGTCAGAGTGTCCATATTGGCCAGGCGATGATTTTCTTCCAGCAGGCGCTGGGTTTCGCTCTGCCGGCGCGCCATTTCGCTGCGCGAGGCGACGAGAGCGGCAAAATCGCGATTATTGATCAGCAGGATCACCGTCAGCGCCGCGATCACCAGCGTCATGTTGAGCGCGATGGCGAGGAACGTCGATTGATCCGCCATGCCGAAAAAGGCGGTGAACGGCAACAGCACGCACAGCCCCACGCTCAAGGCGGCCCGGCGCACATGCATCAGGCAGAACATCACCCCGATCGTGGTGACGCCCATATAGAAGGCGATTTGCGATTGCTGGAAGGGATCGCCGAAAGGATAGAGACTGAGAGCCCAGGCCGTGAAGCCGACGGCAATGCCTGGGCCAAGCCAGATCATGGTGCGAAGATCGCGGCGAGCCTTTTCGATATTCATTTCCGCATTGCGGTTGCGCCACCACATCGCCACGCGCAAGGCGCAGACAATGGCCAGGGCCGCCGGAATGAAGATGGTCAGTTCCCAAGGAGCGGATGAGATATGGGTTGCCGCCAGGATCACCGTATTGGAAACGAGCATGAGATAGAGCAGCGGCACCTGCCGGCTGAGCGCCCGCCACTGCGCCAGAGTCAATTCCTGGGAGGAAGGTGGCTCGGAAAATATGTGGCTTGCTCGGCGAAATACAGACATGGTTTTGCCCTTCACCGGTCGAGCCTATCCGCACAATTCCTAACAGATGTGTAAATCGGTCTTCGAATACTGCCGCTATCGCGGCTTTCAAAAATAGCAACGATGCAAAAGCGCGAAATACCCTCCGGCGCCTGTTGGAGGCGCCTTCGGTTCAGGCTAAAAGCGGCTCATGAAATCGATTTCGCTTCGTGCATGAGGCGGTTTCCGGCGGGCAAGGAGGCGCCGCCGGTGGAGGAGTTATTATGGCTGTTGTTGTCGAAAATGCCGTTCTCGATCTGGGCGGGGAGTATAGTTTGCGCGCCCCGGCCCGCGATATTGACACAACCATAACCCTGCCCGGCGACGTCCATTCCGCCCTCCTGGCGCAAGGCCTGATCGTCGATCCCTATTTCGGGGAAAATGAAAAACAGGTCATGTGGGTCAATGAAACGGCCTGGACCGTCGAGCGGCGCTTTGTGGCGTCGCCGGCCGATATCGACCTCTATCTGACCCTCACCCTTGCGGAAGTCGATTGCATCGCGACCATTTCGCTCAATGGCGAAGTGGTGGCGCGGACCGACAACAGCTTCGTGCGCCACGACATCGACGTGAGCGGCAAGGTGCGTGCCGGCGACAATCTTCTCCGGATCGATTTCGATATTGCGCCCGATATCGCCAAGGCGCGCGCCGATGCGCACCCGTTCCCGATCCCTTTTACTTATAATTACCAAACCAATGGGCTGAAGGGCATTCATATGAACTTCATCCGCAAGGCAGCCTGTCATGCGGGGTGGGACTGGGGCATCTGCCTCATGCCCATCGGTGTCTATGGCACGATGAGTCTGCGGAAATCGCGCCTCGCCCGCCAGGAGAGTGTGCAAATCGACCAGACCCATGGCGAGCACGCGGTCGAGCTGGCTATCAAGACACATATCCATGCCTTCGCCGCGGGTAGTGTGAACATCGAGCACGCCATCGATGGGCAGGTCATCGCCGACACGGTGGCAGTGCAAAAGGGCGACAATGTCTTTACCCACACCGTCACCATCCAAAATCCCAGGCTCTGGTGGCCGGCCGGGCAGGGCGAGCAGCCACTCTATGAGCTGATCACCAATCTCGAGGGCGAAATCTCTACCCGCAGGATCGGGCTGCGCAAGCTCGAATGGGTGGTGGAAAAGGACGAGATCGACCACAGCTTCAAGTGCCGTATCAATGGCCGCGACATCACCATGATGGGCGCGAACTGGATTCCGGCCGACGCCATCCCCAGCCGGATCACCCCCGCCGTCATTCGCGATCTTCTCGAAAGCGCTAAGGCCGCCAACATGAACATGGTGCGCATCTGGGGCGGCGGCCAATATGAGCCGGATTATTTCTACGATCTCTGCGACGAGTTGGGCATCCTCATCTGGCACGACTTCATGTTCTCGTGCATGAGTTACCCGTCCAATCGCGAATTCCTCGCTTCGGTCCAAACCGAAATTACCCAGCAGGTGCGCCGCCTGTCGCACCACGCCGCCATCGCCCTCTGGTGTGGCGATAACGAAGTCATCGGCTCGCTTAACTGGTATCCCGAAACCCGCGCCGAAAAAGAACGCTATATCGCCAATTACGACCGTCTCAACTCCATGCTGCATCGCATCGTGGAGGAGGAAGACCCGGCGCGCCGATTCTGGCCGTCCTCGCCCTCGCTCGGCTACATGGATTTCTCCGATGGCTGGCATTCCGATACGCGCGGCGACCTGCACTATTGGGACGTCTGGCATTCGGCCAAGAGTTTCGACGCCTATCGCACGGTCAATCCCCGCTTCGCCTCGGAGTTCGGCTTTCAGTCCTTTACCTCGATGAATGTCATCGAAACTTTCGCCGAGCAAAAGGACCGCAATCCCTCCTCGCCGGTAATGGAAAACCATCAGCGCAACAATGGCGGCAATGCCCGGATCATCGAGACGATGACGCGTTATTTCCGCTTTCCGCGCGATTTCGACCAGATGGTGTTCCTGAGCCAGATCCAACAGGGGCTGGCCATCAAGACCGCCATCGAATATTGGCGCTCCACCAAGCCGCGATGCATGGGCACGCTATATTGGCAGCTCAACGATATCTGGCCGGTCGCCTCCTGGTCGAGCCTCGATTATGGCGGGCAATGGAAGCTGATGCACTATATGGCGCGCCGCTTCTATCTGCCGGTCAATGTCGTCGCGGTCCCCACCCCCGACAATGAGCAGATTACGCTCAAGGCCATCAACGACACGGGACGCCCGGTTTCGGCCGCCCTCGAGGTCAAGGCCGTCCGCGTCGGTGGCGGAGAGCGCACGCTGTTTGCCGGAAACACCGCCATTGGCGCCGATGCGGCCATTGCGGTGACCACTATCGCCCAGACCGAGCTGGCCGATGATGAATTCCTGTTCTTCGTCTGGAAGGATGCAAGCGGCAGGGTGCTGGGAGAAAACGACTATTTTCCCAAGCCCTACAAAGCCTACGAGCTTGCCATGCCCACTATCGAGGCCAGCATCGCCGATCGCGACGGGGCGGTGATCGTCACGCTTTCCTCCGACAAACCGGCGCTTTTCGTGACCATATCTGTGGAGGCGCCCGGCTATTTCTCCGACAATGCCGTCACGCTTCTGCCCGGCCGCTCGCGGGAACTGGTCTTTCACCCCCGCCACGGTCAAACCGTCACCGCAGCCCAACTGGCCCGGTCCCTTCGGGTCCGCAACCTGGCCGAAACCTTTTAGCCCGCAGATCTTCCATACCAGGCCGCCGGTGGCCATTGACTCGGTCGCCGGCATCTCCCATCGCTTGTTCCGTGCGCTTGGTTGTGACCGGGCTGCACGAGTCGGAGCATCGTGGCCGTCGGCTGCGGGCCCGGCGTCTTTGGAAGTCTGATGTCTCACCAAATTGCCCCTATCGAAAGCCGTACCAATCGCGCCATCGCATTGGTCTTGTTGTCTCAGATCGTTTTGGTTTTTCTCGACACCTCAGCCAAATGGCTATCGCTTGAAGGCATGGCGACGACCGAAGTGGTTTT
The DNA here is from genome assembly GCA_026126125.1 of Devosia sp. Taxonomy (GTDB): domain Bacteria; phylum Pseudomonadota; class Alphaproteobacteria; order Rhizobiales; family Devosiaceae; genus Devosia. Next base: position 27,976 of record JAHCJW010000014.1, read on the forward strand.
CGTGCGCTATGGCATGCATCTGGCCTTGTTGCTGTTGCTGTTTCTACCCGTCACCGGGCGCAGGCTTTTCGTCAGCAACAACTGGAAGCTAGAAGTGGTGCGCGGCACCTGTCTGCTGATCACCACCGGGCTCAATTTTCTCGCCATGCGCTATCTGCCGCTCACGGTCACCAGCGCCATTCAGTTCACCTCGCCCCTGATCATCTGCGCCCTCTCCGGTCCCATGCTGGGAGAAACGGTCGGCTGGCGCCGCTGGGTGGCCATCGCCATCGGGTTTGTCGGCATTCTTATCATCGTCCGGCCGGGCACCGAGGCCTTCCATCCCGCCGCGCTGCTCAGCGTCGGCTGCGCGTTTTTTCTGGCCCTGTTTTCCATCCTCACGCGCAAATTGGCCGGCGTCGATAGCGCCACTACGCAGCAATTCTATGCTGGCGCGACGGCGGTGGTGCTCATCGCTCCCGTGGCGATGACCGATTGGGTCTGGCCCAGCCAGCCGATTTCCTGGGTGGCCTTCTTCATCATGGGCGCCGCCGGGCTCACCGGGCATTTTCTCAACTCTCACGCCCACCGCCTGGCGACGCCCGCGACGCTTGCGCCTTTCAGCTATCTGAGCCTGCTCTATCTTTCCTTGTCGAGCTGGCTGGTCTTCCAGCAGCCGCCCGATCAATATTTTGCCCTTGGCGCCGCCATCATCATTGGCAGCGGTCTTTATATCTGGCTGCGCGAACGCGCCCTGCACAAGGCGGCAAGCGTGGTCGATCCGGTTTCGTAACGATAGAGCGTGTCTGCCGAAAGTGGCCCCGGTTTCGGGATAAAGACATGCGGCAAAACAAAGGGCTCAAGCATCGGACCGAAAAGTGTACTCACGGTTTTCGGATAATCCGATGCGTAAACAAGGAATGAGAGCGGCGGTTTGCGTTCGACAGAACGCACGTCGCTCTAACGCGCAGGAAGCTGATCTGAAAGAAGCGCGGCGCGCATTGGCGGCTTACCCCTCCTTGGTCACTTCCCGGATCGGTGCACGCGCCGGTGCGCCTCCATGGGTGATCAGCCGGTTGCGATGCTGGCCGGTCAGATAGATCCACAGCCAGTTCAGCGTCACGAAGACCCGGTTCTTGAGGTCGACCAGGAAGTAGATATGGGCGATCCCCCACACCCACCAGGCGAGGCCTCCCTTGAGTTTGAGCCGCCCGAAATCGATGACGGCCGAACTTTTGCCGATGGTCGCCAGATCGCCGGCGTGGTGATAGGCGAAGGGCATGTCGCTCGGGCGGCCGCGCAGTCTTTCGAGGATGACATGCGCGACGTGCTTGCCGGCCTGTTTGGCGGCGGGCGCCACGCCAGGCACCGGCTTGCCATCGGCCTGTTTGACGCTTGCCGTATCGCCGATGACGAAGATTTCGGGGTGACCGGGCAATGACAGATCGGCGTTGACGCCGACCCGGCCCGATTTGTCGCCCTTCACGCCCAGCCAGGCCGCGGCGGGCGACGCCGCCACCCCGGCGGCCCAGATGATCGTCTTGGTGTCGAGACGCTTGTCGCCATAGCTCACCCCGTTCTCGTCGATGGCTTTCACCATCTGGCCCAGCTCGACCTCGACCCCCAACGCGGTCAGCGCATCGAGCGTATAGGCGGACAGGCTCTCATCGAAATTGAGCAGTACGCGCTCGGCGCCCTCGATCAGGACGACGCGGATATCTTCGGGACCGATGGTGCGAAACTGCCCTTTGAGACTGGCCCGCCCCAATTCCCGCACCGCCCCGGCCATTTCGACGCCGGTCGGGCCGGCGCCGATGATGGCGAAGGTCAGCAGCGCCCGGCGCTTTTGCGCGTCTTGCTCGCGCTCCGCGGCCTCGAAAGCCAGCAGCAGCTTGCGGCGGATGGCAGTGGCGTCTTCCAGCGTCTTGAGACCGGGGGCGAATGCTTCCCATTCATCCTTGCCGAAATAGGCGTGCTGAGCGCCGGTGGCGACGACGAGATAGTCATAGGCCTGCTTGCTGCCATCTTCGAGCAGAACCTGGCGTCGCTGCGTGTCGATGCCGGTCACCGTCGCCAACAGCACGCGGGCATTGTTCTGCCGGCGCAGGATATGGCGGATCGGCCAGGCGATTTCGCCCGGGCTCAAGGTCGCCGTGGCTACCTGGTAGAGCAGGGGCTGAAACAAATGATGGTTACGCCGGTCGATGACCATGATATCCGCATCGGCCCGCGCCAGCCCCTGCGCTGCGGCCAGTCCCCCAAAGCCGCCGCCCACAATCACGATGCGCTGGCGATGGGACATGGCGGCCTCCAAACTTCATCTGATCAGATTAGGGACAGATGAAAGGTCGTCAACCTGCCCTATGCGCGTGTGCGCTGCCGCCACCGCTCGGCATAGCGGTCAAAACCCTCCACCGTCAGCGGCGCCATGGGGCGCGCTTCGCCCGCGTCAGCACTGGTTCCCCCGAACAACAGGCTGGCGCCAAGGCTGGTTCCCGTGCTGTCGGCCGAAGCGAATACCTTCACGCCGGTCAGCCGGGCCAGCGCCGCGCCGAACACCTCGTTGCGCGAGAGCGGGCCCTCGATGGTGATGCTGCGCCCCAGCCCGCACAGCGTCAGGCATTCACGCGCCACCAGCGCCAGGTAGAGCGATGCGGCGGCAGTCCGCTGACCCGCCGGCAAATTATCCGGGTCGAGCGTCCAGCGCCCTTCGCTGCCGCCAAACGGGCCGACGCCGGGGGCAAAGCTCGGCAGGGCCTGGATATCGCCCGCGATCACAGCGGCGATATCGGCGGCGCTGGGTGGGCTGATCTGAGGCACCAGCGCGTCGAATTCGCGCCCGCCCATGAAGCGGGCGGTCGGCACCGGGCGGCCATGCGCATCGACATTGGCCAGGCTGTCGCGGTTCTGGTCGAGATGGGCGGTGTCGCCCCCCACCGTCATGGCGATGGTCCAGGTGCCGGTCGAGATAATGGTGAACGGCGTCTCGTGTCGTCCCAGATGCGGCACCAGCGATGCGTTGGAATCGTGAATGCCGCAGGTGACCGGAAGGTCCGGCTTGAGCCCGATCTGATCGGCAATCGCGGGCAGAACCGTGCCGAGCACCGAGGCCGCGGGCTTGACCGCAGGGAACAGGGGGCGCCAGCCCTGCCGCTGCACGAGGCTCGAGAAATCCCCCTGGTCCGGAGCCCACAGATCGGTGTGGCAACCGAGCGAAGTTACTTCGCTGGCCACCACGCCGGTGAGGCGCCACGCCCAATATTGCGGATAGGCAAGGATGGCGGTCACCTTGCCGAATTGAGCCGGAAACGCCCTTGCCTGCCAGAAGATCTGCGCCCCCAGATTAAGCCCGTTGGGCAGGCGCGGCGAGAGGCTTTCGGAGAAATCGGGCCGTGCTTGCCCATATTCGGCGTGGCTTTCCTCCGGGCCGTCATGTTCATAGTCGAGCACGGGCAGGGCGAGTTCGTCGCCGGCGACAAGCGCGGCGGTGGCGCCATGGGTGGTGATGGAAATGCCGTCTATGCCATGCGCTGCCTCGAGCGCGGCGAGGCTCTCACCGATAAAGCGCCACAGTCCCTCGACATCGGCATGCGGATAGGGCGCCGCTCGCAAGACCGCATTGGGGCGGCTATGGGCGCCCAATTGTGCCTGTGTGAGCGCATCGATCAGCACCACTTTGGCATTGGTCTTGCCGATGTCGATGACGGCGATATGGCGGGGCTGGGGCATGGCGCGGCGTTTCCTCGGAGCTTGGCGCCCCATAGCGGAAAACGTCCTGCCACGCCAGAGCTGACATGTTAGGGCCGCCGTGAGCCTATTTGACGATCAGCACCGGCACGGGGGAGTGGGCCAGAACTTCTGCGGCCTGGCTGCCCAGCAGCAGCCGTCCCAGGCCCCGCCGGCCGTGAGAGCCCATGACGATGAGATTGGCATTGCTGTTCTTGGCCGTGCTCACGATCCCCTCGGCCGCTGGATGGCCCGGAAGATAGACGGGGTTGATGCTCACTCCGGCTTCCTGGGCCAGCTTGCCGGCATCGGCAAGAATGCCCTTGGCCGATTCTTCCTTGGCCTTGTCCAGATCAGCCAGGATGGAGGCCGTATCGACCATCATGATTTCCGCGCCCGGCGCGATGATCACGGAAGGATCGGTCACGGTGAGGACCGAGAGTTTGCTTCCGAAAGTCTTGGCCAGCGTCAAGGCATGCTGGAGCGCCTTGGTGCTCAGCTCGGAACCGTCGATGGCGCAGACGATGTTCGTATACATGGTATGTCCTTTCACGCGCGGAGCGATAGCTTGTTGTTACACATAAGTGAGCGCCGCGGATTTGATCCAGATCACTCCCGGATTGCTCCCCGTCTCCGAAACCGTTATGGCAGGCCGTTCATGCACAGAACCGAAGAAGTGACGCGCCCATGACCTTAGCAGCGCGCGGCCCGGTCGTCTCGCTGGAGCAGGCCCGCCGTTTCTCCATTGCCCCGATGATGGACTGGACGGACCGCCATTGTCGGTTCCTGCACCGTCTGCTGTCGCGCCACAGCCTGTTGTTCACCGAAATGGTCACCAGCGCCGCTATCGTGCATGGCGACGCCCAAAGTCACCTGGCCTTCGATCCGGTTGAACAGCCCGTGGCGGTGCAACTGGGCGGCTCCGATCCGGCCGAGCTTGCCGCGGCGACGCGCCTGGCTGATGCCTTTGGCTATGATGAGATCAATCTCAATGTCGGCTGTCCGTCGGATCGGGTGCAGTCCGGCCGTTTCGGCGCCTGCCTGATGGCCGAGCCCGATCTGGTGGCCGAGTGCGTGCGGGCCATGCGCTCCGCCACCGACAGGCCGGTGACCGTCAAATGCCGCATCGGCATTGATGACCAGGACACCGAGGAAAGCCTCGATCGGTTTGCCGACGCAATGGTCGAGGCCGGCGTCGCCGCGCTCTATGTCCATGCCCGCAAGGCCTGGCTTCAGGGCCTGAGCCCCAAGGAAAACCGCACCATCCCACCGCTCGACTATCCGCGCGTCTATCGCCTCCATCAGCGTCTGTCGCCTTTGCCGATGATGATCAATGGCGGCATCGAGACCCTGGAGCAGGCCGAGGCGCATCTTCAGCATATGGACGGGGTCATGCTGGGGCGCGCCGCCTATCACAATCCAATGCTGCTGGCCGAGGTCGATGCGCGTGTTTTCGGCGACATGACGCCGAGGCCCGATCTGGCCGCCATCATGCAGTCCATGGCCGAATATGCCGAAACCTGTCTGGCGCAGGGTGGACGTCTTAATCAGGTGGCGCGCCACATGCTCGGCCTTGCCAATGGTCGTCCCGGCGCCCGTGCCTTCCGCCAGATCCTGAGCGTAGACGCCTGCCGTCCCCAGGCGGGCCCCGAAATCTTCCTGCGGGCCCTCGACGCCGTGCAGGCGGCGCCGGTGGCCGCAGCGGGCTAAAGCGCGTCGCGTTTCTTTCAGATCAGCTCCCTGCGCTTTAAGCCTTTGTTTTGCCGCATGTCTTTATCCCGAAACCGGTTCCCACTTTCGGCAGGCATGCCCTAGCGGGTTTTCTTAGTCCTGCAATTCCAGCGAATTCTGCGTCACGCTGTAGCGTGCCAGCGTTTCGAGAAACGTCATGCCCAGAAGGCTGGTTTCCAGAGCGCCGCGTTCGGTGACGAAGGCCGTGACGTTTCGTCTGGTGATGCCGCCGACCTCGATGGTGGCGAGGCGTGTCCGCGCCGCCATGCCGGTGCCATTGGCCGTCGACACCGGCACGGTGAAGCGCAGATTGTCGACATCGATGCCCGCCGCTGCCGCATCGGCCTGGGTCAGCACGACGGCGCTGGCGCCTGTATCGAAGATCATTGGCGTTTGATGGCCATTGATGGTGGCGTTGAGTTCGAAATGTCCGCCCAGGCCCCGGCGGAAAACCGCGGTGCCGCGCTCGCTGTCGACCACCGCCATGCCCGGCCGCAATTCGCCGCTGACCCGGCCGACCACGCCCAGCAATTCGTCGCGATAGACATAACCGACCCCGACCACGGCGAAAATGCCGACCCACAGCGCCAGCGCCCCAAGCAGCTCCGAGGCCTGACGCCGGCGCGAAAACAGCCCCCCGGCAATGATGATGAGAATGATCAGCAGCGGCACCAGCTGGGCGGTCTGCGCCTGCGTCAGCCCGACCATGCTGCCGGCATCGGCGCTGATCAGAAACGCGATGCCCACGGCGATCGCCAGTGCCAGGCCAATGAAGATCATGCGATTGTGTCCCTTGCCGCCCTGCGCCTCGCATCCGATTAAGGCTGCGCATGCGGCAATTTCAAGGTGTCTGGATGAAGATCAGCAACACCGTCATGGCCGCCACTTCGCCCAAGGCCCCCGCCGCGCCGACAAGATCACCGGTCTGCCCGCCGACGAGATGCCGGCAAAGCGCCGTCCATCCCAGCACCACCAACGCCACGGCGCCCATTGCCAGTCCGATCGCGACAAGGCTCGTTGCCGGGGCGCCGACGATAAAGATCAGCATGACTGCAAAGCCTGACCCGATCAGAAACCGCGAGCGGGGCAGGGCGCCCGCCGCCGCCGCCGCGCCGTCCGCTCGTGCCGGGGGCAGCGCCACGGCCAGCCACAATCCCCCCGATCGTCCCGCGATATTGGCGGCGGTCCAAAGCCCGGCCGCCGCCAGCGGATTGAATGCAACAACGCTGCCCAGCGCACTGACCCGCAACACCACGAACAGGCATAACGCCGCCACTCCATAGCTGCCATGCCGGCTGTCCTTGAGGATTTCCAATCGCCGCGCCGGGGTCCAGCCGCCAAAAAGCCCGTCGGCGGCATCGGCGATGGCGTCCTCCATCATGCCGCCCCCCACCAGCATCATGGCGGCGGTGGCGAGCGCGGCGGCGAAAAAAGGCGGCAACCCCAGCAGCGCCCCGCCGATCAAGACGCCCATGGGAATGACGGCCATCACCGTCGCGGCAAACGGCAGCGCCATGGCGATCCGGCCCAGTTCGGGCGTCTGGTGCGGCCTGTCGCCGGTCGGCAGGCGGGAAAAAAACCGCAGCGCCATGACCAGATCGTCCATCAGCCCGACGCCGCCGCGCCCTTCGGGGCCGTTATTCTGCGCGTCCGGCGTCAATTGCATTTCGCTCCGTTCTGGGCAACAAGTCCGCACCCTCCTACCACATCACGCCGGACCTGCCATGCCCGCCCTCAGCCCCGCCTTTGCCGACATCGTCGAGTTGCTCACCGCCGTCCCCGATGGCGATGACGCCGCCGTCGCCGCAGTGCGGATGCGCGATGCGCAGTTGACCAAGCCCGCCGGCTCCCTTGGCCGCATGGAAGAGCTGGTGGAATTCCTGGCGCGCTGGCAGCATCGCCCCGTTCCGCGCCTCGACAATCCCATGGTGACGATCTTTGCCGCCAATCATGGCGTCACCGATCAGGGAATCTCCGCCTATCCGCGTGAGGTTACCGCCCAGATGGTGGCCAATTTCACCAATGGCGGGGCGGCGATTTCCCAGATCTGCGCGCTGCACGAAATCAATCTGCGCGTCTTCGAGCTGGCGCTCGAGCTGCCGACCGGCGACATCACAAGGGAAGCGGCGCTGGATGACCAGATGTGCGCCGCCACCATCGCTTATGGCATGGAAGCGGTGGCCGGAAAGCCCGACCTCGTTGGCCTCGGGGAAATGGGCATCGGCAACACCACCGTCGCTGCCGCCCTTTATGCCGCGCTCTATGGCGGCACCGGCGCCGACTGGGTCGGTCGCGGCACCGGCGTCGATGACGACGGCCTCCGGCGCAAGGCGGATGCGGTGGATCGGGCCCTGGCGCTGCACAAGGATGAACTGACCCATCCGCTTGCCATTCTTGCCCGCCTCGGCGGTCGTGAAATCGCCGCCATGCTGGGTGCGCTGGTCGCGGCGCGGCACCAGAAGATCCCGGTGATCGTCGATGGTTTCGTCGCCACCGCCGCCGCCGCCATCGCCCATGCGGTCAATCCGGCCGCGATCAACCACTGCATTTTCGCCCATGTCTCGGCCGAAACGGGCCATGCGAAAGCGCTCGAGCATATGGGCCAGCAACCATTGCTCGATCTGGGCATGCGGCTGGGTGAGGGCAGTGGGGCGGCATTGGGCATCGTGCTGGCCAAGACCGCCTTGCATCTGCATGCCAATATGGCGACCTTCGCCGACGCCGCCGTCAGCGGTCCCGCCGACTGATACTTAAAGCGCGGCGCGTTTCTTTCAGCTCAGCGCCCTGCGCTTTACCCCTTTGTTCTGCCGCATGTCTTTATCCCGAAACCGGAGCCACTTTCGGGAGACATGCTTTAAGGCGCTTTCGGCGCGAACCCGTCCGGTCCGGGCTCCAGCGCCAGCAGATTCACCCCCATCTGCCGCTGGAAGCGGGCCGTCGAGGCTGCGGCCAGGGTGCGCAGCGTGGCGATGTCCTTGCGGGCTATCGCATCGTTGAGCGCGGCGTGTTCGAGCAGGAAATTGAGCACATAGCCCTCGGCCATCTGCTGGCGGGCCTGATCGCCTAGGGCCAGGAAATCGGGGTCGCTGGCCAGAGCCCGCTGCAATTGCCGCCGCACCGGGCCGTTGTCGACCTTTTGCTCATAGGCGCCGTTGGCCGTGACCCAGTTGAGCACCCAATAGGCAGTGAGGGCATCGGCGACATTGCCGGTCGGGAGCCCGTCCGCCGCCACCAGGCTGTGCCAGATCTCGGTGGGGCTGCGCTCGGCAAAGCTCTCGGCCAGCTTGTCGCGCGCCTCGACCCCGACCGACCAGCGGATCGCGTCGAGAAAGCTTCGGCGAAGACGCACCGACAGGCCTTCCGAGACCTGAAAGCTGCTGTCGAATGCCGGTGGTATCGCGTCGCCCGGCGCCGGGCCGGTCTGTGCATGGGCAGGGAAGGCCAGCGCGATGGCCAACAGGGTCGAGAGAAGCAGGCGGCGGCTACAGGGCTTGGTCACGTTCGGTCTCCAGCCGCGACACTCGAGCTGCCGATCTCGGCAGAATTTGGACCTCAACCGGCTTCCGAATAGATTTCGAGCTTGTTGCGGCGCTCGGTGACCGGGGCCAGAGCATCCATGACGCGGGCTCTGGGGAAGGTCGCGATGACCTCGGTGCCGAAGCGCAGCTTGGAAAACAGGTCGAACCGCCCCTGATGCAGATCCATGATCTTCTGCACGATCGGCAGGCCGAGCCCCGCGCCCTGTTCGGCGGTCTTCTGGGCCAGCGACCCCTGGCCGAAGGAGGAGAGAACCGTCTGGATTTCGCTTTCGGGAATGCCCGGTCCGTTGTCCTTGACCGAAATCATCTGCCCGCCATCGCCGCTGCGTGTCACCACCAGCGTCACCTTGCCATGCTGGGGCGTGAACTTGATGGCATTGCTCATCAGATTGAGGATTACCTGGCGAATGGCGCGCTCATCGCCCCAGATCTTGGGCAGGTTGTCGCTGGTGCTGAACACCAGTTCGATGCCCTTGGCCTTGGCGCGCAGCTCCATCATCCGCCGGCAGTCATCGGCGATATCGACGATGGAGACGGCTTCCTCATGCAGGTCATATTTACCCGCCTCGATGCGGCTGAGGTCGAGAAGTTCGTTGATCAGATTGAGCAGGTGCTGGCCGCTGGCGTGAATGTCGCCGGCATATTCCTTGTATTGCGGCACCTGATGGGGGCCGAGCAATTCCGATTTGAGCACCTCGGAAAAGCCGATGATGGCGTTGAGCGGCGTGCGCAGCTCGTGGCTCATGGTGGCGAGGAACTGGCTCTTGGCGATATTGGCCTGTTCGGCATGGCGGCGGGCCTCGTCGGACATGTGCCGCGCCTCTTCCAATTCGGAAATCAGCGAGTCCTTTTCCGCCTGGTGCGAAATGGTTTCGAGCTCGGAGGCATAGAGCTGCCGGGCGAGGAAGAGGAAGAAGATTTCGCCGCAGACCACCACGGCGGCCAGCGTGTAGTTGAGCGTGCCGCCCTGAAACAGCAGGTTGAGCGAGGCGGTGATGGTCACGGGCAGGGTGCTCATCAGCGTTGCCTGTGGCAGCGTGTGGGTGACCACCGCATTGGCGCCGATACTGACCAGCACCATGGCGAACATCACCGGCCCGACATCGCCGGAATCGGTGACGAGCGTGCACAGCGCCAGCAAGGACAGCGCCACGCCATAGAGCATTTCGGCGGCGATGAAGCTGGTGGTCCATTGGCTGGCGTTGAACTTGGCGGGATCGCTGGCGGTGAAGCGGCCGGCCACCATCAACAGCACGAGCAGGCTGGTGATGACCAGGGCGGCCCAGAAGGCGCCGAAGATCATCGGCACCCAGAAGCTGGAGATGATGGCGAGGATGCAGACCATCCCGGCGATCGGCAGGGCGGCGCCCCGGCGCGAGGCCGCATAATCGTGCATCAGCTCGAAATCGAATTCGGCGCGTGTGCCCGAGCTGCTGGTCAGTCTCTGGCGCGCTTCCAGCACGGTCTTTTGGGCGGCACGTTTGCCGTTCCGGCCCATATGGGCACGAACGTCAACGTCATGGGCCGACTGAGACGGCATGAACTCTTACTCGTTACTACTCATGCGTCGGCAACAGGCCGCCGCTACGCTCGGCTCCGCACACTAGGGCAGGCGTGGTTAACAGCTTGTGAAGTCGGCTCCGCGATGTGCGGGGAGGGAATGCAAACGGCAATTTCCCTGGTTAATGCCGGGTTTACGGGCAGCGCGGCATTGGTCCGCGCAATTTTATTGCGCTTTTCTGGCTAATATGCCAGTTACTTGTGCGCCTCGTGGGGGCAATATGCGTTGTTTGGAAATCTCATTTCGCTGAGGGCGCTATGGCACTCGACAAGATCGATCGCAAGATTTTGACGCTTTTGCAGAAGGACGCGACCACGCCGGTCGCCGAGATCGGCCGAAAAGTGGGCTTGTCGACCACCCCGTGCTGGCGCCGCATCCAGAAGATGGAAGAAGATGGCGTCATCCAGCGCCGCGTCGCGGTGCTCGACCCGTCCAAGGTCAATGTCGGGGTGACGGTGTTTGTCTCGGTCAAGACCAATGAGCACAACGAAACCTGGATGCGCAAATTTTCCGGCGTCATCGACGAATTTCCCGAAGTGGTCGAATTTTACCGCATGAGCGGCGATGTCGACTATCTGATGCGGGTGGTGGTCCCCGATATTGGCGCCTATGACGCCTTTTACAAAAAGCTCATCAGCAAGATCAATCTGACCGATGTCAGCTCCGCCTTCGCCATGGGGCAGATCAAATACACCACCGCGCTGCCGCTCGACTTCGCCATTGTCGTGGACGACGATAAATAGAACGCGTCGCGTTGCTGTGAGAGCAGCTTCATCCGCTTTAGCTCTTTGTCTTTGCCCTGAAACCGGTTCCCGCTTTCGAAAGACATTCGGTAGGCCGCGCGTGCCGAGGCCCCGCGCGACGTAATCGCGCGGTTGGCGCTTTGCCGTTTC
>JAHCJW010000140.1 GCA_026126125.1 Devosia sp.
ATTTGCGTTCGACAGAACGCACGTCGCTCTAAGTCGCGGCGACGAAAATCGCCATATCCTCGAGCCGCGCCGCCTCTGCCGCCGGCTTGTCCCAGCGGATGCGGTTGATGCGCGGAAACCGCAGCGCGATGCCCGATTTATGCCGCGCGCTCTCCTGCGCGCTATCGAACGCCACCTCGAAGACCAGCGCCTTCTTCACTTCGCGCACCGGCCCGAACGAGGCGGTGGTATTGGCCCTTATCCAGCGGTCGAGCTGCTTGAGCTCTTCATCGGTGAAGCCGAAATAGGCCTTGCCGATCGGCACGATCTCATTGCCCTTCCACACCCCGAACGTATAGTCCGAATAATAGGAACTGCGCTTGCCGTGCCCGCGCTGGGCATACATCAACACCGCATCGACCACATTGGGGTCGCGCTTCCATTTGAACCAGAACCCCTTCGGCCTTCCCGGCACATAGGGCGCGCTCCTGAGCTTGATCATCACCCCTTCATGGCCATGCTCGTCAGCGCCCTGCTGCCGCCATTGCGCCAGCGCCGCCCAGTCGCCGAACGGCAGCACTTCGGAAAGGTCGAGCCGGGTCTGCCGGTTGGCGGCAAACCATCTTTCCAGCCGCGCCCGCCGCGCGGTCCAGTCGAGCGCGCGGATATCCTCTTCGCCCTCGAACAGCATGTCATAGACGCGGACAAAGGCCGGCAGCGCCTGCATCTGCTTTGGCGAGGCGAGCTTGCGATTGAGGCGCTGCTGCAGATCGTTGAAACTTTTCGCGTCGAAATCGGCGCCGACCAGCAGTTCGCCGTCGAGCACCCCTTGCCCCATGGCCGCCTCGACCACATCGGGAAAGGCGGCGCTGATATCGTCGCCGGTGCGCGAAAACATCGACACGCCGTCTTTGCCCATCACCAATTGCACGCGAATGCCGTCCCATTTCCACTCGGCGGCAAAATCGCGCGGATCGAGCCTGTCGAAATCCCTGTTCTCGATCGGGTTGGACAGCATCAGCGGATGAAACCGCGCCGCATGATCGATCTCGGGCCGCTCCGCCCGCCCCTCGAGCCAGGCAAAAAGATCTTCGTAAGGCGCGCTCAGCCCGTGCCACACCTCCTCGATCGCCTGCAGCTCCACCCCGCTCATATCGGCCAGCGCGGTTTTCGCCAGCCGCGCCGAAACCCCGATGCGCAGCGCCCCCGTCGCCAGCTTGATCAGCGCCCAGCGCTCGTGAATGGCGCCCCGGCTCAACAGCGCGCCGATCAGTTTGGGCAGCTCCGCCTTGCTGGTCCGGTTGAGCAGATCGACCAATGCCGCCAGCCCCGGCAACTGGCCCGGCGCGTGATGCGGCCAGATCAGCGCCATGGTTTCCCCCAGATCGCCGACATAGTCATAAGAGAGCGCGAACAGTGTCTCGTCCACCTCGGCCAAAACCGTCTGTTTGAGCAAGGCGGGCTTAACATTGGCGATATTCATTTCCCCGGTCAGCACCGCCAGTGCCATGCCGCGGTCGGGGTCGGGCACGTCGGCGAAATAGCGTTTCAGTGCTTCGAGCTTGCGGTTGCGGGACGGCGTCAGCGCCAGCAATTCGAGCAGGTCGGCAAATCGCTTCATGCCTCGCCCTCCCCGCCATCGTCATCCAGTCCCGGCAGCGCCAGCGGTTCAGCTTCGAGCCTCTGCTGACGGCACCAATAGACCAGCGCATCTTCCCGCCCATGCGTCACCCAGATCGTCCCGGCGCCGCTGTCGAGAATGGAGCGGTTGAGTTCTCCCCAGTCGCAATGGTCCGAAATCACCAGCGGCAGTTCCACCAGCGCCTGCCGCGCCCTTTGCTTGACGCTCATCCAGCCCGAGGCCTGGCACACCACCGGATCGGGAAAGCGCCGGCTCCAGCGGTCGCGAATGGCCGATGGCGGCGCAATGACGATCTGCCCGGCCATCGCGGCCTTTTCCATGCCGGTGGCCGGCCGAAGGTCGCCCAAGCTCACGCCCAGCTGCTCATAAAGCTCACAAAGGCGGATCATGGCGCCATGCAGATAGATCGGCTGCTCCCAGCCCGCCTCGCGCAACAGCGCGATCACCCGTTGCGCCTTTCCCAATGCGTAGCAGCCGACCAGATGGCTGCGCTCGGGCTGCGCCGCCACCGATTTCAGCAGCCGCGCGATCTCGTCTTGCGGATCGGGATGCTGGAACACCGGCAGGCCGAAGGTCGCCTCGGTGATCATCAGATCGCATTCCACCGCCTCATAGGCCTGCGCCGTCCGGTCGGGCAGGCGCTTATAGTCGCCGGTCACGACGACGCGCTCGCCCCGGGCTTCGATCAGAACCTGCGCCGAGCCCAGAATATGCCCGGCCGGAAAAAAGGTGACGGTCGCACCCTCCATCACCAGGGGCACGCGAAATGCCAGATCCTCGAACCGCCCGGCGCAATCCTCGCCATAGCGCACTTTCATGATCGCTACCGTGTCGGGCGTCGCCAGCACCGCACCATGGCCCGGGCGCGCATGATCGGCATGACCATGGGTAATGATCGCCCGCGCCCGCGGCACCGACGGATCGACCCACGCATCGATGGCCGGAATATAAAGATCACGCTCGATCAGTGCCATTTTACCCCCTGGAGCGAGGAAACAACGGATCATACCGACAAGACGTTGCCTCAAGAAACCCTCGTTTCTTTTCGCCCTCGCCCCCTTATGGGGAGTGCTTCCTTTCGCCTCGCCCGGGCTCTTGTCCCTTTCCTTTCCCTCGGTCATGGCCCGGCTCGTCCGGGCAATCCATCCCGCCTCAGCATGACCCACCCCGATAAACCCGATTTGCTGTCTGAGCGGATTGCCGCTTCTGCCCACCCGGCAATGCCGCAGGCGGCGCTAAATAAACGCGCCCTCTTGCCAGCCCGCGGCGGCTGGGCCAAACCCAAAGGCAAACCGACAGGGAGAGTTTCATGCGCCGCACCCACCACCCCGCCGGAGAAATCCATCGTCTCCTCGTCGACAGCGACGTGCTCAAGACCAATCGTCTCGGCGATCCCACCCTGCGCATCGTCGATGTCTATGTGCCGCATGGTCATGACGGCGCCGGCCTGCCTCTGCTGGTCGATCTGGTCGGCTACACCGCCGGCGGCCCCGCCCATACCGCCTGGAAAAATTTCGGCGAAAACGTCCCCGAGCGGCTCGACCGCCTGATCGGCGAGGGCAAGATGCCGCCCGTCGTCGTCGCCTTCCCCGATTGCTTCACCCGTCTGGGTGGCAATCAATATGTCGATAGCCCGGTGATGGGGAACTGGGAGAGCTTCCTCATTGCCGAAATGCTCCCTGCGGTCGAAACCCGCTTTTCCTGCGGCGGCACCGGCCGGCGCGGCGTCTTCGGCAAGTCGTCCGGCGGTTTCGGCGCCCTCGTCCACGCCATGCGCCATCCCGACATCTGGTCGGCGGCGGCCAGCCATTCGGGCGATGCCGGCTTCGAGCATCTCTATCTGCCCGAATTTCCCAATACGCTGCGCGCCCTCGCCAAATTCGACCATTCCATCGAAAACTGGATGACCGCCTTCGAGGGCAAGCAAAAACTCGACGGCAAGGACACGATGGTGCTGATGATCCTTGCCCAGGCCGCCAGTTTCGATCCCGATCCGGACCCCGAGACCTTTCTAGGCCTGCGCCTGCCCGTCACCACCGACACCTGCGAGATCATCAAGGAGCGCTGGGCTCATTGGCTCGAATGGGATCCGGCCGAGATGGTAAAAACCCACGCCGACGCCATCGCCGGGCTCAAGGCCTTCTATCTCGAATGCGGCACCGAGGATCAGTACAATATCCTTTATGGCACCCGCCGCATCCACCGCACGCTGGAGCACAAGGGCATCGCCCATCGCTATGAGGAATTCCCCGACAACCATTCGGGCGTCGATTATCGCATGGACGAGAGCCTGCCTTATCTGGCCCAGGCGCTGACCCGCTGAAAAGGAACGAGACGATGAAAACACGGCGTCTGGGCAAGACCGGATATGAAGTGAGCGAGATCGGCCTGGGGTGCTGGCAATTGGGCGGCGATTTCGGCCCGGTGGGCGATGAGGAGGCCAGCGCCATCCTCGACGCCGCCAATGCCGCCGGCATCAGTTTCTGGGACACCGCCGACGTCTATGGCGCGGGCCTCAGCGAAAGCCGCATCGGCGCCCATGCGAGGAAAGAAACCGTCCGCGTCGCCACCAAACTGGGCCGCTCGGGCGCGCTCTATCCCAATAAATATACCCGCGAGGGCCTGCGCGAGAGCCTGCTCGGCTCGGCCAGGCGGCTCGGCGTCAAAACGCTCGACCTCGCCCAGCTCCATTGCGTGCCGACCCCGGTCCTGCGCGATGGTCAGATCTTTGCCTGGATGGACGAATTGCAGGCCGAAGGTCTGGTGCGCCATTGGGGCGCCAGCGTCGAGACCATCGAGGAAGGCCTTATCTGCCTCGACCAGCCCGGCTGCGCCACGCTGCAGATCATCTTCAATATCTTCCGCCAGGACGCAGCGGCCAAGCTTCTCCCCAAGGCGGCCGAGCGCGATGTCGGCATCATCGTCCGCCTGCCGCTGGCCAGCGGCCTGCTCAGCGGCAAATACGACAAGACCACCAGCTTCGATCCCTCCGACCACCGCAATTACAACCGCGACGGCGAAGCCTTCTCGGTCGGCGAAACCTTTTCCGGCCTCAAATTCGAGCGCGGCGTCGAGCTCGTCGCCGAATTGCGCGGCCTCGCTCCCGAGGGTCTGCCGATGAGCCAGTTCGCCCTGCGCTGGGTTCTCGACCACCCGCAGGTCTCGACGGTCATCGCCGGCGTCTCCAAGCCGGGCCAGATCGAGGACAATGTCGCCGCCAGCGAGAGACGCAGCCTCTTCCCTGCCCTGATGAAGCAATTGGGCGAGTGGTACGAGGACAAGGTAAAGCCCGAAATCCGTGGCGGCGTGTGAATGTCACACAAAGCGGTGTCAACGCTGACAGTCCGCTAACATCGACACCACCAAAAGGCCGATAACGGCGGCTTGAGTGAGCGCCACTGGAACTGGCCCGTCCGGGCACCTAACTTATTGGCACCAATGACAACAAGACGAGCAGCTTCATGACCCTCCATCCCGCCTTCGAGCTCGTGCGCGACGAAAAGATCAGCGAAATCAATTCTCAAGCGCAGCTTTACCGGCACCGCAAAACCGGGGCGGAGGTCCTCAGCCTCGTCAATGACGACGAGAACAAGGTCTTCGGCATCACCTTCAAGACCCCGCCCGAGGATTCGACCGGCATCGCCCATATCCTCGAGCATTCCGTCCTCTGCGGCAGCCGGAAATACCCGGTGAAGAAGCCGTTCGTGGAGCTTTTGAAAGGCTCCATGCACACTTTCCTCAACGCCATGACCTTCCCCGACAAGACCGCCTATCCGGTCGCCAGCGCCAATCTCAAGGACTTCTACAACCTCGTCGACGTCTATCTCGACGCGGTGTTCTTCCCCCTCCTGACCGAAGACACCTTTGCCCAGGAAGGCTGGCACTACGAGCTGGAAAACCAAGACGCACCATTGGTTTACAAGGGCGTCGTCTTCAACGAGATGAAGGGCGTCTTCTCCTCGCCCGACTCGGTGATGCATGATCTGGTGCAGCGCGCGCTCTATCCCGACACCACCTATGGCCACTCCTCGGGCGGCGATCCGCGCGCCATCCCGGCGCTGACCTATGCGCAGTTCAAGCGCTTCCACGAAAAATTCTACCACCCCTCCAATGCCCGCGTGGTCTTTGCCGGCGACGACGCCCCCGAAAAGCGCCTCGCCATCCTCGATGAGGTGTTCAGCCAGTTCGACGCCGCCCCCGTCGACGCCGACATCGCCCTGCAGCCGCGCTGGAACGCCCCGCGCCAGGTGAGCGGCACCTATGCCGGCACCATCGATCCCGACAAGCGCCGCGACGGCATGGCCAGCGTCAACTGGATGATCGAGCCGCCGGAGGGCCGCGAAGAAACCTTGAGCCACGGGCTTTTAAGCTATCTGCTCGCCGGAAATTCCGCCGCACCCCTGCGCAAGAAACTGACCGAGAGCGGCCTCGGCGAAGGCATGATCGGCGGCGGCATCTCCACTTGGTTGCGCCAGCCCATGGCCGGTTTCGGGCTCAAGGGCATCGACCCCGCCGATGCCGAAAAAGTGGAAAACCTGGTGCTCGACACCCTGGCGGAACTGGCCCAAACCGGCTTTTCCCCCGAGCAGCGCGAAGCGGCGATCAACACTTTCGAATTCCATCTGCGCGAACAGAACACCGGCAGCCAGCCGCGCGGCATGAGCTATATGTTCACTGCCCTGGGGTCGTGGCTGCATGACGGCGATCCCCTCGCACCGCTCGCCTTCGAAACCGCGCTTTCCGCGCTGAAGGAGAAAGCTGCACACGGCCATTTCGAGCAGGAAATCCGCCGGCTTTTCCTCGACAACCCCCACCGCCTGACCGCGCGGATCGTCGCCGACCCCGAGCAGGGGGCACGCGATGCCAAGGCGGAGGCCGACAAGCTGGCCGAGATCCGCGCTGGCCTTGATGACACGGCGCTGGCTGCAACGATCGCCCGGACGGAGCGGCTCAAGGCCTTGCAGGAAGAAATCGACAGGCCCGAGGATCTCGCCAAGATCCCCACCCTGACACTGGCCGATCTCGACCGCGACATCCGCACCATTCCCACCGAGCAAGCCACGCTTTCGAGCGCGCGGCTGTTCTATCATGACCTGCCCACGCTCGGGATCATGTATCTCGACCTCGGTTTCGACCTGCATGTGCTGGACACGGATCTCCTGCCCTATCTGCCTTTGTTCGGACGCGCGTTACTGCAGACCGGAACCTCGAAAGAGGATTTTGTCAGCCTGACCCAGCGCATCGGTCGCTCGACGGGCGGCATCGTCCAGCATCGCAGCCTCGCCACCAAGCTCGATGGCTCGGGCACGGCGGCCTTCTTCTTCCTCTCCGGCAAGGCCGTACCCGAAAAGATCGAGGAAATGCTCGCCATCATGGGCGATGTGCTGCTCGACGCCAGGCTCGACAATCGCGAGCGCTTCCGCCAGATGGCGCTGGAGGAAAAGGCGGGGTTCGAAGCCCGCCTCATTCCCGCCGGCAATTCCATCGTCGACACTCGCCTCAAGGCCGGCCTGACCGAAGCGGGCTGGATTGCCGAGCAATTGGGCGGGGTCAGCTATCTCGACTTCCTGCGGGGTCTGGTAAAGCGCATCGACACCGACTGGGCCGGCGTCGAAGAGGCCCTGACACGCATCCGCGATGCCTTGTTCAACAGGGCCAATATGGTGATCAATGTGACGGCGGACAGCACGATCTGGCAGGGCGCCCGCGTCGCGCTTGACGGGTTTTTGACAAACCTGCCCAACAAGGAGCGGGTGCTTGCCCACTGGAGCATCGTGCCCGCGGCCAGGTCGGAAGGCCTGACCATTCCGGCGCAGGTCAACTATGTCGGCAAGGGCGCCAATCTCAAGGCATTGGGCTATGCGGCGAGTGCCGCGTCGGCCGTGGTGCTGCGCTATCTCAACACCACCTATCTGTGGGACAAGGTGCGCGTGCAGGGCGGCGCCTATGGCGGGTCGAGCCGGTTCGACCTGTCGTCGGGCAATTTCGCCTTCCTCTCCTATCGCGATCCCAATCTGCTGAAAACGCTCGACGTCTACGACAACGCCGCCAACGCCTTGCGGGCGGACATCGGACAAACCGACCTCACCCGTTCGATCATCGGCGTCGTCGGCGATCTCGACCGGCCCGAATTCGTCGATTCCAAGGGATATTCTGCCATGTGGCGCATTCTGACCGGCACCACCGACGCCGTTCGTCAGCAACGGCGCAACGAAATCCTCGGCACCACGGCGGCCGACTTCGCCGCCCTGGGCGAGGCGCTCGCCGCGGTTGCCGAGCGGGGCCATGTCGTGGTTCTGGGCGGAGAAACGGCGATTGCCGCCGCCAATGACCAGCGGAGCGGCTTCCTCACCATCACAAAGGTGCAATAGGCACTGCGAGAGGAGCGGGGCCGGCCCCGCTCCCATCCCTATTCGAAATAGTCGGGAAAATCGTTGATCGTCTGGGTCAGCAGCAGTTCGGCCCGGGCCAGATGCGCCCGCATGGCGGCCTCGGCGGCGGCCGGATCGGCCTTGGCGATAGCGGCGGCGATCACCTTGTGCTCGGCGATGGCACGCTGGCTCGAGGAAACGCCCAGCGTGAGATAACGGACCCGGTCGAGCTGCATCTTGTGGTCATCGATCAGTTGCCAAGCATATTCCACCCCGGCAAGGCGCGCCAAGGTGCGGTGAAACAGCTCATCGAGCGTGTGAAACCGGCGACTATCGCCCGAGGCCGACGCCGCTTCCTGGTCGGCGATGAGACCGGCGATGGTCTCATTGGCCTCGGGACCGGGATTGGCCGCCACCCGGCGAATGATCTCCACCTCGATGCTTTCGCGGATGAAGCGTGACTGACGAACGCCATCGGGCGAGATTTTCTTGACCACCGTGGCGCGCTTGGGCCGGATCAGCAGCAATCCCTGCTGGGCGAGGCGGATAAAGGCCTCACGCACCGGCTGGCGGGAAACCCCGTAGCGACCGGCAATGTCGCTTTCCGAAATCACGTCGCCCGGTTTAAGCGCCATGGTGACGATGTCGTCGCGCAAGGCTCCGACCACCCGCATGGCCATGGTTTCTTCGCTGGTTTCGGGCGCAATGACGGCCATATTTGATTCCTCTTGCTCGACCATGGGACGCCAGTGGCGCCCTGGCTCCCCCTTCCCTGCAGGATTCCACAGGAATCTCCAGATTGCGGCTCGGCCCCCTCCGCCGAGATCACGCGCTCCGGCGTGGATTGTAGAAAGAAAAACTACATTTCCGCAATCTTGTATGGTAGTTTTATGATCAGCGCCTCGTCCTGGGGTTGCCGCGCAGGACTATAATCGAGACCGGAGAGAAGAGAATGACCAAGACCTACGCGCTCGTGGGGACCGGAGGTCGGGCACGCATGTTCTATGAAGCCATACTAGGCCCCCACCGCGGGCAGTCCCGGCTCGTCG
>JAHCJW010000141.1 GCA_026126125.1 Devosia sp.
TCGCCGGGGCAATGATCGTGTCATAGGCGGCGGCTATCGAAACGATGATGTCGGCGGTCGGCTCGGCCAGACCATTGGCCAGTTCGACGGCATCGGCCAGCAGAATCCGGGCAACGCCGTCCAGCTGTGCGGCCTGTTGGGCCACGCCAGCCGCATTGGCGCCGGCAACCAGCACATGCACATCGCCGCCGATAGCGTGCGCTGCGGTCAGCGCCTTGGCGGTCTGCTCGGAGAGGGTGATATTGTCGTGTTCGGCAAGCAGCAGAATAGCCATGTTGGTATCTCCTTCCCTATCCTAAATAACCGCGGCGGTCTTGAGCTTGCCGATTAGTTCGGCAACATCGGCAACCTTGCCCCCGCCCTGGCGCCTCGGGGGCTCATCTGTCCTCAGTACCCTGAGGCGCGGAGTGACATCGACGCCGTAATCGGCCGCCGATTTGTCTTCCAGCGGCTTTTTCTTGGCCTTCATGATGTTGGGCAGGCTGGCATAGCGCGGCGTATTGAGACGCAGATCGGTCGTGACGATGGCCGGGAGTTGCAGTTCGACCACCTGCAGGCCGCCATCCACTTCGCGCGTCACCTGGATGCTGTCGTCTTTCAAGTCGAGCTTGGATGCAAAGGTGCCCTGGCTCCAGCCGAGCAAGGCCGCCAGCATCTGGCCGGTCTGGTTGGCATCGTCATCGATGGCCTGCTTGCCCAAAATGACCAGTTGTGGCTGCTCGGTCTCGACAACGGCCTTGAGCAGCTTGGCCACGCCCAAGGGCTCCACCGCGCTATCGACCTTGATGAGGATGCCGCGATCGGCACCCATGGCCAGCGCGGTACGCACGGTTTCCTGTGCTTCCGCGGGGCCAATCGACACCACCACGACCTCGTCGGCCAGGCCCGCTTCCTTGAGACGCAGCGCCTCCTCGACCGCGATCTCGTCAAACGGATTCATGCTCATCTTCACATTGGCAAGATCGACGCCTGAACCATCCGACTTCACGCGAATCTTCACGTTGAAATCGATGACCCGCTTGGCCGGAACCAGAATTTTGATCGGCATGGTAGATTCTCCTCAAGCATTGCTGCGCCTCGCCTGAGCGAGCAGCAGTATTTCTGGCCGCATGCACGGCACTGGGTCGGGGACGCTGCGACCTCGCTTTCGTCCCCGCACCATCAATTTTTCAGCGGCTTGCCGGTGGCAAGCATGTGGGCAATCCGTTGGCGCGTCGTTTGGCTTTTGGCCAAGGTCATGATCGCCTCGCGCTCGAGTTGCATTATGTCGGCCTCCGTGGCCACGCCGTTGGGATAGCTGCCAGGACCGCCGGTCAAAACGGTGGCCAGGCTATCGGCGATGGCCAAATCGCTCTGGCTGGCCAGGCCAAGCTCATATTGGCTATTTACGCCCGCCATCAGACCAAGTTTGCCCGAAGGTCCACTCAGCCTCAGTTGGGCGGGCTCCGGCGGGCGATAGCCGGCCTGGGCAAGCGCAACCGCCCGGTCGCGCGCTCTTGCGAGCAGATGGTCGCGATGCATGACGATCTCGTCGGCCGGCTGCAAAATGCCCTGGACGCGGGCCCAGGCGGCCGAGCTCGACGGAGCGGCGGAAATAATGGTCTGGAACACATGGGCGGCGGAAGTCGCCGGACCGCCCGGCCCGGTTGCGTCCTGTCCCGCGCGAACCAGCAATTGCGTGCAACCACCCCAGCTCGGGACGAGCCCAACCTTGACTTCGGGCAGACCGGCATTGAGTTCGGCATGGGCGACAATGGCATCGGCATGCAACGCGAATTCGCAGCCACCACCGAGCGCCAGGCCATGGACGGCGGCAACCACGGGAAAGGCGGCGTATTTCATCCGCGAGAACGCATCCTGGCCGCGCCGGATAAAGCCATCCAGCCTTTCCCAGTCCTGCTGCTCGATCGACGCCATGATGAACGCCAGATCGGCGCCTGCCGAAAAAGCCCGCTTGTCGTCATTGCCAATGACAAGGGCCCCAAAGGCCTCTTGTACCCTGTCGAGCGCTGTTTCCAGCGCGTCCAGAGCTGCCGGATTGAGGCTGTTGAGCTTAGTATGCAGCTCGAAACAGGCCACGCCCTCCCCGATATCCCAGAGCGAAGCCGCCGGCGTCTCGAACACGGCAGCGGCTTGATCCTTGGCCACCGAAAGCAGCGAGCCCGACAGAGCCGGTGCATACACGGAGCCATCGGTGGCGAGGCCCCCGCCGCGGCGATCGATAAAGGCGCCGCGTTGCACCGCTTCCTGCACCAGCGCCGGCACGGGGCCTCCATCGGCCGCAAGCCGAGACACGAAAGCTGTGGCGCCAAACCGGTCGGCCAGGGCAAACGGCCCCTGCGCCCAGCCATAACCGAGCGTCATGGCCGCATCGATCGACCCGAGATCCCCTGCAATGTCGGGGGCGATCGCCGCGGCATAGTGGATGACCCCCGAGAGCACCCTCCAGCCAAAGCGGCCGAACTTGTCGTCACGCTTCAGCAGCGCCAGCGCATCACGGCCAATGCCGGGCGCCGGATCCTGGCGCGGCCGATAATCATCGGCGGCGAGATCAAGCGCTTCACGCGATTTATCCGGGGAGAGGCGATAAAAGCCCGCGCCGGACTTGCGACCGAAACGACCCGAGGCCAGCAGCGCCCTGACCGTCTCGTCGCCCGGCAGATCGAAATTGTGCAGGGCATCGTCAGCAGGCAGGGCCTGCATGAGGCTGCCCCAGATCGGGGGTATCAGATCGATGCCGATCAGATCGAGCAGGCCGAAAATACCTGTATTCGGCGTCCCCAGCGCCACCATTACGGCATCGGCCTCTTCCATGGAGAGGCCCAGGCGTTTTGCTTCCAGTACGCCCAGCGCCAGCCAAAAGCAGCCAATGCGGTTGGCGATGAAACCGGGCGTATCGCGGCAGTCGATCACCGTCTTGCCCAGAATGGCGGCAGCCGCCGTTTTGACCCGGGCGACGAGGGCCGGATCGTTTTCCGGCGCGCTGACGATCTCCAATAGCCGCATGATACGGGGCGGGTTGAAGAAATGGGTTATCAGGAAATCGGAGGCGAAAGCGGGTCCCAGACCCGCGATCAATTCGGAACGGGGAATGGTGGAGGTATTGGAGGAGACGATGCTGCCCGGCTTGCGCAGGGCATTGATGCGGGCATAGAGATCGCGCTTGACATCCAGACGCTCGACCACCGCTTCCACGATCCAGTCCACCTCGGCAAGGCGGGCAAGGTCGTCCTCGATATTGCCCGGCCGCACCAGGCTCGCCGCGTCGGGATGCATGAAACCCGCGGTCTTGAGCTGGCGATCGAGGCCGGCCTGCGCCGGAGCGTTGCGCGCCGCTGACCCCGTTCCAGGAATGTCGAGCAGATCCACGCCGATACCGGCATTGGCGAACTGGGCCGCGATGCCGGCGCCCATCGCGCCAGCGCCGATCACCGCCACGCGGTGGATTGGACTGGTCCCCGCGCCCATCATGCCGCCTCCAGAACCATGGCGCTGCCCAGGCCGCCATCGATGTTCAGTTTCTCCTCGGGGCTCCATGAAGAGTGCGCGGCTTTGCGGGCAAAGGTTAGAGGGCTGCGCACATAACTGGCGATGAAGGCATGCCTGGCCATGGAAAACATCCTGACTATCCTCGCCTCTCAGGAGCCTTGGAAATGGGGGGAGCGCTTGGCAAAAAACGCCGTGAGCGCTTCGGAGAAATCCTGCTGTTGCGCGCAGGCGGCGAACGCTTCCGCCTCGGCGTCCAGCTGGGCGTCATAAGACCGCTCTTGCGCGGCGCGGATCAGCAATTTGGATTGCCCCTGCGCAAAGGCGGCGCCACACGCCAAACGCTGCGCCAGCGCGGCGGTTTCTGCCTCGAGCTCCGCCAGCGGAACCACCCTGTTCACCAGCCCCAGGCGCAAGGCCTCTTCAGCGTCGATATCGTCCGACAACAGGGCGATTTCCAGCGCCTTGCGCGTTCCCACCAAGCGCGGCAGCGCCCAGGACCCGCCGCAATCGGGCGAAGCGGCAATGCGCGCATAGGCCATGCTGAAAACCGTATTGTCTGCGGCGATCACCAGATCAAGGCCCAGCGCAATGCTCATGCCCCCGCCGGCTACAGCACCCTTGAGGCTACCCACCACAATCTGGGGCGCCGCCGCCAATAGCTTGAGCGCACCGTGCATCGGTTCGATCACCGAACGGGCCGCAGCCGGCTTGTCCGCCGCACGATTGAAATAATCGAGATCTCCCCCAGCCATGAAGGCGCGGCCCATGCCGGAGATTACGATCACCCGCACCCCCGCCGTGTTCGTCACGCGCTCGACGGCCCGGGCAAAGCCGGCCGCCATTGGTGGATCGATTACATTGAGGCGCGCAGGCGCGTTAAAGCGGATTTCGGCAACCCCGCCCCGAATGTCCATGAGGACGCTGGACTGATTTTGGTCCATCTCGTTCACAGCGAACCTTGCTCCAACCCCAACGCCAGAAACATCGGCACCCCGACCTTCGCCATTACCATCGACAAACATTCGAACCATGCCGTCATCCTTCCGCTCCCGACCGGGGCGCCAGGCCCCCGACCAGCGTCGCCAGGCATCTTTCGGCAATCTGTTCAGGCGAGAGTTCCCGGCCCGGCTCGTACCAGCGCGCGATCCAGTTGAGCGCACCGGTCACGGTGAAGGCCATCATGCGCACATCGCCGGCCGCGATTGATCCATCGCGGATCCCGTCCTCAATGACCTCACGAATGGTCGCATCGACCTCGCGCTTCATGCTGCGAAATTTCATACGACTTTCGGGAGAGAGTTCATGGTCGGACGTGCGGGTGATGCACATGCCGAAATCCTGCGTCATCAACATGGCATAGTCGCGGATCAGCGCCTTGAGGCGCTCCATGCCGTCACCCCCTCGCCGCTCGACCGACGCCGCGGCGTTCTGGAGGCCCTCCAGGCCAAGCCGGACGCATTCGAACAGGATTTCATCCTTGCTGGAAAAATAGCGGTAAAGCGTGGGCTTGGTCACGTTGAGAGACTCGGCGACATCGTCGAGGGAGGTTGCGTTGAAGCCCTTCTCGTTGAAGGAGCGCACCGCCACCTGCAGGACGGCGTCGCGCTTGAGCAGGCGTTCGCGGTCCCGGGCATTACGCTTGTCCCACGGCGAAATCTGCATGTCCGCACCCCCTCCAACAGCCATGCGCGCGCCCGCCATTCCCGCGCGGTTACCAACCCGTAACTAACCAATACTGGTTAGTCCGCTTTTTGTCAAAAAAAATCCAATCAAGTCGTTTTAAACGTCATATAACATTGATAAAACTGTATTATTTTCTCAAGATGATCGCTACTGACCAGTAACTTATATCAAGTGAACCAAGGCTCAAGGATCGCATTCTGCCCGCCGGGCGCTTCATCTTGCGCGGGGCTAGAGCGGATCAGCCCGCGCCCATATCGTCCAAAGGGACGTTGCCGCCGGGCCATCCCGTCTCTAGCCTTCCAAGACCGCCAGTCCATTCGGAGCCTTCCATGCCAACGCCCCTCTCGCAAGCCAGCATCCGCCTCGACAATCAGGTGGCGATCGTGACCGGGGGAACGCGCGGCATCGGCCTCGGCATCGCCACGCTCCTCTTGGAAGCCGGCTGCGAAGTGGTCGTTTGCGGCCGCACCGCGCCCCAAACTCTGCCCTCGGGCGGCGGGCGCGAGGCCCTCTACATGGAATGCGACGTGCGCCGCCACGATGCCGTCAATGCGCTGGTCGACGCCGTAGGCGAGCGGTTCGGGCGCATCGACATTCTCGTCAACAATGCCGGCGGCTCGCCGGAAGCCGAGGCCGCCACCGCCTCACCGCGCTTTTCCGAGGCCATCGTAGCGCTCAATTTGATGGCGCCGATCCACCTCTCCCAGGCGGTGTCGCGCTGGATGTTCCGGCAGGATGGCGGCGGCTCCATCGTCAATATCGGCAGCGTCTCGGGCACCCGCCCCTCGCCCGGCACCGCCGTCTATGGCGCGGCCAAAGCCGGGCTGATCGGGCTGACGCGGAACCTCGCGCAGGAATGGGGCCCCCAGATCCGGGTCAATGCCATCATTGTCGGCCTCGTCGATACCGAGAGCGAGGCCTTGCCCTATGGCTCGGCGGCCGGGCGGGACGCCATTGCGGCGTCTCTGCCAGCGCGGCGCATGGGTCACCCCACCGACATCGCCAATGCCGTGCTTTATCTTTCGAGCCCGATGGCCAGCTACGTTTCGGGCGCCACGCTCGAAGTCGATGGCGGCGGCGAGCGCCCGATCTTCCTCGATCTCGTCGAGCGCTTCGGCAAGAGCTGATGGCGCGGCCTTCGGCCACGCCATCCTCTTAAGCCCTACAGGCCATAAACCGGCTTGGCCGCCGGGCGGCGCGCCAGGAGGTCCGTGACGGCCCGGCCGATTTCATCGGCTTTCCAGCGCGCGCCCTTGTCCTCGGCGGGTCCATCGGTCCAACCGAGAGCCAGCGAAATTTTTCCCCCGAGCAGCTCAAAGACCTGGCCCGTAACATCTTTCGCCTCCGCCGAGCAAAGCCAGGCCACGAGCGGAGCGGTATTGTCGGGATCGAAAATATCGAATGCTCCCTCGGCAACGCTCATCGCATCGCCGAACGCGCCTTCGGTCATGCGGGTGCGGGCATTGGGCGCCAGCGCATTGGCGGTGATGCCATAGCGCTTGAGTTCGGCCGCCTGCACCAGCGTCAGCGCGGCAATGCCGCCCTTGGCCGCCGCATAGGCGCTCTGGCCGATCGACCCCTGCAAGCCCGCCCCGGAGGACGTATTGATGATCCGCGCATCGACCGGCGCACCGGCCTTCTGCTGGGCACGCCAATAATCGACCGCATGACGGCTGGTGCAGAAATGTCCGCGCAAATGCACGTTGAGCACCGCGTCCCATTCCTCGGGCGTCGAGGAAACGAACATGCGGTCGCGCACGAACCCGGCATTGTTGACCACCGCGTCAAGCCCGCGAAACTGGCTCAGGGCCGTCTCGACGATACTCTTGCCGCCTTCCCAGTCGCTCACATCGTCATAATTGGCCACGGCCTTGCCGCCGGCGGCGACGATCTCGTCGACCACCTGCTGGGCCGGCCTATCGGCCCCGGCCGCCTCGCCATGGGTGCCCACGCCGAGATCGTTGACGACCACAGACGCGCCCTGGCGCGCCAATTCGAGCGCATAGGACCGGCCCAGCCCCCTGCCCGCCCCGGTGACGATGACGATACGGCCTTCACAAACTGACATGGATTTCCTCGACTGGGATTTACTTCTGGAGGCTGAGGCGCACCGGCCGGGCGGCCCCGGCATTGCGCTGCCGATCCGGCTCGGGGGCGCTGAGCGGTGTGCATTCGACGAGGCTCGCCAGGGACCGCCGCGCCAGCCGCTGGTATTCCCCGTCCCCATCATTGCGCCAGGTGATCTGTTCGGGGGAGAAACTGCGCACCACCTGGGCGGGATTGCCCACGATAAGGCTGCGCTCGGGCGCCCTCATGCTGGATTTGACCAGACTGAGGGCGCCCACCAGCGAATCCGCCCCGATCTCGGCGTCATCGAGCACCACCGCCTGCATGCCCACCAGCACATTTTCCCCGATGGTGCAGCCATGCAGGATCGCTCCATGGCCGATCGTCGCCCCCCGTCCCACCGTGCAGTCGGAATAGGACGAGGTATGAAGGGTGCAATTGTCCTGGATGCTGGAATCGCCGACGGCGACGATCCGCCCGAAATCCCCGCGCAGCGACGCCGAAGGCCCGATATAGCAGCCCGGCCCGATGATGACGTCGCCGATCAGGACGGCGGTCGGATGCACATAGCTCGTGGGATCGACAACCGGGATGCGCCCTTCGAAACTATAGGAGGGCATGGCCTAGAGCCGCTCGATGATGGTGACATTGGCCTGTCCGCCACCCTCGCACATCGTCTGGAGCGCATAGCGTCCGTTGCGGCGCTCCAATTCGTTGAGCATGGTGGTCATGATGCGCGCCCCGGTCGCCCCGAGCGGATGGCCGAGCGCAATGGCCCCGCCATTGACGTTGACCTTGTCATGGGGAATGTCGAGGTCCTTCATCCAGGCCAGCACCACCGAGGCAAAGGCTTCGTTGCATTCGAAAAGGTCGATGTCGGCGACCGAAAGTCCGGTCTTGGCCAGGGCATGGCGTGTTGCCCGGATCGGGGCGGTCAGCATCCAGACCGGATCGTCGCCCCACACCGTCATGTGATGGATGCGGGCACGGGGCTTAAGCCCATGATCCTTGACGGCGCGGTCCGAGGCGATCAGCAGCGCCGAGGAACAGTCCGAATTCTGGCTGGCGACGCCAGCATGCACCCGCCCGCCCTCCATCAGCGTCTTCAGCGTCGCCATCTTTTCAAGGCTGGTGTCGCGGCGCGGCGTTTCATCGGTGCTGAGCCCATTGAGCGGCACGATTTCATTGCCGAAAAAACCCTTATCCTGGGCGGCAAGGGCACGCTGGTGGCTCGCGAGGGCAAAGGCTTCCATCTCCTCGCGCGAGCAGTCCCACTTTTCCGCGATCATCTCCGCGGAGCGAAACTGGCTGACCTCCTGGTTGCCATAGCGCTCGAGCCAGCCGGGCGAGGTTCTGAAGGGGTCGGGAAAGCCATAGGCCTGACCCACGATCATGGCGGCGGCCATGGGCACCATGTTCATGTTCTGAACGCCCCCCGCCACCACCAGGTCCTGCGTGCCGCTCATCACCGCCTGTGCGGCGAAATGCACCGCCTGCTGGGCCGAGCCGCATTGGCGGTCGACGGTAACGCCGGGCACATGGTCGGGCATGCCCGCCACGAGCCAACAGGTGCGGGCAATATCGCCCGCCTGCGAACCGATCGTATCGGTGCAGCCATAGATCACGTCATCGACCGCCGCCGGGTCGATGCCGGTCCGGCTCATCAAAGCCTTGATCGGATGGGCGCCGAGATCGGCGGAATGGATGTTGGCAAAGGCCCCTTTCTTGCGCCCCACGGGGGTGCGGACGGCATCCACGATATACACCTCAGCCATAGGGCCTCCCTCTCGTTCAAGCT
>JAHCJW010000142.1 GCA_026126125.1 Devosia sp.
TTTCGTCTCCTCCATCCAAAACCGCGACTACCCCCTCGAAATGGCGTTGATGCTGATGATCACCTTCATGTACTGCATCGCCTATCTTCTTTCCGACATCGTCTATGCGCTGATCAATCCGCGCATCCGCGTGGGAGGCAGCGAATGAGCGAGGTCACCATCATCGCCCCTGCCCTGCGCCAGCGCAGCCCGCTCTGGTTCGCCTGGCAGCGGTTTTTGGGCAACAAGGCGGCTTTGGCCGGCGGTATCGTCATGGCCATCCTGATCCTGATGGCGATCTTCGCCCCGCTCATCACCCCCGTCCCGCCCGATGCGCAATTGTTTCTGACCCAGGGCCTGGCCTTCCCCTCGGCCGAACACTGGTTCGGCATCGATGGGCTGGGGCGCGACTTTTACACCCGCATCGTCTACGGCGCCCGCGTCTCGCTCTCCATCGGCTTCATCGCCGCCGGCTTTTCCGTGCTGATCGGCATTCCGCTCGGCGCCCTGGCGGGCTATTTCGGCGGCAAGACCGACTGGTTCGTCATGCGCATCATCGAGCTGTTTTCGGTGGTGCCGCCGCTTCTGGCCGCCATGCTGCTCGGCGCCCTCACCCGCGGCGGCTATTTCACCATCGTGCTGATCGCCGCCCTGTTCGGCTGGGTGCAGGTGTGCCTGTTGGTTCGCGCCCAGGTGAAGGCTCTGCGCGAAAAGGAATTTGTCCGCGCCGCCCAGGCGCTCGGCGCCTCACCCTGGTACATCATTCGCCACCACCTCATTCCCAATTCCATCAGCCCCATCATCGTCGGCTTTGTCCTGGCCATTCCCCTCGCCATGATGCTCGAAGCCTCGCTGAGCTTTCTCGGCATCGGCGTGCCGCCGCCGACCCCGACCTGGGGCCAGATGATCAATGAAGGCATCAATTTCATGTTTTTCTACTGGCACATGGCCGTCTTCCCCACGGCGGCCCTGGCCATCACCGTGCTCGCCACCACGCTGTTCGGCGATGGTTTGCGCGATGCCCTCGATCCGACCCTGAAAGGCCGCTGACCTTGTCCGATAATCTCGCCCGTCATTTCCTCCTGCGCGAGGATGTGACCTTCCTCAATCACGGCTCCTTCGGCGCCTGCCCGCGCCCGGTCTTTGCCGCCTATCAGGCCTTTCAGCTCGAGCTCGAAAACGAGCCGGTCGAATTCCTTGGCCGCCGCCTGACCGATCTGATGCGCACGCCGCGCGAGGTTCTGGCCGCCGAATTGGGCACCAGCGCCGACAACCTCGTCGGCCTCACCAACGCCACCACCGGCCTCAACATCGTCGCCCAGTCGCTCGATCTCAAACCGGGCGACCAGATCCTGACCACTGATCACGAATATTCGGCGCTGGAAAAGACCTGGGCCTATGTCTGCCGCAAGACCGGCGCCGAAATCGTCGTGGTCAAGGTGCCGATGCCGCTGACCAGCGAAGCCGCCTTCACCGACGCCATCATCGCCGGCATGACCGAGCGCACCCGCGTCCTCTTTCTGAGCCACATCACCTCCCCCACCGCCCTCGTCTTCCCCATAGAGCGCGCCATCGCCGAAGCCCGGCAGCGGGGCATCTGGTCGGTCATCGACGGCGCCCACACCCCAGGCCATATCCCGCTCGACCTCGACGCGCTGGGGGCCGATTTTTATTCCGGCAATTGCCACAAATGGCTGATGTCGCCCAAGGGCTCGGCCTTTCTTCACGCCCGCCCCGAAGTGCAACACCTGCTCAATCCTCTCGTCGTCAGCCATGGCTGGACGGAACAGTCCAAGGAGCCCGGCGCCAGGGGCGCGTTCGGCAATTCGCCGTTCATCGACGAAATCGAGATGCAGGGCACCCGCGATCCCTCGGCCTGGCTCGCCGTGCCCGCCGCGATAGCGTTCCGCGCCGAAAACGACTGGTGGGCCATTGCCGATCATTGCCGCGCTTTGGCGCAGGATACCGCACTGCGCTTGGGCGAGTTGACCGGCCTCGCCCCGTTAAGCTCGCCTCAGTTCTGCGCCCCGCAAATGGTCGCCATGCCCATCCCCGAATGCGATCCGGCGGAAATCCACAAAACCCTGTTCGACAGGTACAAGATTGAAATTCCGGTGTTCCGGTGGCAGGAGACCTGCATCGCCCGGATCTCGGTGCAGGGCTATAATTCTCGCCCACAAATGGACCGGCTGATCGCGGCGCTCACCGAATTGCTGGCGCTTGCGCCATCGGCGCGAGGCTGACAAATCAGCCCGAATATGGTGTGAGTGGCGCAATGCCCCCCACGGAAGGACGGATGTCTTGAACAGCCAATCGGCCCTGAGCTATCTTGAGCCCCTGGAGAACCGCACGCGCAATGTTGCGGTTCTCGATGCCTTGGCCGACATGGTCGAGCGCGCCGGCCTCAAGATCGGCGATCGTCTGCCACCCGAAGTCTCGCTGGCCGCTACGCTTGGCGTCGGCCGCTCCACCATTCGCGAGGCACTCAATCGCTGGGAAGGCCTGGGCATCATCAAGCGCCGCCGCGGCGACGGCACCTATCTCGCCGCCCGCGTCCAGACCTCGCGGGGCCTCGTGCCCACCATGGTCCGTCTCGAGGGCGAGGCCCTGCTGCGCCTGATGGAAATCCGCCGCACGCTGGAAAACGACGTGGTGCGCAAGGCGACGATCAAGGCCAACCCTGCCCAGCGCGCCGAAATCGTCCGCCTCTGCCACGCCCTGCTGGCCGAGGTCGATAGCGGCAGGCCCTGGCGCAAGGCCGACCATGCCTTCCATCAGGCCATCTACGACGCCACCGGTAACCCCATGTATGGGCAATTGCTGCTCAATCTCGACCATGCGCTGGAGCGCGGCGGTTCCTCGCCCTTCGCCGCCGACAATTTCGGCCTCGATTCCTTCCCCATCCACCGCGATCTGGCTGAGGCCATCCTGGCCGAAGACCTCGACGCCGCCATCGACGCCATCAATCGCCTGCTCGATTCCGTGGAATCGGAAGTCAAAGCCATCATCGTCGGCCAAAAGCTGAGTTGACCCTCGCCGCCTCCCCTCCCCAACCACAGCCCTTCAAGGGGCAGGTTGGGAGAGGATTATTCTTCTGCAAAGCCCGACGGCCGCCTCACAGCCAGCCCATCAACTCCCGGCGCACCATAGCCTCGATCATGTCCATCCCCGCCGGGCTGGCGTTAAGGCAGGGGATATAGGCGAACTTCTCGCCGCCCGCCTCGAGGAAGGTTTCCTTGCCGCCGATGGAGATTTCTTCCAGCGTTTCGATGCAGTCGGCCGAAAAGGCCGGCGCCAGGATGGCGATTTTCTTGATGCCCTTGCCCGGCAGCTCCTCGAGCGTCTTGTCGGTATAGGGCTGCAGCCATTCCGTCGGCCCGAAGCGGCTCTGGAAGGTGACCATCAGTTTTTCCTTGGGCCAGCCCAGATATTCCCCCACCAGCCGCGTCGTCTTGAAGCACTGGCAGTGATAGGGGTCGCCCTTTTGCAGATATTCGACCGGCATGCCGTGATAGCTGGTGATCACCAGATCGGGCTCGAAATCGAGCTTGGCCACGCCCTCGCGAATGGAGTTGCCGAGCGTTTCGATATATTTGGGATCGTCGAAATAGGCCGGAGCGGTCCGCACCGCCGGCTGCCAGCGCATGTCGCGCAGCGCGTCGAACGCCTTGTCGTTAGCCGTGGCCGTGGTGGTCGCCGAATATTGCGGATAGAGCGGCACCAGCAGGATTTTCTGGCATCCAGCCGCCTGCATCTTCTCCAGCACGCTCTTGGTCGAGGGATTGCCATAACGCATGGCGTATTCGACCATGACCCCGTCGCCACCCAGCCGCTCGGCCAGCGCCTTGGTCTGGTCCTGCGTGATCACCCGCAGCGGGCTTTCATTGCGCTCCTTGTCCCACACCATCTCATAGGCGTGGCCTGCCTTTTTCGGGCGGAAGGTCAGAATCACGAAATTGAGGATTGGCCACCACAGCCATTTCGGCGTTTCGATAACGCGCGGGTCGCTCAGAAATTCCTTGAGATAGCGCCTTACGCTCCAGAAATCGGTGGCGTCCGGCGTGCCCAGATTGAGCAGGAGAACTCCGATTTTCTGCTGGGGAACACGGGGATGATCTTTCGGCAGGTCGTTGGTCATTCTGCGCCAGTTTGGAGAGATTCTAGTTTGGCCGCACCTTACCCGCTTCGCGCCTCTTCGCAAGG
Source organism: Devosia sp. (assembly GCA_026126125.1). GTDB lineage: Bacteria > Pseudomonadota > Alphaproteobacteria > Rhizobiales > Devosiaceae > Devosia. The sequence goes on from JAHCJW010000142.1 coordinate 4,183, forward strand.
CGGCGATGGGTCGCGCCGAAAATTGATCTCGCGCAAGGCATCACAGGCTGGATAGCAACAACAACATTCCGAACGCCAGCACCATCACCGCCCCGGCCAGTTCCGCCCACCACACCAGCGCCCGCGCCAGCGCGCTATCGGCGCCGCCAATGCGCCCGGCCAGGCCCTTGGCGCCCACCGCCAGGCTGGCGAGCAGACCCACGGTTATCGCCGTGCCCAGCCCCATCAGCAGCACCGAAACGATCCCCGCCGCCAGCAGCCCCTGCGACAGCGCGAACACCAGCACCACCAGCGCTCCCGAACAGGGCCGCAACCCCACCGCCAGAACCACGCTCACCTGCTCGCGCCAGCTGCCCTTGAGATCCGCCGGGCCCACCGCATGGTGCATATGATGCTCCCGCGCCTCACCCGGATGGTGATCATGCGCATGGTCATGGCCATGCAGATGCCTGTGGGCCAGCGCGGCGCGCGAGCCGCCGGGCTCGTGGTGGTGATGATGGTGGTGCGCCCACCCGAACAATTTCCGCGCCACCAGCCACAGCCCCAGCAGCGCCACCAGCCCATAGGAGAGCACGCCCACCCAATGGGCCGCGTCGCCCAGCGCCGTGCTGGTCAGCCGCAAGCCACCCGCCAGCACCAGCACGAAGGCGATGGCCACCAGCGATTGCAGCAGGGCCGAAATGGCGCTGAGCGCGATGCCCTGACGCAATTGCCGTTCATTGGCCAGAAGATAGGACGAGATCACCACCTTGCCATGCCCCGGCCCGGCGGCATGAAACACGCCATAGAGAAAGCTCAGCCCGCCCAGCAGCCAGAACGCCGTCCAGTCGCTGCGCATCGCATCGAGCGAGCCGGTCAGCGCCGCGTAGAACTCGCGCTGCCGGTCCTGCAGCCAGCCGAAAAACCCGGTGCGCGGCAGGGGCAGCCCCACTTCCGGCGGCGGCCCGCCAAACGGCGCCGCGGTCCGGCTCTGCGCCACCTCGGTTACCGCTTCCAGCGCCGTGGTCGGTGCGGGCTGCGGATCGCAGGCGAGCACGATCATCCCCTGCGTGCCGCGCATCGCCGCCGCCAGATCGGGCGGCAATTCGAGCACTTCCGCCCCCAGCGCATAAAGCCGCTCCTCCGTCGCCCGGTCCATCGGGCGGGGAGGAACCAGCTCCGCCACACAGCTCTCCGCCGCGTTTTCGAGGCTGACCGCGCCCACATCGGCAAAGCTGATGGCGACGTAATATTCCGGATCATAGACCCCCAGCTCGAAACGCGCACCGGCGGGCTGCGGCGCCACGGCATCGATGGAGAAGTCCAGCGTCACCCGATTATCGGCATAGGACATGCGCTGGTCGCCGGAAGCGACGAAATCCATCCCATCGCCGGCAAAGGTATAAAAGCCGAAATCCTCGAGGCCGAGCATATTCTCGTCGGCCAGCTCCTGCATTTCTTCCGAACCGACCACGCCATCGCCATTGGTGTCGAGCCCCTGCACCATCCACACCGAAAACGCCGTGTCGAACGTCCAGCTGTGGCGCAGGGCGGTGATCGCTCCCGCATCGTCGAAGACCACGCCCACCTTGGCATCGATGAAAATATGGGGATGCGCCAGCACCGGCTGCGTCAGTGTCAAACCGGCCAGCGCCGCGATGGCCAGCCCTCCAAGCCCGAAAATCTTGGCCAAAATCCCGCCTCTAATTGACCGGATGAACGGCGAACCAGTCCACCAGATGATCGATTAACGCCCTGACCTTGCCGGCCAGGTGCCGACGGTGCGGATAGACCGCTTGCAGGGTCTGCCCGACCGGCAGAAAATCGGCCAGCACCGGCACCAGTTCGCCGCTCGTCACTTTCGGTTCGGCGAGATAGGACGGCAAAACGACGAAACCGAGGCCCACCACCGCCGCGGTGCGCGCCGCCAGCGGCGAATTGACCCGCAACGGCCCGTTGACCGGCACCGAGATCGTCTTGCCCGCCTCGGTGAAGCGCCAGTTCGACTGCCCTTGCAGATTGACATCGACGATGCAGGGCAAATGTCGCAGATCCTCGGGATGGAGGGGCGTACCCACGGCGGCGAGGAGCGCCGGCGCCGCCCCGACCACCACATGCATATCGGCGATCTTGCGCGCGATCAGCGACGAATCCGCCAGGGTCGAGATGCGCAGCGCCACATCGATCCCTTCATCGACGAGATCGACATAGCGATCCTCCAGCCGCAGATCGAGCGTCACTTTCGGATATTTTCTCAGATACTCGAAGATCGCCGGCGCCAGGGTCGATTCGCCGAAATTTCGCGGCGCCGAAACCCGCACCATGCCGCGCGGCTCGGCGGTCTGGTCGGTGATTGTCGCGTCGAGGTCGTCCAATTGCTGGAGAAGGCTCGACGCCTCCCGATAATAGGCTTCGCCCGCCTCGGTCAGGCTCAGCTTGCGCGTCGTGCGGTTCATCAGCCGCACGCCCAGATAATCCTCGAGATCGGTGACGTATTTGCTGAGCAGCGCCTTGGAGCGCCCGAATTGCCGCGCCGCGGCGGAAAACCCGCCAGCATCGAAGACCTGTACGAAGGCGCGAATGCGGGCAAGATCCTGCGTCATGTCGGTCCGTTCACCAAAGCCCAGTCAATTGACGCATAACTCATCTGCAACGGGTGAACAATAACAGGCCTTGGTCGTTGTTCAATTAACGATAGGATAGAAGCCTCATCGACTTAGCCAAGGAGTTCGGACTATTTTTCCGCCCATGTCCAGACCCTCCTCCCGTTCCGCGCTCTACCGGCTCATCGAAGCCGGCCAGCTGGCGCACAAGGCCCTGCTGGTGCCCCTGCTCGAGAAGGGTCTCGAACCGGGCGACGACGCCATTCTGTTCGTCCTTGGGCGCGCGGGAACCACCGAAGCCGATCTTGCCGAAGAGATCGGCTTGCCGGCCGAAGCCCTCGCCAGCCGCCTTGCCCGCCTCGGCGAACGCGACCTCATCACCCGCCAGGCCGTCGGCCCCGAGCTGATCCCGGGCGTAGCGCTCACCGAGCGCGGCCTGCGCATCCGCAACGGCCTGGTCGAGCATTGGGCCCAGTTGGAGGAGGCGCTGCTCGGCGAGCTGAAAAACAAGCAGCGCAAGAAACTGAGCACCACCCTCAAGCGTTTCACCGATCTGTTGCGCTTCTGAGATCGAGCTTTTCCTGAAAGGCCCGTTCAGCCTGGGTTCATCCGCCTTCGTGTTATCTGGCATCAGGCAAATATGAAGCCACCAACAGGGAAAGGATAAGTCTCATGGCTCTCTCTCGGAAGCTCCTCGCCTCCGGCCTGGCCACCCTGGCCGTGCTGGCGACCACTGCGGCGGCCTCGGCTGCGCCCGCTTTCGCCACCAGCAATGTCAATGTGCGCAGCGGTCCGGGCACCGGCTATGCCATTGTCGACGCCCTGCGCCGGGGCGAACGGGTCGATGTGCAATATTGTCGGGGCAGCTGGTGCTATGTCGACCGGCGTGGTCCCAGCGGCTGGGTCTCGGCCAGTTATCTCGACAGCAATCGTTGGGATGATGGCTGGAATCGCCCGGCGCCACCCCCGCCCCCGGTCTGGAACAATCCGCGTCCCCCGCACTGGAACCCGGGCCCCGGTCCGCGTCCGCCGGTCGTCTTCCCGCCCTATCCGAGCCGTCCGGGCGCCAGCTTCTGCTTTAACGGCCCCAATGGTTATTTCTGCGCCGGCAGCTGACTTGCGATGGCGCCGCTCCCCTAGAGCATGTCTCCCGAAAGTGGCCCCGGTTTCGGGACAAAGACATGCGGAAAAACAAAGGGTTAAAGCGCAGGGAGCGAATCTGAAAGATCGCGACGCGCTCTAGCGAGCGCCGTTTCACGGTAAATAGTCTGCCATCGCCCCTCTCCCCTCAGGGGGAGAGGGATGGGATAAAAGCCCCACGGCCTCTGCCGCCAGCCTCGCCCGCTTCAAGGCAAGACCGGCACACGCCCTTGGGCGCCTTTCATTCCACCAACAGCCGCTCGGCGTCGATGCCGTGCCGTTCCAGCGGTGCCCGCGCCTTGCGTGTCAGGAACTCGTTGAGGCCATAGGCCACCACCAGTCCGATCGCGACGACGATGCCGAAGCCGCGCCACCCGTCATGGCTCGCCACCAATATGGCGCAAAACAGCGTCACTGCGCCGACCCCCAGCACGCTCCACAGCTTCTTGCGCATCGCGGCGCGCAGATTATGCGCTCCGGCATGCAACAGGTCCCGCAATTCGCTATCGCTCATTGCCGCCAGCGCCGGGTTGCTGCGCTCGCGCCTTATGGTCTCGATATAGGCGTCCACCCGCCGCAGGATCAGCGCTTCGCGCCGTTTGCTGATCTTGCCATTGGTCAGAAGCGTCAGCCCGCCGCCCAACAGCAGCAGCACGAGTGCGATCTGGATCAACACCTTGGCGAGCTCCTTTCTTCTCCCGGAACAGCTCTTTCCAAAACACCCCCGCCTTGAAAAGACCTACGTAAAAACAAAGACCGAAAAGCGCGGAGGGCTCAGCTCGCGCGACCCGCTTTAGATGCCCATGCCCGGTCGGGGCTTCAACCCGCGCCGGCACGATTTCCTCGCCCCACGCCTATTCGCGCCCGCTCATCGTCGTTGCATCGGCCACCACCTCAACCTTGCGGATCCGCTCGCGCGCCATCACCACCAGCCCCGCCGCCACGATCACCCCCGCGCCCAGCAGCGAGATCGGATCAATCCAGTGGCCGAAGATGACCGCGCTGAGCAGGATGGCCCAGGGCAGCGAAAAATAATTGAACGGCTGCAACACGCTCGCTGGAGCCATGGACAGGGCGTAGATCATCAAGCCATGCGCGATGCACGTCGTCGCCATGGTCAAT
>JAHCJW010000143.1 GCA_026126125.1 Devosia sp.
GGAGATTACCAGCGCCCCCTTGCGGCGGGTCAATTCGCGCGCCTTGCGCGCCGCTTCACGGGCGGCGGCCGCCTCGACCACCTTGGCGACAATGGTCTTGGCCTCGTTGGGATGCTCTTCGAACCATTGGCCGAGTTTTTCGTTGACGATATTCTCGACCACCGGCCGCACTTCGCTCGACACCAGCTTGTCCTTGGTCTGCGAAGAGAATTTGGGGTCGGGCACCTTGACCGAGAGCACGCAGGTCAGGCCCTCGCGCGTGTCGTCGCCCGACATCGTCACCTTTTCCTTCTTGGCGATGCCCGAGCTTTCGGCATAGCCGGTGACCTGGCGCGTCAGCGCCCCGCGCAAGCCGGCCAGGTGCGTGCCACCATCGCGCTGCGGAATGTTGTTGGTGAAGCACAGCACGTTTTCGTGATAGCTGTCGTTCCACTGCAGCGCCACCTCGACGGTGATGCCGTCCTTTTCGGCGCGCATGGTGATCGGCGCCTCGATGACCGGCGCCTTGGACTTGTCGAGATAGCGCACGAACGCCTCGAGCCCGCCCTCGTAGAACAGCTCGACCTCGACCGGCTCGGGGTGGCGATAGTCGCGCAGCAGAATGCGCACGCCCGAATTGAGGAAGGCCAGCTCGCGCAGGCGATGCTCAAGCGTCTTGAAGTCGAACTCCACCATGGTGAAGGTTTCGCTCGAGGGCAGGAAAGTTACAGCCGTGCCCGAGCGGCCTTCATATTCGCCCACCACGGCCAGCGGCGCATCGGCCACGCCATGGGTGAAGCTCATCTCGTGCACCTTGCCGCCCTGGCGGATCGAGAGCTTCAGGAACACCGAGAGCGCGTTGACCACCGAGACGCCCACGCCGTGCAGGCCGCCGGAAACCTTATAGGCATTCTGGTCGAATTTACCGCCGGCATGGAGCTGGGTCATGATGACCTCGGCCGCCGAAATCCCCTCTTCCTTGTGGATGCCCACCGGAATGCCGCGGCCATTGTCGGTGACCGTGCAGGAGCCATCGGCATTGAGCGTCACGGTCACGAGGTCGGCGTGCCCGGCCAGCGCCTCGTCGATGGCGTTGTCGACCACTTCGGTGACCATGTGATGCAGGCCCGAACCGTCGTCGGTATCCCCGATATACATGCCGGGGCGCTTGCGCACGGCATCGAGGCCCTTGAGCACCTTGATGCTGTCGGCGCCATACTCGGGCTGGATGGGGGTTTCGCTATCGCTCATGAGGTCCGAATCAGTCCTTTTCGAGGTGTTTCCGTTTTAGCGGAATGGGGTCCGATCCCCAAGAAAATTGCCGGTTTTTAAGGCTTTTGCTGGGCATAAAGAGCCCATTCCCGCCCAGGCCGGGCTCAAGGCTCGTCCGGCCCCGCGCGCGGAGTACGAAAGGGCCTATTCGTGCGCCAGCCGGCCCTCGCGCACGTTGATGCGTTGCGCCCGGTCTTCCAGCGCCGCGAACAGCAGCGTGTCGGTGCCGGTCAGGAAGCATTGCGTTTCGAGCCCATCCAGCGCCGCGAACAGGGCCCGCCGCCGGTCGGGGTCGAGATGGGCGGCGATTTCGTCGAGCAGAAGAAACGGCACGATGCCGGTCCGCAGGCGCACCAGCCGGGCATGGGCGAGGATCAGGCCGATCAGCAGGGCTTTTTGCTCGCCGGTCGAGCCCAGCGCCGCCGGCATGGATTTTTGCGCATGCACCACCTCGAGATCGACGCGGTGCGGACCAAATGTGGTGCGTCCGGCGGCCCGATCAAGCCCGCGCGCGCCATGCCAGCGTTGCATCAGCGCCGCTTCCAGCTCGGCCGATGTCGATGGCTGCGCGTTCTCCTCGAACAAGGGGGTCAGCGCCAGCAGCGCCGAAGGAAAACTGCCATCCTCGACGCTTTCGGCAATCAGCGCCTGCAGATGGGCCAGACTATCGGTGCGCGCCAGATGGATCGAGGCGCCCAGCTCGGCCATCTGCGCCTCGATGGCGGCGAGCCAGCGCGTGTCGCCGTCTTCCTCGAGCAGCTTGTTGCGCTGGCGCATGGCCCGGTCGAAATCCGACACCGCCGAGGAATGGGACGGGATCAGCGTCGTCACCAGCCGGTCGAGAAAGCGCCGCCGCTCGCCGGCCGGGCCGGAAAACAGCCCGTCCATGGCCGGGGTGAGCCACAAAATGCGCAGATAATCGCTCATCGCCTCGATGGAGCGGGCATTGGCGCCATTGATGCGCACCCGCCGCCCGCCATCGGGCAGGCCGCCCGTGCCGATATCGGCGGGGCCGGCATCGGTCTCGATGCTGGCCGCGACGGCCCAGGACATGTCCGAGCCCTGTTGCTGCAGGGTGTCGAAACTGGCTCCGCGCAGGCCGCGCCCCGGCGAGAGCACGGAAATAGCCTCGAGCAGATTGGTCTTGCCCGAGCCATTGGGCCCGGTCAGCACCAGATGGCGCTCGTCGAGGTCGAGCGCCGCCGAAGCATAGTTGCGAAAGGCGGTGAGGCGCAGGCGCGAAATATGGCGGATCATTATGCCCCTTCCTTCCCTCTCCCCCTGAGGGAGAGGGTGGATCGGCCGCAGGCCGAGACGGGCGAGGGGTTCCGGCCTGTCCAGGCATTGGAAAATGAGGATGGTCCTGAACCCCTCATCCGCCCCTTCGGGGCACCTTCTCCCTCAAGGAGAGAAGGGAAGACCTGCATCATGGACGTGGTTAAACCCGCATCGGCATCAGCACGTAGAGCGCGCTGGCCTCGCCTTCTTCCTTGACCAGGGTCGGAGAATTGGCGTCGTTGAACAGGAACACCGCGCTTTCGCTGCGGATCTGGCTGACGATGTCGAGCAGATAGCGGGCATTGAAGCCGATCTCGAAGCCCTCGGTGTCGAATTCCACCGCCAGCTCCTCGCTGGCCGTGCCGTGATCGGGATTGGTCACCGACAGCTCGAGCTGGCCGTCATGGGCCGAGAGCTTGACCGCCTTGCCGCCGCGATCGGAGGCGATGGTCGAGACACGATCGACGGCGATGGCAAAACCCTGCCGGTCGATGATCATCTGCTTGTCGTTGTTCTTGGGCGTCACCCGGTCGTAATCGGGGAAGGTGCCCTCGATGAGCTTGCTCAGCAGCACGACCGGGCCGACGGTGAAGCGGATCTTGGTGTCGGACACCTCGACATGCACATCGCCATCGACGCCATCGAGCAGTTTCTGCACCTCGCCCACGGTCTTTTTCGGCACGATGATGCCGCTGATGCCCTGGGCGCCGGCGGGAGCGGCGATTTCGGCGCGGGCCATGCGGTGCCCATCGGTCGCCACGGCGCGGAACAGCGCCCCCTGGGCGGAATTGTCGACGGCATGGAAATAGATGCCGTTGAGATAATAACGCGTCTCCTCGTTGGAGATGGCGAACTGGGTCCGCTCGATCAGCTCGCGCAAGGAAGATGCGACGACATCGAACTCGTGGGCGAAGGCGCCGGATTTGAGATCGGGGAAACTATCGGGCGAAAGACAGGCGAGGTTGAAGCGCGAGCGGCCGGAGGTGAGAACCATGTTCTCGCCGCCATCGGTCTCCAGCCGCACTTCCGCCCCGTCGGAAAGCTTGCGCACGATTTCATAGAGCGTGTGCGCCGGCACGGTGGTGGTGCCCGGCGTCGAGACCATGGCGGGCACGCTTTCGGTCACCTCGATATCGAGGTCGGTGGCGCGCAGCTCGATATGGTCCTCGCTGGCCTTGAACAGCACGTTGGCCAGGATCGGATAGGTGTTGCGGCGCTCGACCACCCGATGCACATGGCTCAGCGACTTGAGCAGATGATTGCGTTCGAGGGTGACTTTCATGGCGGCACGATCCTGACGAAAAGGCGACAGTAAAACCCGGCCACGGGCCGGGGCACGGACGTTTACAGTTTCACCCGAGGTTGGCAAGGCCACCGGGACGTTTGGCCGCGTCCAGGCTGTGGATCAGCTCTGGAAATGGATGGTCACCGAGAAGCGCTCCGTGCGGCCCGCCCCCAGGGCTTCGAGCCCGGCAAAGGGGGTGCAGCGGCGGACGGCGGCCATGATGCTGTCGGCCAGGGCCGGAAACTTGCTCGCTATCTTGCCCTGGCCGGGCGAGAGCGCCGCCGTTCTATCGAGCCGGCCATCGCCGTAAAACACGATATCGAGCGACAGGACCACCCCTTCGGCGTCCTCCGGCAGGTTCCAGCAGGCCATCAATTGCCGCTGTACGCTGATGGCAATGGCCTGGGTCTGCTTGAGAATGGCGTCGCTCGAAAGCGGCTGGGCCAGCGCAGGCGCGATGAGAAGGAAAAGGGCAGCTAAAGCAGGCAGAAACCGGTTCATGGCCCGCTGGTGCCGCCCCGTTCGGGCCAAAACATGGCCGCTTTGCGTTTATCCAGAAGAGTTTGCGCGCGGATCGGTCCATCGGCCCGATCCGGGCGCTTTGCCCGGCTGTCGCCTATTCTTCCAGCATGCGCTTCAACAGTTCGATTTCCTGGCCGAGATCGCTGTCGTCCTTGATCATCTGCTCGACCTTGCGCACCGAGTGCAGCACCGTGGTGTGATCGCGGCCGCCGAAGCGCCGGCCGATTTCGGGCAGCGAGCGGCTGGTCAGCGCCTTGGCCAGATACATGGCGATCTGGCGCGGCCGCACCACGTCCCGCGAGCGCCGTGCCGAGAGCAGCTCGTTGCGCGGCACCTTGTAATGGCGCGAGACGATCTTCAAAATATCCTCGATACGCACGCGCTTGGCGTCGCGGGCGCGGATCAGATCGGCCAGTGTCTTTTCGGCCAGCGGCACGGTGATCAATTCGCCGGTCAGCTGATTGGCGGCGACGAGCCGGTTCACCGCCCCGTCGAGATCGCGGCCATGGCTGATGACCGCGCGAGCGACATAGTCGATCACCGGCGTGGGGAAGTGCATGCCGAATCGCGCCGTGGCGTGCTCGGCGCGGCGCTGCACGATGGCGCGCCGGAGATCCATGTCGAAGGTCGAGATCGGCACGACCAGCCCGCCGGAGAGGCGCGAGCGCACCCGCTCGTCGAGCATTTCCAGATCACGCGGCGGCGCGTCACCGGCCACCACGATCTGCTTGGCCCCGGTCAGGAGCGCGCCCAGCGTGTGGCCGAATTCGGTGGCCGACTTGCCCTGCAGGAACTGCATGTCGTCGATCAGCAGGAGATCGACCTTGCGCAGCCACTCCTTGAAGCCGAGCGCCGACTGGCGCTGCACGGCGGTGATGAAATGATACATGAAGTGGTCGGCGGTGAGATAGACGATGTTCTTGGAACTGTCGGCTTCGCTGACCGCATGGGCGATGGCGTTGAGCAAATGCGATTTGCCCAGGCCCACGGTGGAATGAATATAGACCGGATTGAAGGTCACGGTGTTGTTGATCGCCGCATTGGCGATCTGGCGGGCGACGCCGAGCGCCATTTCATTGGCTTCGCCGCCCACGAAACTGTCAAAGGTCATGCGCGGATCGATGGCGCTGCCGGAAAGGGCATCGCCCTTGCTCGCCTCGCGCACCAGGCGCGGCGCGGCGGCAACCGGCGCGGGACCATCATTGCTGGTCGCCGCAGCGGCAGGCGTGGCGGCCGGCTCGACCGGCGCCTCGACCACCGGTGCTGCGGCCAGACGCGGCCGGGCCTGGCCATTGACGCGCATGGTCACCTGCAAACGGCCCGCCTCGGGCACGTCGTGACGGAAGGCCTCTACGATGCGGTCGGCATAATTGGACTGCACCCAGGAGCACAGGAAGCGGGTGGGCGCGGACAGATGCACGAGATCGTCGACCAGTTCCTCCAGCTCGAGGCGGGCGAACCAGGAGGCGAAGACATCCTCGCCCACCGCCGTCTTGAGTCGGGCCCGCACGCGGGTCCAGAGTTCACGCTGCGCTTCGGAATTGGAATCGGTCATGACAGAAACACCGCTTGTGCCGGTTTGAGGAATGGAGGGAGTGGCGGCCGTCGACCAATCATCCCTTCCCGCGGTTGCCTGTCGCATCATCGCTATTCTAGCCCTGTTTCGTTCGGCCCGGCGGTCCGCAACGTCCGCCCGGCACTAATGCCAATACTATCAAGCCGCATAAGTCATGCCGCCTGGTTCGGCGCCCGCAAAACGGGCGCAAAAATTCATCCGGCGACCGCGTCGCCGCTTCCGTCCATCAGTCCCTTGAACCCGGCCAGACCTGACCGGCGGTTTATTCTGACGTGCCGCCCCGGAGAAAACCGGCCGCACAGCGTACTGCCAATTCAGTCATAAAAACCCACGCCGCCCCGACATGATCTGCCGGACGACCCCCATATCCACGCCCCGTAAAGTAAAATCCGGCTCGGTTTCGAAGGTCCTTTCCGGCCCCGTTTTCCGCGCTGGCAAACCTACTTTAGAGGGACGATTTTGGACCCGCAACACGTGAATCGCTGAAATAGGGGCTTGACTCCGAAGTGTGGTTTTCCCCCTCGCGAAAGGGGGAAAAAACGCTTTCCACAAGAGCCTGTGACTCAATGCAGAATCGCCCCCCAACCTGCTCCGGCAATGGTGAAAAATTTATTCCCGTGCCGGGCGGATTTCTGCGGCACCGGCGCGATGCCAACAGCAATATCGAGGCGAAAACCGATATCAACCCGTTGCGAGGTCAGGATTTTTCATGGATTTGGCCCGTCGCGCCGCCGAAAGCCGCCTTGTCATGGAAGCGACATGTGACCACGGTGCGACGAAAAAACCTGCCTGCGCCGGACAAAGAAAAAGGGCCCCTTTCGGAGCCCGTTTTCAACTCTGCCGCGTCGGCCAGGTCCGGCGCCGCGGCTTATGCTCAGACAGCGAGCGCCTTGACGCGGCTGTTGAGGCGGGAAACCTTGCGGGCCGCCAGATTGGCATGCACGATGCCCTTGGTCGCGGCGCGGTTGATTTCGGGCTCGGCGGCCTTGAGGGCGGCGAAAGCCGAAGCGTGATCGCCCGAAGCGATGGCTTCCTCGACCTTGCGGATGAAGGTGCGAACACGGCTGCGACGCGACTTGTTGATCGCGGTACGGGCTGCGATCTTGCGGGTCGCCTTCTTGGCTGACGGCGTATTGGCCATTTGGTCCTCTTGGAGCGTCCAACCGATCAACTGCGCGCCTTTTGCGAGCGCCGCACCCGACCGGGATGAAATGAAAGCGGCGGCCCACTGCCGCCCAAGTCGGGGGGTCTATAGGGGAAAGGGGGAAAGGCGTCAACTGGATTCAGGGGGCAAGGGGCCCGACCAATGTCGCTCACCCCTTCTGGCACACCGGGCAGAAAAACGTCGAGCGGCCCGACTGCACGATCCGCGCCACCACGCCGGTGCATAGCGGGGTCGGGCAAGGATCGCCCTCCCGGTCATAGACGGCGAAATTGTGCTGGAAATATCCCGCGCCCTCGACGCTGCGAAAATCGCGGATGGTCGAGCCCCCCACCTCGATGGCGGCGATCAGCACCTCGCGGATCGCCGCCGCCAGATCGTCGAGCGCCGGCTTGGGACTGCCATCGGCCTCGACCAGCCGCCCGATGGCGAGGGTCGGCGCGATATGGGCGCGGTGCAGCGCCTCGGCGACATAGATATTGCCCAGCCCGGCCACGACGCGCTGATCGAGCAAGGCGGCCTTTATCGGCGCCTTCTTGCCCTTGAAGGCCCGCGCCAGCGTCAGGGCGCTGAAGTCATTGCCCAGCGGCTCGGGCCCGAGCCCGCGCAGATGGGGGCTGTCCTCGGGGTCGTCGTAAAGATCGATGAAACCGAAGCGGCGCGGATCGGCATAGATGAGGTGGCTCTTGCCGTGCTCGGGATGGTCGAGCGCCAAGACCATGTGATCGTGCCGGGGCTCGGTGCCCGGCTCATAATAGCGCGGCTGCTTGTCGATGCCGTGCTCGGCAAAGCGCCAGGAGCCGGTCATGCCCAGATGGCTGAGCACCGTGCGACCGCTCGAAAGGCCCAGCAGCAGATATTTCGCCCGCCGCCCGACGCTGTCGACCCGCGCCCCCTCCAGCGCGGATTTAAGATCGGCGGGAAAGGGAAAGCGCAGGTTTTCGCGGTTCAGCGTCACCGTGTCGATGCGCGCGCCGGTCAGCCAGGGCGCCAGGCCGCGCCGGACGGTTTCGACCTCGGGCAATTCAGGCATGATGCAACACTCCTTTTGCCCTGTGCGTCTTTGTGCCATGGGCAAGCGATGGCGCCTTATATATGGTGCGCCGCGATACGACACCCATCGCGCTCCCGACCCCAGCATCGAGCCAAGCCATGACCGAGCCCCGCCAAACCACCCATTTCGGCGAACAGACTGTCGCCCTCGAGGACAAGCAGGGCCTGGTCAACAAGGTGTTTCACGACGTGGCCGACCGCTACGACCTGATGAACGACCTGATGAGCGCGGGCGTGCACCGGTTGTGGAAGGACGCCATGGTGGCCGAGCTGGCGCCGCCTCGTTCGGGAAGGCGCGGCTACAAGGTGCTCGACATGGCCGGCGGCACCGGCGATATCGGCGAGCGCATCGTCAACGCTTCGCACGGCTATGCCGAAGTGGTGGTTTCCGACATCAATTCGGACATGTTGCGCGTCGGCGCCGAGCGCGCCCGGGCCTGGCGCTATCCGAGCCAGGTGCGCTTTGTCGAAGCCAATGCCGAAGACCTGCCGTTCGAGAGCAATTCGTTCGACGCCTATACGATCGCCTTCGGCATTCGCAATGTGCCGCGCATCCAGCGGGCGCTCGAGGAGGCCCATCGCGTGCTCAAGCGCGGCGGCCGCGTTCTGGTGCTCGAATTTTCCCAGGTCGACGTTCCCGGGTTCGACGCGGTCTACAAGCTCTATTCCGACCGGGTCATTCCGCCCATGGGGCGCCTCGTCACCGGCGATGCGCAGCCCTATCAATATTTCATCGAATCGATCCGCAAATTCCCCGACCCGCAGCGGTTTTCCTCCATGCTGGCCACGGCCGGCTTCCGCCGCGTCAAGCACCAGAGCTTTACCGGCAATATCGCCACGCTGTTTTCTGGCTGGAAGCTCTGATCCATG
>JAHCJW010000144.1 GCA_026126125.1 Devosia sp.
TCGGATTGCCCGAAAACCGTGAGGACACTTTTCGGTCCGATGCTCTAGATCGGCGTGTGTTCTCTCGAACGCAAATCGCCGCTCTCATCCCGTGTTTACGCATCGGATGACCCGAAAACCGTGAGGCAGTTTTCGGGCCGATGCGCTCGGCAGCCGGGGCGCTATGCCGCCAGATCGGCCACCACGGCGTCGAGCACCGGAAAACCCTTTTCGGTGACGCGGATATTGCCGTTGGGCAGGGTTTCGACAAAACCATAGCCCTTGAGGGCATCGATCTGTTTTTCGGCGATGGCGCGGCCCGAAATGGACATGAAGCGGGCGGGGGAAATACCTTCCTTCAACCGCAGGCCCATGACCAGATATTCGTCGCCCTGCTCTTCCCAGGTGAGCACATCGTCGGTGGTCATGCCGTGGCCGAAGCTGTTGACCCGGTTCAGCCAGTCGAAGGGCAGTTTTTCCGTCGCGGTGGCGTGGCGCTGGTGGTTGATCAGCAGCCGCCCATGGGCGCCGGGGCCGATGCCGGCATATTCGCCATAGCGCCAATAGAGCATGTTGTGCCGGCTTTCCTGGCCGGGCACGGCATGATTGGAAATCTCGTAGGCGGGCATGCCGGCCGAGGCGGTCAGTTCCTGGGTCATTTCGTAAAAATCGGCCGCCAGGTCTTCGTCCGGCATCTTGAGCTTGCCGGCACTATAGAGGTCGTAATAGCGGGTGCCGTGCTCGATGGTCAGCTGGTAGAGGCTGAGATGGCCGCGCGCCAGCCAGATGGCCTCCTTGAGCTCGTCTTCCCAATCTTCCAGCGTCTGCTTGGGACGGGCATAAATGAGATCGAAGCTGGAGCGCTCGAAAATGCCTTGCGCGATGCGCACGGCGGAAACCGCCTCATCGACGCTGTGGCGGCGGCCCAATTCGGCCAGCGGGCCGTCGCGCAGCGACTGGACGCCCAGCGAGACGCGATTGACACCGGCGGCGCGAAAGCCCTTGAAACGCTCGACCTCGACCGAGGTCGGATTGGCCTCAAGGGTGATCTCGGCCTGGGCGTCGATCTGCCAGTGTCCGGCGATGGCCTCGAGTATGGTGCCGACCGCCTTGGGGCTCATCAGCGAGGGCGTGCCGCCGCCGAAAAAGATCGACTGCACCAGCCGCCCGGGCGAGAGCGCCGCCATATGGGCGATTTCTTTCTTGTAGCCCTCGACAAAGGCGTCCTCGTCAAAGGGGCCGCGATGGACGTGGGAATTGAAATCGCAATAGGGGCATTTGGCGGCGCAGAACGGCCAATGCACATAGACGCCAAACAGGTCGTTGGGCTGGGTCATGCCGGCAATTCCCCCATGAGCGTCACCGCCGGGCTGATCCGGGCGGTCCAGGCGGAGGCAGGATCGATTGCCCGGACACGCCGGGCAAAGACGAGCGCGGCGATACTGGCCTCAGCGGCGTCACCGCGCAAAGCAGGCTGTGCGCTAGCTGCGCTCAATCTGGTTCTCCACGAATTGAGCGAAGGCGCGGGCGCGGTGGGAGAGGCCCTGCTGGCCGGGGGCCCAGGAATGCTTGGTTTCGGCGGCCATTTCGCCAAAGGTGATCGCGTGGCCATCGGGCATGAACATCGGGTCGTAGCCATGGCCCTGCGTGCCGCGCGGCGGCCAGATCAGCGTGCCGGGGCAGGTGCCGACATAGAGCACGTCGCGCCCATCGGGATGGGCGAGGCAAAGCGTGGCGTTGAATGACGCTCGGCGCTGGTCGGGCGATGTGGCACCCTTTTCCTGCAATTCGGTTTCCACCCGGCTCATGGCAAAGGCGAAATCGCGCGGCACCCCGGCCCAATCGGCGGTGTAGACGCCGGGCTGGCCAGCGAGCGCGTCGACGCACAGACCCGAATCATCGCTGAGCGCCAGCATATTGGCGCCCCTGGCGGCGGCATGGGCCTTGGTGCGGGCGTTTTCGGCGAAGGTGGTGCCGGTTTCCTCGGGCTCGGGCAGGCCGAGTTCGCCGGCAGAAACCAGTTCGAGACCGAACGGCGCGAACAGCTCCTGAAATTCCCTGAGCTTGCCGGCATTGTGAGTGGCCAGGACGAGGCGGTCGCCGCGGCGGAGGGGCGGGATGGTGGTCATGCTTTCATTCCTTTACCGCCAGCGCTGCGGGACGGATCGAAGCCCCTCACCCTAGCCCTCTCTCCGGAGGGGCGAGGGGACAGATCGAGTGCGCGGTTGATCTCGTGCCAGATGGCAGGCACGGAACCAGCCCCCTCACCCCTTCGGGGAGAGAGTTGGGGTGCGGCGGGCTTTTTCATGAACCAGCCCCTCATGCGTCCAGCGCCGCCTGTTGGATCACGCTCAATTCGGCGATGCCCTTGCCGGCCAGGCTCATCAGCGCGTCGAGCTCGGCGCGGTCGAAGGGCGCGCCCTCGGCGGTGCCCTGAATCTCGACGAATTTGCCCGAGCCGGTCATGACGAAATTGGCGTCGGTTTCGGCTTCGACGTCTTCGAGATAGTCGAGATCGAGCACCGGGGCGCCGCGATAGATGCCGCAGGAAATGGCGGCGACGCTGTCCTTGAGCACCTTGCCCTTGGTCAGCTTACGCGCCTCCATCCAGGCGATGGCGTCGGCCAAGGCGATATAGGCGCCGGTGATGGCGGCGGTGCGGGTGCCGCCATCGGCTTCGAGCACGTCGCAATCGAGCGTGATCTGCGCTTCGCCCAAAGCGACGAGGTCAACCACGGCGCGCAGCGAGCGGCCGATGAGGCGCTGGATTTCCTGGGTGCGGCCGGACTGTTTGCCGGCGGTCGCCTCGCGGCGGGTGCGGGTGCCGGTGGCGCGCGGCAGCATGCCATATTCGGCGGTGACCCAGCCCTGGCCCTTGCCGCGCAGCCAGCCGGGAAGGCTGGTTTCGACCGAGGCGGTGCACAACACCTTGGTATTGCCGAAGACGACGAGGCAGGAGCCTTCCGCCTTCATGGCGACGTTGCGCTCGATGGTTACGGCCCGCATCTGGTCGGGGGCGCGTCCGGACGGCCGCATGGGCACCTCTGGTCAGGGTTGACAGTCTTTAACCGCCTCTTAACCTTCCTCGCCCCGCGCCACAAGCGCCCGGCGCTTGGCGAGACGGGCGCAAAGGCTTAAATGAGGGAGCAAGGTTAAAGCCGAAAATTTTACGCGAAAGCCCATGGTTCGACCCCCCGAAGATTTTCTCAGCGCCCTCAATGCCCGCAGCCAGGACATTTTCCGGCGGCTGGTCGAGCGTTATCTAGATACCGGCATGCCGGTGGGCTCGCGCGATCTTTCGCGCCTTTTGCAGGTCGAGCTCTCGCCGGCCTCTGTCAGAAATGTGATGGCCGATCTCGAGGATCTGGGGCTGATCGCGGCGCCGCACACCTCGGCCGGCCGCGCCCCCACCCAGCAGGGGCTGCGGTTTTTCGTCGATGCCATGCTCGAAGTGGGGGCGGTGGACGAGGCCGAACGCAGCCAGATCGCCCGCCATATCGAGGGCAATGCGGCGCGCGGCCAGGTCGAGGACCTGCTGACCGAGGCCAGCTCGCTCCTTTCCGGCCTCAGTCACGGGGCCGGGGTGGTCATCGCCACCAAGGCCGATATGGTGCTGCGCCATATCGAATTCGTGCGGCTCGACCACAGCCGGGCCATGGCCGTGCTGGTGGGCGATGACGGGCAGGTGGAAAACCGCATCATGGAGCTGCCCCCCGGCTTTACCGCCGCCGCCTTGCAGCAGGCGAGCAATTATCTCAGCCATTACGTGGTGGGGCGCACGCTCAAGGAAGCGCAAAAGGCGCTCAACGAAAGGCGCGAGGAGCAAAGGGCGGAGCTCGATGAATTGACGCACAAGCTCGTCGATGCCGGCATCGCCACCCTGGGCAAGCAGAGCGGGGCGGCGGCGCCGACGGTGATCGTGCGCGGGCGGGCCAATCTATTGGGCGACGCCATGGCCAGCGAGGATCTCAACCGCATGCGGCAGCTGTTCGACGAGCTGGAAAGCAAGGACGGGCTGCTCGAGCTGTTGGGCGACGCGGAAAAGGCGCAGGGCGTGCGCATCTTCATCGGCTCGGAGAACAAGCTGTTCTCGCTCTCGGGCTCATCGGTGATTCTGAGCCCCTACAAGGACGCCAATGACAAGGTGGTGGGCGTGCTCGGCGTCATCGGGCCGACGCGGCTCAATTATGCGCGCATCGTGCCGGTGGTCGATTATACCGCCAATGTGGTGACGCGGCTGATGGCGGGAAAGCGCAGATAAACGGCTGCGCTATTGAAAAACCAGCCGCCTTGGCCGATATGGCTGAACGACTTGTTCCAATGACCGCCCATGGAGATGAGATGAGCGACGAAAACGCCACCCAAGGCGAAACGCCGGACATTGACACTCTGGCCACCGACACGCCGGAGGTCGACCCGATCGAAGCCCTGCAGGCGGAAAATGCCGACCTCAAGGACCGCGTGCTGCGCACCATCGCCGAGATGGAAAACCTGCGCAAGCGCACCGAGCGCGACGTCGCCGACACGCGCTCCTATGCCATTGCCAGCTTTGCCCGCGACATGCTCTCGGCCACCGACGCGCTCGGCCGGGCGCTGCTGGTCATCCCCGCCGACGTGCGCGAAACCGCCGACGGCACACTGAAAAGCCTGATCGAGGGAATCGAGCTGGCCGAGCGCGAAACCCAGCGCCTGCTGGCCAAGCACGGCGTCAGCCGAATCGAAGCCGCAGGGCAGAAATTCGACCCGCACAAGCATCAGGCCATGTTCGAAGTGCCCAATCCCAATGTGCCCGAAGGCACGGTGGTGCAGGTGGTGCAGGAAGGCTTCGCCATTGGCGAGCGCGTGTTGCGCCCGGCCATGGTCGGCGTGGCCAAGGGCGGTCCGGCCATGGCGCCGACCCCGCCCGAGAACGATGCCGGCATCGACAAGAGCGCCTGATTTTTCAGGGGCATGCCAGGATTGAAAAGGGCGCCGCGGGCGCCCTTTTTATTGCGTCAGCCAAAGCGGTCCTGCCAGAGCTCAAAGCGCGTCGCGTTTTCGGGATTATCGGAAAAAGCGTGAGTACACTTTTCGGTCCGATGCTTAGCCGAGTATTTCGCGGCTGACGATGCGTTGCACGCCGGCCGCGTCCATATCGGACCAGGCTCTTTCGAGCGAGCCGTTGGCGTCGATCGCCCTTGTGGCGTCTTCGATGACGGTGACGTCGAAGCCGGCGGCGGCGCCGTCGATGGCGGTCCAGGCGACGCAGAAATCGGTGGCGAGGCCGACGAGATAAAGCCGGCCGGCCTCGCGCTCGTTAAGATAGGAGGCAAGCCCGGTAGGGGTGTGCCGATCGGCCTCCTGGAAGCCGGAATAGCTGTCGATGGTGCGGTTATAGCCCTTGCGCAGGATCAGCTGGGCCTGGGGGATGTCGAGATCGCGCGACAGCTCGGCGCCGCGGCTGGCCCAGACGCAGTGATCGGGCCAGAGCACCTGGGGGCCATAGTCGAGCGCGATGGTGTCGAAGGGCTGCTTGCCCGGGTGCTGGCTGGCAAAGGAGATGTGGTCCTTGGGGTGCCAGTCCTGGGTCAGCACGACATGGCTGAACTTTTTCGCCAGGGCATTGATCAGCGGCACGATTTCGTCGCCGCCGGCCACGGCGAGGCTGCCGCCGGGCAGGAAGTCGTATTGCATGTCGACGACGACGAGCACGTCTTGCGGGGCGATGGAAATCGTCATGATGGCGTGTCCTGTTGTTGATGCCAGACAGCGCGGATCAACCCGCGCACGGAATTGCCCAGAAAGATTGCCTCGGCGCCAGCAAGGTCGGCAAGGGTGAGCACCGCCTCCTCGGCCCGGCCGCTGTCGATGAGCTCGGCCCGCAACGTGCCGGGCAAAAGGCCCGAGGAGAGGGGAGGGGTGAGCAGACGGCCGGATTTTTCGAGGAACAGATTGGTGATCGAGCCCTCGGTCAATTCGCCGCGCTCATTGAGGAACACCACCTCGTCGACGCCGAGCCTTTCATGGGCCTCTTGTCGCGGCTGGTCATAAAACCCGCGATTGGTGGTCTTGTGCGCCAGCCAGACCGAGGCCGAATCAAGTGTTTGCGTCGCGACAATGAACCGGAAGCTCGCCGGGTTCGGCGGCAGGGGCACCGCCGTGATCTCGAACCCGGTTTGGGCAAGGGTGAGGCGGACGCGCATCGGGCCGGACCAGGCGGCGCTGGCGGCGACAAGGGCGCGGGCCAGTTCGGCGCCATCGGCGGGCAGGGCAAAATAGGCGGCCGAGGCCAGAAGCCGGGCGATATGGCGCCCAAGCAGCACAAAGCCGTCCTCGGGCGCGAATTTCAGCGTTTCGATCAGCGTCACCGGCGGGGCGGGATCGGAGAGAAATTTCAATTTGAGCAGGGCCTCCCGATATTCGGCGTCCGCCAGGCTGTCGGCGACGATACCGCCGCCAATGCCGATCTCGCCGCGCCCCTGGCGGTCGAGGCGCGCGGTGCGGATGGCGACGTTGAAGGTGAAATCGCCCGAGGGGGCAAGACAGCCGATCGAGCCGGTATAAAGCCCGCGCGGCCCCTGCTCCACTTCATCGATGATCTGCATGGCGCGCAGCTTGGGGGCACCGGTGATCGAGCCGCAGGGAAAGAGATTTTCCAGCACCTCGGCAAAGCCGCGCCCGGGGGCCAGGCGGGCGGTGATGCCCGAGGTCATGGTGTGCAGCGTCGAATAGGTTTCGACGGTGAAAAGGTCGGTCACCTTCACCGAGCCGATCTCGGCAATGCGCCCCAGATCGTTGCGCAACAGATCAACGATCATCAGGTTTTCGGCGCGGTTCTTGGTGTCGGCGGCAAGGGCGGCGCGGTCGCGGGCATCGTCGGCGGCAAGCGGCGCCCGCCGCAGCGTGCCCTTCATCGGCCGGGCCGAGAGCTGGGCGCCGGAGCGGGAAACGAAAAGCTCGGGCGAACGCGAGAGCACATGATGATCGCCGGCGTCGATATAGGCGCCATAGGCGCTTTTCTGGCTTTGCGCCAGGCGGCGATAGAGCCCGAGCGGGTGGCCCGCCAGCGCGAAATCGGCCTTGAAGGTGAGATTGACCTGATAGATGTCGCCGGCCGCGATATAGGCGGCCACCCGGTCGAAGGCGCGGCGATACTGCGCCAGACTTTGCGCCGGGGCGAGATCGACCGCCGCGCCATCGGCAGCGGCGGCGAGAAGGGCACCGACCTCGCCTGACGACAGCTCCTGCGGCGCGCGATAGAGCCCGAACCAGAGCAGCGGCGTGTCGCTTCTTGGCGGCAACAGGGGCGCGAGGCGCTCTTCGAACAGAAACCCCATTTCATAGGCGAAATAGCCCGCCGCCCACAGCCCGCGCGCCCCCGCATCGGCCAGCCGGGCCAGCGCCGCGCGCGCCGTCTGTGCATCATGGGCGACCAGCACCTCGACCGGATCGGCAAAGAGGCGGCTGGTGGCATCGGGGCTGAGATTGTCGTGCAGGAGCACGGAGCCGGCGGTGATCATGAGGGGGTTGTAGTTGGTTTTGGGACGAGGAGAAGATGGTTTTTGGCCAGCGCGGGGCGACAGCCTTCGGGAAAGGAGGATCGAAGGCATGGGGAGGAGCGGAACTGCCGCGCCGCCAGGGCTTTGCGTGAGGCAATTCCTCCCCCTTATTGCACTGGAGCATCGGGATGGTTGCGGCGATCAAGAGGGTGGGGATCGGCGTCGGCTCCCCCTTGGCGCACCGGCGCCGCCATGCCAGAAAGGCCATCGCCCGAAGGCAGTGGCCTTCGGCTTGAGGACTTCATAATGACCATCAAAATCCTGGGCGCCATCGCCGCCCTGTCGCTCGGCCTCGGCATGCTGCCGGCAGCGGCGCAGACCGTCGAATTCACCCTGATCAACAACAGCTCCCAGTCGCTGCACTTTTTCTTCACCACGCCCAGCAATGAGAACAGCTGGGGCGAGGATCTGCTGGAGCAGACCGGCACGCTCGAAGCGGGCTATGAGGGCACCGTCACCATCGGCGATGGTTCGGACCAGTGCCTTTACGACTTCCGTTTCATCATGGAGAGCGGCGACGAACTGGTCGAGCCGGCCGTCGATATCTGCACCCTCGACAGCTACACCCTTAGCGATTGATCCAAACCCGGCGACGCCCGGCCCTCCGGGTGGCGCCCCTCCATGGGCGGGATCGACAAAATCTCCCGCCCAACGCGCTTGAAGCGCTTGGCGCACCCCCCTATATACGCCCCGAGGCCCGGTTCCGGGCACAATCCACCGACAAGGGACCCTTGCCCGTTCGGGCATAGGAGGCTGCTTTGGCTGCAAAGGGCTTCCCCCACGGGTTCGCTGAAAGAGAGGCTAGAGTTATGGCTAAAGTCATTGGTATCGACCTGGGCACGACCAATAGCTGCGTCGCCGTCATGGACGGCGCCAATCCCAAGGTTATCGAAAACGCCGAAGGCGCGCGGACGACCCCGTCCATGGTCGCCTTCTCCAAGGATGGCGAGCGCCTGATCGGCCAGCCGGCCAAGCGCCAGGCGGTGACCAATCCCGAAGGCACGCTGTTCGCCGTCAAGCGCCTGATCGGCCGTCGCTATGACGACAAGGTCGTGGCCAAGGACAAGAACCTGGTTCCGTTCAAGATCGTGGCCGCCGACAATGGCGATGCGTGGGTGGAAGCCTCGGGCGACAAATATTCGCCGAGCCAGGTCTCGGCCATGATCCTGCAGAAGATGAAGGAAACCGCCGAAGCCTATCTCGGCGAGACCGTCACCCAGGCCGTGATCACCGTCCCCGCCTATTTCAACGATTCGCAGCGTCAGGCGACCAAGGATGCCGGCCGGATCGCCGGCCTTGAAGTGCTGCGCATCATCAACGAGCCCACGGCGGCCGCGCTGGCCTATGGGCTCGACAAGAAGAACCATGGCACGATCGCGGTCTATGACCTGGGCGGCGGCACGTTCGACGTCTCCATTCTCGAAATCGGCGAT
>JAHCJW010000145.1 GCA_026126125.1 Devosia sp.
ATATCGTCGACCTTGAGGTGGGCGACCTCAGAGACGCGCAGGCCCGCGCCATAAGCGACCCCGAGCGCGGCCTTGTACTTGATGCTCGGCGCCGCCTGGAGCAATCGACCGGCTTCCTCGATGCTGAGCACGGCAGGCAGCTGGCGCTGATAGCGGGTAATCACCAGCGCCCGCGACAGATCCCGCCGCTTCAGCGTCACGTCGAACAAGAAGCGCAGAGCCGAGACGGCACCGTTGATCGTGGAGGGACTGACGCCGTTCTCATGCTGAAAGAGCTGGTAGCGGCGGATATCATCTGCCGTGGCCACATCAGGGCTCTGCCCCAGGAAGGCGGCAAAGCGCCGGACGTGACGCACATAATCGTGCTGGGTGTGGACGCCCAGACCGCGCATCAGCATGTCCTGCTGCATGCGCTGGCGAAGCGGCGATACCGGTGGAATGGTCGGTGACGTAACCATGGGAGTTCCTCTCGTTGAAAGAAACTCCATGGTCCGACTGCGACCTCAGTCGCTCAAAGGCCTAAACGAAGACGCTGAACCAGCAGCGCACACCCCTCCCGCGAAGCGGGTTAGTGCACGGGGCGCTCATCTGCCCGTCGGGTTATGAGAGCCCCCTGCCCTGATCGCTAGCTTCGCAGGTGACCGATGGGGGGCCGAGAACGGACCGGCTGGTTTGGAACCGAACTATCGGAAAGCGGACGTGTCCGCGGCGTGGTCTTTCCTTGGAAACAAGCAGGGCATAGTTCTGGGATCTAGCTGAGGTGGCACCGTTGCGCCACATTAGGCTCTGCCGAGCATCCGCTTCAGGACGTCCGTCTTGAACCAGAAGTGCTGGGCGAGCGCCGCTAGCGCGTGCAGCGCAATAAGCGCGATCAGGAGTTTTTCGGCGATAGCGTGCACCTGGGCGGCCGACTCCACACCAAGTATCCAGGCTGTTGCCCCGGACAGCGGCATGCCGATCAGCAGCACATAGAACAGGAGGTGGGTTCCCGACGCCAACATCTTCAGGGCCGGATGCTCGCTGGCCGGAAGTGCTGGTACACCCCGCTTGAAGCGGAGCACGATGCGCCAGGCGGCGAGCGCCAGGATCAGAAATCCCACGGCCACGTGTGCATTCGGTGTCGCGGCGTTCGGAAGTGTGCCGTCCATCCGGCCGGACCAGAGTCGCGCGATCTCATCATGCATTACGATCTGAAACAGCACGAGAAGCGCGATGATCCAGTGCAGGGCAATCTGAGTCTTCGAATAGTTGGACGGTGTCATCGGGGCAATCTCCAATCTTTAGGAACCTGGTTCACGCGGGAAATGGTTTTGGCCCATACCTGCGCACACGTGACGGGAAGTAATCTTCGAAGTCGAGAAAGCTCGAAGCGCAGCATCGGGAACGGGTCAAGGAATAGCACCCTGCATGTTGCGGACAGCCACCTCACCGGCGCGCGCCTCCAGCTTGCGTGTTGCGGCCAGCGTGCCGAGGCCCAGGTCGTCCAGGATGGCGTAGATCGCGGGCAGCACGAAGAGCACGATCAGGGTCGCTGCAAGCAGGCCGAAGGTGAGACTGGCGACGAGTGGGACCAGTATCTGCGCCTGGAGGCTGGTTTCCAGCAGGACAGGCATCAGCCCCACGATGGTGGTCAGAGAGGTCAGGAGCATTGCCCTGAAGCGCGCGCGCACTGCGCGTGAAGCGGCCTCTGCCACAGACCGGGAAGAGCCGCTTTCGTGTTTTACAAAATCCACCAGCAGGATTGAGTTGTTGACCACCACTCCGGCCAGCGCCACGTAGCCGAGCATGCTCGGCATCGAGAAATCGAGCCCCATTGCCATATGGCCAAAGATCGCTCCAGTCAGCGACAGCGGGATCACCAGCATGACCACGATCGGCTCCACATAGGAGCGAAACAGGAAGCTCAGCAGCAGGAATACCCCAATCATGCCAACAACGAATCCTATCAACATGGATCGCTGGGTCTTTCCGGCCTCGGCGTTCTGACCTTCAACATCGAGGTTCACCCCGGGGTGACGTTCCAGCAAGCCGGGAACGAACCGCGTGAGAGTATCCGAGACAATCATATTTGCATTTGCGGTGCGGGTATCGATCGTCCCCTGGACCGTGACTGTACGCACGCCGTTCTCGCGGTTTATGCGGCCGAAGCCCTGGCCGAGTTCGATATCCGCAATCACGTCCAGCGGCACGAGCGAGCCATCAGCTCCCGTGATGTTGAAATCGTCAAACCGGCTGAGGCTGCCCTGTTCCTCTGCCGCAAACTGCGCCGTGACTTCGAGCAGTTGGCCATGCACCTGCATCTCGCTGACGGTACTGCCGAGATAGGCCGCGCGCAGTTGGTCCGCGACCATTGCCGCGGTGACGCCCATCGCCCCGGCGGCATCGTTGAGCCGAATACGCAATTCGCGTTTGCCCGGACGCAGGTCGTCCTGCACCGAGGTCACCCCGCGATACTGCCAGATCCAGTCCTGCAGCTCGATCGACGCTGCCTTGAGCGCGTTGAGGTCGTCGCCCTTGAGGCGCAAATCTATGGCGATGCCAGCAGGGCCGATCGTTGCTTCGGCGTATTTCAGGCTCAGCACGTCCGGGACGAGACCGACCGTGTCTCGCCAACGCTCCATGACCAGATCGGGACGGCTGCTGCGCAGCGCCGAAGGCAAGAGATCGACACTCACAGTGGCAACGTGAGACCCGGTCTCGAAAGCATCGCGATTCAGACCGTAAAACACCGAGACATGGCGGATCAGAGCAGCGCCGTCCGGCTGCTCTGGCGTGAGTTCCACGTTTACCGCCTCAACACCGGCGATCAGGCGCGCCACGACCTCCTCGGTGCGCGACAGCGGCGTCCCCTGCGGCAGCAGAATCCGTGCCACGATGGTGTCGCCGTCGAGTTCGGGAAAGGCGGTAAACTTCAGATAGCCGCCTGCAAGCATGCCGACCGAAACCATCAGCACGGCGATGCTTACGCCCGCAGTGGCATAGCGCCATCGAATTGTAAAATCGGCGAACCGCCCCACCAGGTGCTCGCGTGTCCAACTGAGACCAGCCTCGACGCGAGCCCGAACCCAACCGGGCCTCGACGGTTTCTCAAGGGTGTGGACGAGGTGATGCGGCAGGATCAGGAACGCCTCGATCAGGGAGATGAACAAGACGAAGAGCATCACGACCGGCACCACTCGCAGCACCGCTCCGAGGTCGCCCGACAGGAAGGCAAGAGACCCGAAGATCATGGCTGTGGTGGCAAATGAGGCCAGCACATTGGGAAACACCTGGGTGGCCCCCTCGACCGCAGCGTCCAGGGCGCTGCGACCACTTTCCCGCAATCGGGCAATGTTCTCGGCGATGACGATGGCATCGTCCATCAGCAGGCCGATCACTATCAGCAGGCCTAATGTGGTCATCAGGTTGAGGGAGTAGCCGACCGCCCACATCAGGGCGATCCCCCCCATAAAGGCGACCGGCAGGCCCATCGCCACCCAGAACGAGAACCGGAACCCGAAAAACAGCCACAGCACGATGAAGACCAGACCCAGTCCCTGCAGGCCGTTGACCACCACCAGCATTAGTCGCTCGCCGACGACCGAGGCGCCATCGGCTGAGATTTCGAGCGTCACCCCGGGCGGCGCCTGTTGGCGCTCGGCCTCCAGGAACGCGGACAAGGCATCGATGACACGCAGCGAATCCTCGGCGCGGGTCTTGGAGATGTCGATGATGGCGGCAGGCCGCCCGTCGAACAGAACCCGGTCGTAATCCACTGCAAACTGCTCGGTGATTTCGGCGATCGCGCCCAGCTCAACCTGCCCGCCAGTGACCGAAGAGCGCACGATAAGTCCCGCCAGATCGAGGGGACTCTGGCGTTCCTCGGCCACCCGGATGAGCAGCGTCTCCGAGCTGGTTTCGATACTCCCCGTCGGAATATCCAGGCTGCCTGCCTGGACCGCCCGCGTAACATCGGTGACCGATATCCCGAACTGCTGCAGCGCCGCAGGGTTGAGGCCGATCCGCAATTCACGCGCTGAGAATCCCCTGATGTCCGCCTTTGGGATGCCGCCCCAACGAAGCATCCGTGTGCGCACCGCCTCGGCGTAGTCCTTCAGATCAGGACGGACATCGGGTCCGGTAATAGCGACCGAGGCGACGAAATCGGTTTGACCCATAGGTTTGATCCGGGGGGCCTCGGCCCGCTCCGGCAGATCGGAAATCGCTTCGACCTCGGACTTCACATCGGCAACAAACGCCTGAAAATCCTCTCCTTCCCGCATCTTGACCACGACCCGGGCTGATCCCTCCAGGGCTTCGCAGGACCGCCGATCGATGCCTGTGACGGCGTCCAGGGCGTTTTCCACTGGCTGGCAAATGGCGCTCTCGACATCTTCAGACCGTGCCCCGGGGAATGGCACGGTCACTTCGACCTCGCTCGGCGCGGAGCGCGGAAAGGTCTCGCGCAGTAGCCCGGGACCCACGAACAAACCTGCCGCCAGGAACAGGATCATCAGCAAGTTGGCGATCGTCGGGTGGCCGACAAAGAACCGGATCATTCCACTTGCCCCGCGTCCTGAAGACGGGCCGTGAGTGTGGTATCCTCGGTCACGTCCAGCAGCATCCCAGCCATGGCGGGGCTTGGCGCGCTGACAACAACGCGCGCGCCCTGCTCCAGACCTGCGTCGATCAAGGCAAACTCGCCCTGCAACAGGGCAGGACTGATGGGAACAAACTGCAGCCGGTCGTCGGCATCGGCAAGCATCAGCTTTCCGTCCCGCAGCGCGCTCCGCGGTACCAGGAACCCCATGACAGGTGGCGCCGAGAGCGTGACCGCGACAAACATGCCCTTGGTGAGCGGGGGACGGATACCAGGTCTGGCGCTGCTATAGGCCGTTTCCACCGTCACGATGACCCCGATAGTGCCGGTCTTCTGGTCGATCGTATCGCTGATCCGCTCCACCGTAGCGGGCCACTCAAGCACGTTCGAACCCAAACGAAGTTGGACATTTGCCGAAAGCCCGAGTGCGCGGATAGTCTCGGTCATCGCCGATGGGTCGGTGGCCAGCGCCTCGGCCCCAGGCTGTGTTGCCTGCAACAGCTCCAGGAGAGCGGCAACCGACACCTGGGCCTGGACCTCCGCCGCTTCGATCCCGTCGAACTGAGCAATCACCTGGCCGACGCGGACGAATTGCCCGACTTCGACCGAAACCGAGGCAACCCGTGCCGCGAATGGCAGTATGAGCTCCGTACGTGCCAGATTCAGTTTGGCTGCTTCGAGGCTGGCCTGATGGACCGCGATTTGCTCAACCTGTGCCGCACGCTGCGTTGGCAGCAGGGCCAGGGAGCTCTCGATCGCCAGGGTTTTCTGGCGCTGCGCCAGATAGACGGCCCGCGCCGCGTCCCGTGCCGCCGGCGAGGCGGTGCCGGCTGCAAGCAGGCTCTCCGCCCGATCAAGCTCGGTGGTTTTGAGCGCCAGCGTGTCGTTCTCCAGCGCCAGCGCTGCCTTGAGGTTTTCCTCGGACACCGTGAGTTCTTCGAGGCGCGCCTGCGATGCGCGGATGTTGGCGCGCGCCTGGGCGATTGCGAGGTTGAAGTCCGCAGGCGACAAACGCAGCAGGACGTCGCCCGCGGGGATGATCGCACCCTGGTCAAGAGAGGGATTCACATACTCGGCCGTCCCGCCGACCTCGGCAATGGCTTCGAAGGTGCGCGCCGGATTGACCACGCCAAAGCCGGTCAAAACGGGCGCGACTGCCTGGCTCTGCGCCACAATCACCCGCACTGCCGTTGCCCGCTCAGCCAATTCGTTGCGTTCCGGCGGCGGGGTCCTTGCGATGATAAAAGCCAGGATTCCGACCCCCACAAGCGCGAGAGGCAAGGTGACGAGCGCCAGTTTCAAACCACTTCGCATCACTTTTTCTCCGGCATGGAAAATCCCGCCAGTTGCAGGGTCAGCAGGCGCTCTCCGTCCTGCAGCAGGATTTGCGGATCCCTGCCCATCAGCATCCGCAGCACAAGGCTCTGGATGATCCCGAGCAGGAGGGTGGCAGCGTCCGCTGGATCAAGTGCCTCGCGAAAAATGCCCAGCGCCACTGCAGTACGCACATTTTCGGCCAATGCACTGCGAAGCTTCGCCATGTTTGCCTGCATCCTGGACCGCAATTCGTCTTGGGCCTCCCGGGCATCACGCATCACCATGATGTCGGGCAACGCAGGGTTGTCGCGCACGACCTCCAGGTGATCCATGACCAACATGCGCAAACGAACGTCGGGAGCCACCGGTGCCGCAGTGGCGCGCTCGATGTTCAGCGCGATCAGCGCCGACAGATGATCCGCCACAGCCAGCCAGATGTCCTGCTTGCGCGGGAAGTGCTTGTAGATTGCGGGCTGGGTAAGTCCTAGTCGGTCGGCGATCATTCCGGTCGAAACCTGGCCGGGACCGACATGGAACGCCACGTCAAGGGCGGCACGGGCGATTTCCGCCCGGCGGTCCGTTGCTGACTTGCGTGTCCTCATACCTGAGATTTCGAGCGGAACAGGATGATGGCGACAACGGCCCAAAAACCTATACGAAACACCAGTGCGCCGACGGTCCTCATCTCATAGTCACCGCCTGAAACGACTAGCAGCGCGAAGGGGATTGCCGTCAGCGCTGTCGCCAGCGCGATAAACACCGACAGGCCGGCAGCCCAGCTGCTGCGCTGCCAGATCCCCGCAGCTGCAGCGACGTAGAGAATTCCCGCTGCCAGATTGAACCAGACGACGAAGGGGACATAGGCCCCGGCGAGCTCACGCGAGCTGCCGTAGTCGAGAACGATGCTTCCGGCCGAGAATAGCGTTGCCACGCCGAAAATCGCGGCAGCTACGGCAACGACCCTGAGCCAAATCGAACTTGGTAGGGATTGCTCCGAAATGTTACTCATTGGTGCCCCCAGCGAGGCTGGTCGGCCATCGCCACTTGATTAGGTTATAAACCTATAACTTATGAAGGTCTTGTGTCAAGCGCCCATCGTGCGGCTCATCGACCAGAATTCCGGATGCTCTGAATAGGCAGGCGCAAGCTACCAATGACCTTCCATCTTCCTGGTTGGCTTTGCATCATCGCTCAGCGCTGGCGTGCCTCAGAACAGCCGAGGATGGCAGGCGCTCAACGTATGGCTCTGCCCTGGCTGGGCATTGCCGCTGCTGCCATCATTTGGCCGCGGATGTCACCACGGGGCGCCGCAACCCGTGCATGGGATCGGGCCAGCGCTGCTCAGTCCTCCGCATGTTTGACTTTCAACTGGCTGGCCCAGAAGCAGCCGGTCCACCCCCCCCGATTTCGACGCTCAACGGGGCAGGTTCGAACGGCAGCATTTGGGAACTCGTCGAGCCTGCCTAAGCGGCTGAAATGGGGCGCGTTGCCGATCGTCGGCTTAGTCAGTAGAAAGTCGTCGCTACCCAACTGGGGGAGCCGCCACGCTCGCGCGCACCATTGGCAACTCTAGACGGTCAGGCATCACCGTTTACAACTGGTGCCGCCTGCTGATCTGAGCGTGGCGACTTATTGGACACCAACCTGATCCCGAACAACGGTCGGTTGAACCGCACGACATTCGGCGGCAGCTCCGGCACTGGATCGGCGCTGTTCGCTGGTGTCGGCACCGCCACGGGCTTGCCGAACGTCACCTCGGCCGGCACCGGCTTTGGCGTCCGCGCCTTCCGCACTGCGTCCGCGATCGGTTCCGCGACCTTCGCCGCGACGAGGATCGCCTCGACGGTCTCGTCGCTGTAGCTTTCCAGCATCGGCGCGATCATGTCAGCCGTCATGCCATCGAGGATCAGGTGGTCTTCGTCGACGCCGGCCAGCGGATCGGCCGGGACGTCGAGATCCTTCACCGCCTTCTGGAAAGCCTCGATCGCCACGACAAGGTGGGGCACCTGCGCCCGTTTCTTCCAGCCTATGCCCGATTTCCCATCGTAGACTATGCCGGACCTTTTGTCGTCGTAGGTGAGCATGCCTTCGAGCACGCGCGTCGTGATCATGCCCATCGCCTCGTCGAACTCGCCAGTGCGCTTGGCGGCATCGCCGATCTCGTCATCGACTTTGTCGGCCCTCGGCAAGCCAAACGTCCGCACGCGAGCCTGCCGTGTCACTCGAACGTCGGTCGGCTCATGAAAGACTTCGGAGACCTTTACCGCCGCGTCGCCCGACCACGCCGGCACGAAGCCAACGTGCTTCTGTCCATCGACAGAGAACTCGATGACATCGACACCGCGCTGCAGGCGCTCGGAATTGCGGAACCGCTCCTCGGTCGCCGCCAGCGCGGCATCGCTGACACCAGACGTGTGGAAGTGGCCCAGCCGGCCGCCGCCCAGAAATCCACCGATGGCCATCTCATGCAGCACGGGGATCGACCGTCCGAATGGCCGCGCCAGATCTTCGAGGCCGATGACCTCGTCGATGACGACATTCTTCGGTAGCGCGCGGCCGGCATGGTACCAGACTGGTATAGTACCCGAGCGGTAGACGGGACGGAGGCGACCGAGGAACTGCGACAACTCTTCTTCGCGGACCTGCTCTACCAATAGCTTCGCCCATGCTCCATCTGGTTCGTAGACAGGGACCGTGGCAATGCCACCGTCGCGCAGGCGATATTCGCGGTCGACCATGGTCCGCTGCAATTTCGGCGCGTCCTCTTCGAGCCCTTCTCGACCGTTGCCCCAATAGTCGATGGGTTTTTCCGGCTCGGGCAGGTCGAACGTGAGCGCGCCAGTATATGCATCGACATCAGCCGGCGGCATCTCGAGCTGACCGATGCTGAAGGCCGCTGCGTGATGTTTCGCGAAGTCCAATCCCCGGACTGCGCCGAAATGCATCCCATGGACATTGGTAGGCTGCTGCCAGCCTGCGAAGATGTGCTTGCGGACGGACATGGCGCTGCCCGAAACCAC
>JAHCJW010000146.1 GCA_026126125.1 Devosia sp.
TTGCCCTCGAAGGAAAAGCGCGAAGTGCCATCGGGCATCAGCCCCTGCCCCTGCGTGGCGCGAATGGCGGTACACAGATTGGTCTTGCCCGAGCGGCAGGAATAGCACTCGCGGCATTCCGGCGTGTAGAGCGGGATGACGTGATCGCCCTTTTTGAGGCTGGTGACGCCAGGCCCCACATCAACGACCACACCGGCCCCCTCATGACCGAGAATGGCGGGAAACAAGCCCTCGGGATCGGCGCCGGACAGGGTGAAGTCGTCCGTGTGGCAAATTCCCGTCGCCTTGATCTCGATCAGAACCTCGCCGGCCTTGGGGCCTTCGAGATCAACCTCAACGATTTCGAGCGGCTTTCCAGCCGCGAAAGCGACGGCGGCGCGAGTTTTCATGACGAGATTCTCCTTAGTCCTAGTTCGGCCAAGGTTTGGCATGAGTGCCGGCCAGCGGCAACCATGCGATCTTGTGGAGGCATCGCCCTCCTCGTCTGCTTCCTCCTCCCGGCGCCGTCTCGCCCTGCCCGCTCAGCCTGCTATCGCCCCGGGGCCGGGGATTGCCGCCGGCGGCACCTTGCCCATGATGATCATCCCCAGAACTTCGTCCTTAGTGACCTCGTCGGTGCGCGCCGACCCCACCACCTGCCCGTTTTTCATCACCACCACCCGGTCGGCCAGATCGAAGACATCGTGAATATCGTGGCTGATGAGGAAGATGCCGATGCCCTCCGATTTGAGCTGCTTGATCAATTCCCCGACCTGGGCCGTCTCCTGCGGCCCCAGGGCCGCCGTCGGCTCGTCCATGATCAGGATGCGGGCGTTGAACAGAATGGCCCGGGCAATGGCCACCGACTGACGTTGGCCGCCCGAAAGCGCCTTCACCGGCTCCTTGAAGCGGCGGAAATTGGGATTGAGGCGTCCCATGACCTCACGCGCCCGCGATTCCATGGCGGCGTCGTCCAGCGTACCCAGCGGCGTGGTGATCTCCCGGCCGAGGAACAAATTGGCGGCAGCATCGACATTATCGGCCACGGCCAGTTGCTGGTAGATCGTCTCGATGCCATAGGCCTTGGCATCGCGCGGATTGTTGATGCTTGCCGTGTCGCCATTGATCCGGATCTCGCCGGCGTCGCGCCGATAGGCGCCGGACAGGATCTTGATCAGCGTCGACTTGCCAGCGCCATTATGTCCGAGCAGGCCGACGACCTCACCCCGATGCAGGGTGATCGAGGCGTGATCCACGGCCTTGATTCCCCCGAAGGCAATGGAGATATCGGTCATTTCGACCAGCGGCGTGTTGGTGTCCAGCATGAGCGCCACTCCTAATACTTGTTCCGACGGTAGAGCGTGTCGAGCCACACCGCGAAGACCAGAACAATACCGACGACAATCGATTGCAGTGGGCTGTCGAGGCCCATCAGCACCATGCCCGATTGCAGCGACTGCATGACCAGGGCCCCGAGCAGCGCGCCGGCGATGGTCCCGACGCCGCCGGCCAGCGATGTACCACCGATGACCGCAGCGGCAATCACGTAAAGCTCGTCTAGCGTGCCCAGCGCATTGGTCGCCGCGTTGAGCCGGGCGCTGGAAATGGCGGCCGCCACGGCGCAGAGGGCTCCCATGATCATGAAGATCTTGACCGTCACCCAGCGGGTATTGATGCCCGCCAGCTCCGCCGCCTCAGGATTGCCGCCCATGGCGTAAACATAGCGGCCAAACCGGGTTCTCGTGGTGAGAAAGGTCATCGCCACGCCGACGCCCAGCGCGATCAGTACGGGAATGGCGATGCCATGGGAGATGAACAGCCCGCCTTCCGGCACCGCCATGCCGCGCGCATTGGCGTAATTTTCGGCAATGCGGACCGGCCAGGGATAGGCATTGGCAATCCAGACCGCGGCGATGGTTGCCCCGCAGCCGATAACAGCCAGCGCAAGTTCCGCCCAGAGCGGGCGCTGAGGAAAGCTGAATCGATGTCTTTGCCGGCGCCCGAAATACAGCCCGAGGACGATCGCGGCGCAGGCCACAGCGGCGACGACCCAGCTCCAGGTCGCGCCGACGGCCCCGGCCGGGCCGCCACCCATGAGCTGGAACGTGGTGTCCATCGGCGCCACCGTGCGGCCCATGGTGACCCACCAGGCCGCGCCCCGCCACACGAGATAGCCGCCCAGAGTGACGATGAAGGCCGGCACTTTGAGATAGGCGATGATGCTGCCCTGCAGGGCGCCGATGCCGACGCCGACGGCAAGCCCGGCCAGAAGCGACAGCGCCCAGATCAGGGGATGCCCCAGGCCCAGCCCGAACTGCACGGGCAGAATCTGTGTCTGCATGACCCCCATGACCATGCCGACCAGCCCCAGAATCGAGCCCACCGAAAGATCGATGTTACGGGTCACGATGACCAGAACCATGCCGGTGACCATCACCGCGACCGACGCGGTCTGGACCGACAGGTTCCACAGATTGCGCGGCGTGAGAAAAAGGCCGCCCGAAAAAATATTGAACCCGACCCAGATAATGGCCAAGGCGCCGATCATGCCGAGCAGTCTGGTATCCATCTCCGTCGCGATGAGAAAGCGCTGGAGCGGATTTTGCGCATGGCTGCTGGGATGCGCAGGGGTGGCAATGGCATGCTGTTCGGCCATCGATGTCTCCCGTGGAAGCAGCGCCCCGGCCAATGCCGGGGCGGTGTCCGGTTACACGAGATGCCGCGGCGCGAACGCCGCGGCACCGTGAACCAGTCTATCCTGCCGATCGATCAGTTACACGCGGCAACCGATCCGGCCGCGACCCCTTGGCAGACCACATCCTTGGCCACCCAGCCCGCGTCGATGACGAGGTTGAGATTGTCCTTGGTGATCGGAATGGGAGCGAGCAGCACCGCGTTCATCTCGACGCCATTGGGGCCATCGGAGAATTTGGAAGCCCCCTCGACCGCGTCGAGCGCCGTACCGCCGGCCAGAGCGATGGCGATTTCCGCCGCCTTCTTTCCCAGCTCGCGTGCATCCTTCCACACCGACACCGTCTGGGTGCCAAGAGCGATACGATTGAGGGCGGCGTGATCGCCATCCTGGCCGGAAACCGGCACCGATCCGGCCAAGCCCTGCGCTGCAAGCGCCGCAATGGCGCCGCCGGCCGTACCGTCATTGGAGGCGACGACGGCATCGACCTCGTTATTGTTGGCGGTCAGGAACTGCTCCATATTCGCCTGCGCGACTTCGGGGTTCCAGTTGTCGGTATAGGCCTCGCCAACATTCTTGATGGCACCCGAATCGACCGCGGCCTGCAGCACTTCCATTTGGCCGGCAAACAGGAAATCGGCATTCGGGTCGGCCGAATTGCCCTTGATGAAGACGTAATTGCCCTCGGGCTGGACGGCGAAGACGCCGCGCGCCTGCATGCGGCCCACTTCCTTATTGTCGAAGGTGAGGTAGAAGGCGTCGGGATTTTCGATCAGCCGGTCATAGCCGAGCACCGGAATACCCTCGGCGACGGCAGCCGCGACGGCCGGTCCGACCGCCTCGCTATCCTGCGCCAGAACGATGATGGCGTCCGCTCCCTGCGCGATGAGGCTTTCGATGTCGGTCAATTGCTTGGAAGCCGAAGACTGGGCGTCGGCGGAAATATATTTGGCCCCGGCGGCGTCGAGCACGCCCTTGATGGCGGCCTCATCGGTTTTCCAGCGCTCTTCCTGGAAATTGTTCCAGCTGACGCCGACGACGATTTCGTCCTGCGCGACCACGGCGCCGGTCATGATGGTCGTGGCGAGCAGGACTGCTACATATTTGTTCATGATGTCCTCCCAGGGGCATTTTCGTGCCCAAATCGCACGGACAAGCCTCGCCCCTCCCAGGACCGGCTTCCCTGCAGAAGCATTATTTTCAATGCTCGAAAAAAGACCTCGCACGGGCCGAAGCTTCGTGTCAACGTCATTTTCGAGCCCCCAACTAAATCCTCTGTTGCGAAGAGCGGCGCTCTTTGCTGATTTGGGCCCAAGGTGAGGAGACGACTGCTTGACGCGAACCGTCAGCGATAGCGACAGCGTCCGGCGGCTAAACCGGGGTCTGGTTCTGGGCGGCTTGCGCATGCAAGGCGCGCAGTCCCGCACGGCCCTGGCCGGCCTTACCGGGCTCAGCCATGCCAGCATTACCGCCATCATGGGCGATCTTCTGGCGCAGGGTCTGGTTGCCGAGCTTGCCGGCGAGCGCGCCGATGGGCGCAGCCGGGGCCGCCCGCCCACCAATGTGCATTTCAATCGCGCGGCCGCCTATGCCGCCCTGTTCGAAATCGACGTCAACCGCTGCCGTCTGTCGCTTGTCGATTATGGCGGGGTTCTGGTCGATCGGATCGAAACCGAGATCTCGCCCAAAACCTTCGAGGATACGCCGCCTTGCTCGTTCTTCACCGAGCGGCTGGCGACGCTGACAGCCCGCAATCCAACCGCCAGGGCGACATTGCGGCGCGTGGCGATTTCCGTGCAGGGCATTCTCGAGCGCAATGGCCACGGCCTGCGCTGGTCGCCCATCCAGCATCTGGCCGGACACGCTTTCGGCGCCGATCTTTCCGAAGAGATCGGCCTGCCGGTTACCCTACACAAGCGCGGACGCCTCTTGGCCGAAGGCGTACGCTGGCTCGATCCCAGCCTGCACGACGCCAGCGTAGCCACCGTTTTCATCGGTTCGACCGTGGCGATGGGCGTCACGTTCCGAGGCCAGATCATGGGGCGGGGCGACGAGGGCGCGACCGAATTCGGGCACATGAACCACACGCCGAACGGCGCGCTTTGTCGCTGCGGCATGCGCGGTTGCATCGAGGCCTATGCCGCCGATTACGGCGTGTTGCGCAATGCCTATTCGGTTCCCGAAAGCGCCCAGCCCGCCCCCGCCGTACCGGCGCAGCAATATAGTTCGCTCATGCACAGAGCCGAAACCGGTGACCGCGCAGCTACGCATGCCTTCAATCTGGCGGGGCGCGCCGTCGGCTATGGTCTTGGCCGCATGCTGGCCATCTACGACCCCTCGCATATTCTGATCGTCGGCCCCGGCGCGCGCGCGCTCGAATTGATGCGGCCCGAAATCAATCAGGCCCTCAACGCGTCCCTTGTCTGCAAGATCAATGGCCTGCCGAGCATCGTCGCCCATCACGACGAAAAGGAGCCGATCTTCCGCGGCCTGCTGATGAAGACACTCAACGATATCGACCAGTCCGATTTCGCCGCCCTGCCCGGCTCCGAAAAGATCGACGCCGGGACATAGGGGGTCAGATCCTAAGCCAGTCGTAGAGCTGCTCGGCCAGCGCGACCGGTTCGGCCGTCGCGCCATGCAGCACCAGTTCGGGCGTTGTCGGCGCTTCGAATGGCGAATCGATGCCGGTAAAATTCTTGATCTCGCCAGTTCGCGCCCGTTTGTAGAGCCCCTTGGGGTCGCGCGCTTCGCAAACCTCGATGGGGGTGTCGACATAAATCTCGCTAAAAGCGATGTCGCCGGCGATTTCGCGCACCAGACGCCGCTCTTTTTCGAACGGCGAGATGAACGACACCAGGACGATCAATCCGGCATCGGCCATCAGCTTGGCCACTTCCGCCACACGGCGGATATTTTCCACGCGCGCCGCCTCGGTGAACCCCAGATCCTTGTTAAGGCCATGACGGACATTGTCGCCATCGAGAATATAGGCATGCCGCCCCTCGGCCGTGAGGCGCTTTTCAAGCAGATTGGCGATGCTCGACTTGCCGGACCCCGACAGCCCGGTGAACCAGACGATGCGCGGTTCCTGCCCCTTGAGCGTCGCGCGCACCTGCCGGCTGACATCGAAGGACTGATAGGTGAGGTTCTGCGCCCGCCGCAGGCCGAACTCGATGGTTCCCGCGCCCAGCGTGGCATTGGATAGCCGGTCGATGAGAATGAACCCGCCCGTCAGCGGATTGGCGCCATAGGGGTCGAAGGCGATGGCCCGATCGGTGGCGATGGTCACCGTGCCGACTTCGTTGAGCCCCAGCTTGGTTGCTGCCGCGTGCTCGAGCGTATTCACATTGGTGCGGAATTTTATGTCGGTGATGGTCGCGGGCACTACTTGCGC
Organism: Devosia sp.; assembly: GCA_026126125.1. Taxonomy (GTDB): domain Bacteria; phylum Pseudomonadota; class Alphaproteobacteria; order Rhizobiales; family Devosiaceae; genus Devosia. The sequence goes on from JAHCJW010000146.1 coordinate 6,069, forward strand.
CCCGATCTTGAGCAGATAGGAGCGGCCCTGATAGGCCGGCTCATCGCTCATCCAGACCAGCCGCGCCTGGAACTGGTTGGAAAACTCCGGCGTCGAGCCCGGATGGGCCAGCACGTCGCCGCGCGAAACGTCGATCTCCCGGTCGAGCACCAGGGTTACCGCCTGCCCGGCCGTGACACGCTCGCGATCGCCATCCATGGTCACGATGCGCGATATCACTGCCGGCTTGCGCGACGCCGCCACCAGTACCTCGTCGCCCACGGCGATAGCGCCCGAGGCCACCGTGCCGGACAAGCCACGAAAATCGAGATTGGGCCGATTGACCCATTGCACCGGAAAGCGGAAAGCGCGGGCCGCTCGATCCTCCGAAACCTCGATGGCTTCGAGATAGGGCATCAGCGGCGCGCCGCTGAACCAGGGCGTTCGCTCGCTGTTGACGAGAATGTTGTCGCCCCTGAGCGCCGAGACCGGCACCGCCGCCAGCGTCTCAAACCCCAGTTCCGCAGCAAAGGCGCGATATTCCGCCTCGATCCGCTCAAAGACCTGCCTGTCGTAGCCGACAAGGTCAATCTTGTTGATGACCAGCACCACATGCTTCACCCCGACAAGCGACAGAATGAAGCTGTGGCGGCGCGTCTGGGTCAGTACGCCCTTGCGCGCATCGACCAGCACCAGGGCGAGATCGGCGTTGGAGGCGCCCGTCGCCATGTTGCGGGTATATTGTTCATGACCCGGCGTATCGGCGACGATGAATTTGCGCTTGTCGGTGGAAAAGAACTGATAGGCCACATCGATGGTGATGCCCTGTTCGCGCTCGGCCTGCAATCCATCGACCAATAGCGAAAAGTCGATTCCTTCGTCGCCGACGGTGCGATTGCGGCTTTCGTTCTTCAAGCTGGCCAGTTGGTCGTCGAGCACGAGCTGGCTGTCATAGAGCAGCCGCCCGATCAGCGTCGACTTGCCGTCATCAACGCTGCCGCAAGTCAAAAAGCGCAGCAGCGACTTGCCGGTTTGCTGCTCGAGCCAAAGATCGAGATCGGTATTGGCGGTGGCCATGGCGAGGGACATGATCAGAAGTACCCTTCCTGCTTTTTCTTTTCCATCGAGCCGACCGAGTCGGAATCGATCAGCCGCCCTTCCCGTTCCGAGGTGCGGCTGGCCTGCATTTCCATGATGATCGAGGGCAGATCGGCGGCCGTGGAGCGGATCGCTCCGGTCAACGGATAGCAGCCGAGCGTGCGAAACCGCACCAGCTCCTGCCGGGGCACTTCCCCGGGATTGAGCGGCAAGCGCGCGTCATCCACCATGATCAGCGTGCCCGAACGCTCGACGACCGGGCGCTTCCGGGCAAAATATAGCGGCACGATGGGGATGTTTTCGGCGTAGATATAGGTCCACACATCCAACTCGGTCCAGTTCGAGATTGGAAAGACGCGCATGCTCTCGCCGGGATTGAGCCTGGTGTTGAACACGCGCCAGAGCTCGGGTCGCTGGTTCTTCGGGTCCCAGGCGTGAGACGCGTTGCGATGCGAAAAGACCCGTTCCTTGGCGCGCGACTTTTCCTCGTCCCGACGCGCCCCGCCAATGGCGGCGTCGTAGCGGCCGGCATTGAGGGCCTGGCGCAGAGCAGCCGTCTTCATGATATCGGTATAGCGCGACGAGCCATGCGTGAATGGATTGACCCCATCCCGCGCACCCTCCGCATTGGTGTGGGTGATGAGGTCGAAGCCATATTCTTGCGCCGTCCGATCACGAAAGGCGATCATCTCCTTGAACTTCCAGGTCGTATCGACATGGAGCAGCGGAAAAGGAATGCGGCTGGGAAAAAACGCCTTTCGCGCCAGATGCAGCAGAACGCTGGAATCCTTGCCGATGGAATACATCATCACCGGCCGCTCGAAGCTGGCGGCCACTTCACGCAAGATGTCGATGCTCTCGGCTTCGAGCGTTTGCAGATGCGTCAGACGATTGCGATCCACGTTTGTTTCCCGTTCGGTTGCACAAAGAAAATACGGCCCAAACCTCGCTTTTGGTTACGGCTCGCGGCCTTCTCCTTCAAGCCAAAAAACGCCGGAAACGCTGGGGTTTCAGGGGCTTAAGGCAAATTTGTGCGGCGTTTCGTTCCCCACAGCCATCAGCCTCCACAACTGCCCGCCTTGCCGCAGCGCCGCATTCGCGCCGAGCTGAAATGGCGAAAAAATAGTTCTCGCGAATTCGACACGGGAACCGCCTCTCATGCGAGCGGTTTGCCTTGAGCGCGGGCAGAAAGGGCCGACCAGACGCAAGAAAACCACTCCCGGCCGACAGCAGGACGACGAAATCGATGATCGGAGCCACAAACCGGATGGCTCGCCACAGGCACTGCCCGTGACCACTCCAGGCCGGACAAACACGACTGAATTGCGCAAAACGCCTGCCCGGTCTTGCGAGGATCAGACCTCGGTGCTACAGGGCGCAGCGGGCCGGTATAGCTCAGTTGGTAGAGCACCTGATTTGTAATCAGGGGGTCGCGGGTTCGAACCCTGCTGCCGGCACCATCGTCTCCCAGCCGCCAGATTGGGCCATCGCTTGTCGATGGCTTTCTCTTGAGCGGCCGACGGCACTGCGTGCGTTTACTGGAGGGCAGTGTGAGCGACGAGACACCGCGCATCAGCTTCGTGAGCAATGAGACGGCGAGCGCCGAGGCCGCAGCATCGCGGCTGCGCGCGCAATATGGCGATACGCCGCTCGAAAGCGCCGACATCGTGGTTGCACTCGGCGGCGACGGGCTGATGCTGCAA
>JAHCJW010000147.1 GCA_026126125.1 Devosia sp.
TTCCGGCAGGAGGATGTGCAGTTCAACGGCCATGCCGTGGAATGCCGCGTCAATGCGGAAGACCCGCGCACCTTCGCGCCCTCGCCCGGCACCATCACCTTCTATCACCCGGCCGGCGGCGTCGGCATTCGCGTCGATTCGGCGGTGTATCAGGGCTACAAGATCCCGCCCTATTACGACTCGCTGATCGGCAAGCTGATCGTCTATGGCCGCACCCGCGAGGAATGCCTCAAGCGTCTCAGCCGGGCGGTGGACGAGTTCGTGGTGGATGGCGTCAAGACCACCCTGCCCCTGTTCCAGCGCCTGATCAAGGAGCCGGATATTCAGTCGGGCAATTACGACATTCACTGGCTGGAAAAATTCCTGGCCAACAACAAGGCATGATGTTGAGGGGCGCGTCGGCGCCCCTTATCTTTCCACCATGGCCCGCCGCACCGATCCCTTTTCCGTCGACATCACGCCCGAGTTGATCTTGCGCGCCTATTGCGCCGGCATTTTTCCGATGGCCGAGGATGCGGGCGACGACGATCTGTTCTGGGTCAGCCCCGAGCAGCGCGGCATCATTCCGCTCGATGGCTTCCACGCCAGCAGAAGCCTGCGCAAGGCGATGCGCAAATCCGGCTGGGATATCCGCGTCGATAGCGATTTTGACGCCGTCATCGAGGGCTGCGCCACGGTTGGCGAGGATCGCGACAACACCTGGATCAACGGCACCATTCGCGCCGTCTATGGCGAATTGTTCCGGCGCGGCATCGCCCATACGGTAGAGGTGTGGGACGGCGAGATGCTGGTCGGCGGTCTTTACGGGCTGGCCATCGGCGCGGCGTTTTTTGGCGAATCCATGTTCCATCGCCGCACCGATGCGTCGAAAATGGCGATCACTCATCTGGTGGAGCGCCTCAAGGCGGGCGGGTTTCAATTGCTCGACACGCAGTTTCTCACCCCCCATCTGGCCTCGCTGGGCGGCATCGAGATCGAGCGCGCCGATTATGAAGACCGGCTGCGTCACGCCATCACCCTGCCCGCCGACTGGACCGCCTGGGACCGCCAGCCATGACCCTTGCCGCCGATCTCCCTCAAAGCCTGGCGCCGCTGCGCGAGCTCGCCTGGACCCCGATCACGCTCGGCAAATCGCCCTGCGAGGTCTGGCGCATCGCCCTGCCGGATGGCAATGCGGTGTTTCTCAAGGCGGAAAGCCTGCATGATCTGGCCGAATTGCCCGGTGAGATCGAGCGCCTCAACTGGCTTACCCGCATGGGCTTCAAGGCGCCGCGCGTGGTCGATGCGGAAAAGACCTCTTCCCGGCTGTTCCTGCTGATGACCGCCGTCCCCGGCACGGATCTAACGCATTATACCGACCGTCCGGGCGAGGTGGTGCGGGCCTATGCCCAGGGCCTCAAGCGGCTGCATGCGCTTGACCCGACCCATTGCCCTTTCGACCACGGTCTTGACGCGCGGCTTGCCCAAGCGGAGGCGCGGATGAAGGCCGGGCTGGTCGATGAAGCCGATTTCGACACCGCCCGCGAGGGCTGGACCGCCGCGCAGGTGCTCGACTGGCTTCATCGCCATCGTCCGCCCAGCGGTCCGCTCATCGTAACGCATGGCGATGCCTCGGCCCCCAATATTCTGGCGGAGGACGGGCGGTTTTCTGGTTTTGTCGATTGCGGCCGCCTCGGCCGGGCCGATATGTGGCAAGATCTGGCCCTGGCCTGCCGGAGCATCGCCCATAATATCGGCCAGGAACACGTGGCCGCCTTCCTTGCCGCCTATGGCGCGGAATGGGACCCGCAGCTCCATGACTATTACTGCATGCTCGACGAGATGTTTTAGAGCGGAGGATATTCACCTGGATCCGCTCTTTGCCCTCTTCGTCACCACCGGATTGGTCCCGGTAGTGTATGCGATGGGGCGTCTTGTCAGCATTGCCCGGACAAGCCGGGCAATGCTGACAACAGAGGTCAGTGTATCCGTGTGAACATCCTCCGCTCCGGCCTTCAGTCCCGAAGCTTGAAGCTCAGCGTCGTCACCCAGTCCTGGGGATCGGGCACGGCGCTGGGGTCGGTTTCATAGATTTCCAGCCGGCAGGCAAAATGGTCGCCATCTTCGGCCTCATGCATGTCGAAAGGCTGCCCGCTCTGTCGCGACCAGCCGACCAGCATGCCGGTGACCTTTTCGAGCGCATCATAGGGGCCGCGCCAGGCCAGGGTCATGAAGCGGCCGGCGGGCAGCATGCCGGTGCGCACCTCGCCGTCTTCGGGTCCGGCGCCGACCAGGGGAATGCCGGCCTCGACGTCGAGCGTATCGGTCATGTCGATGCGCCGGTAATTGTAGAAAGGGGCGCCGGCAGCCTCGAGCCCGTGCGTGTCGAGATAGGCGAAAAGCTGCGGAAAGCCTTGATCGGCGGGGATCTGCATCTGGTCCATGCGCACCGTGAACGGCACGAAGGCATAGGGTTGGGCGGGGCGCTCGATGATTTCGGGCAGAGTCAGCATGATGTTCTCCTCCTTCGCGAGCGACGGGAGCGCTCGTGTCTGGCGACGAACGCAATCACGTCCATTCGACAGGGAAAAGAAAAATCAGCGCCGATCGGGCGCCGGCACATTGGTCGAGGTTTTGCACTCGATCAGCCACACATCGTAAACCGGATGGTCGACGGCATTCAGCGCCGGGCTATCGGCGAACATCCAGCCGGCAAACAGGCGCTTGGTGGTGCCGTCGAGGCCACGCTGATCGACTTCGAGAAATGCCGAGGTCCGCTGCAGCGTGTCGCTGGTCGGGCGGCTATAACAGGCGCGCGGCGTGATCTCGAGCGCCCCGAACAGCACGGTTTCGTCGATATAGACGTCGAAACGGGTGATGCGCCCGGTGATCTTGTCGAGTCCGGCGAGCATGGCGACAGGATTGGCGATCGGCTGCGCCTGTACCGGCGACGCCAGGTTTGCCAAGGCGGCCAGAACCAGCGCCCCGGCGAGCGCTCGTTCCCAATTCAGGGGCAAGAGGCGCAAAAGGCCGGTTCCTTATTCGGGCGACCAGGCCTGATAGTCCCCGGTCACGCGCGGACGCTCGCCCTTGTTGAGCAGGCTGCCATCGGGCCGATAGGCTTCGGCGGTGCCGGTCAGATTTTTCTGATGCGGCTTTTCCCAGGGGCGCGGCTCGTATCTGGCCTCGGTGGGCACCACATCGGTGCGATGATGCATCCAGCCATGCCAGCCGGGCGGAATGGTCGAGGCGTCGGCATAGCCGACATAGGTCACGTAGCGCCGATTGGCCTTCTTGTCCTGATAATAGCGGTTACCGAATTCGTCGCTGCCGACATATTCGCCAAAACGCTTGATCCAGAGGCGCGTGCCCCAGGTGTTGCCGCCCCACCAGGAGAGGATTTCCGTCAGGAATTGCTTGATACCGGATTGGGCCACGTGTCGATTCCGAGATTGGCAAGTCGATTGAGCTGGGGTTTAGCATGATGCGAGCGGCGAGCCTAGCCAAAAGCGGGTGCCCGGGCGGCGCCTTGTGTGTCGGTGACCCAAGGACACAAGAGGTGGTAGGCCCAAGCTGTGGATAGCGACGAAAAAACTCGCTCTTGACACCTGTTCCACCGAGTCGGCCGCCAACTTTTTCGAGCAAAAAGGCGAGGAATCGCGCGGGGTTATCGATCAAGTTTGATGCAGTTTTTGTTGCCGAGGCAGGAAAACCCCACCCGGGTGACACGATGAAGACGGTTGTGAGTTATCCACACTATCCCCATATTAAACACTAGATTTTGCGCCACCTCAGACAGCGATCACAACCCATGGTGTGTTTAGGGCGAAAAATTGATGAGTCGACTCCGTGCGCAAAGAAGCCTTTTCTAGGCTCAACCTGGCGCGAGTCTAGTTTTGCGCGCCCATCACCATCTAATAGCCGAGATTACCTCCATGCGCATCGAACGTCGCTTCACGTCTGCTAACGCGGATCGTTACAGCTCCATCGAGTTTCGCTCGGCCACCAGTGAGATCCGCAATCCGGACGGGTCGGTGGTGTTCCGGCTCGCGGATATCGCTGTGCCGGCCAACTGGTCGCAGGTGGCCACCGACATCATCGCGCAGAAATATTTCCGCAAGGCCGGCGTGGCCAAGGTCCTGAAGAAGGTCGAAGAGAATTCGGTGCCGTCCTGGCTCTGGCGCTCGGTTCCCGACGAAGCGGCGCTGGCCAGGCTGCCCGAGGCCGAGCGCTATGGCTCCGAGCAGGACAGCCGCCAGGTGTTCGACCGCCTGGCCGGTACCTGGACCTATTGGGGCTGGAAGGGCGGCTATTTCAATTCCGAGGAGGACGCCCGCGCCTTCTTCGATGAGCTCGCCTATATGCTCGCCACCCAGCGCGTGGCGCCCAATTCCCCGCAGTGGTTCAACACCGGCCTTCACTGGGCCTATGGCATCGACGGCCCCGGCCAGGGCCATTTCTATGTCGATCCGTTCACCCACAAGCTGGTGCAGTCGAAAAGCTCCTATGAGCACCCCCAGCCCCATGCCTGTTTCATCCAGTCGGTCAATGACGACCTGGTCAATGAAAACGGCATCATGGACCTCTGGGTGCGCGAGGCGCGCCTGTTCAAATATGGTTCGGGCACCGGCACCAATTTCTCGGCCCTGCGCGGCGCCGGCGAAAAGCTCTCGGGCGGCGGCAAGTCCTCGGGCCTGATGAGCTTCCTCAAGATCGGCGATCGCGCCGCCGGCGCCATCAAATCGGGCGGCACCACGCGCCGCGCCGCCAAGATGGTGGTGATCGATATCGATCACCCCGATATCGAGGAATATATCAACTGGAAGGTCAAGGAAGAGCAGAAGGTGGCGGCGCTCGTCACCGGCTCCAAGGTCGTCTCCAAGCATTTGAAGGCGATCATGAAGGCCGCCGTCAATTGCGAAGGCAATGACGACGATTGCTTCGACGTGGCGCTCAATCCCGCGCTCAAGCGCGAAGTGCGCGCCGCCAAGAAGGCGCTGGTGCCGGAGAACTATATCTACCGCGTCATCCAGTTCGCCAAGCAGGGCTATACCGATATCGAATTCCCGGTCTACGACACCGACTGGGACTCGGAAGCCTATCTCACCGTTTCGGGCCAGAACTCGAACAATTCGGTGCGCGTCACCGACGATTTCCTCAACGCCGTCGAAAACGATGGCGAGTGGAACCTCACCGCGCGCCAGACCGGCAAGACGATCAAGACGCTCAAGGCCCGCGACCTCTGGGAACAGATCGGTTACGCGGCCTGGGCCTCGGCCGATCCCGGCATCCAGTATCACACCACGATCAATGAGTGGCATACCTCGCCGGCCGCCGGCCCGATCAACGCCTCCAATCCGTGCTCGGAATATATGTTCCTCGACGACACGGCCTGTAACCTCGCCTCGGTGAACCTGCTGCCCTATCGCAATGAGGATGGCAGCTTCAACACCGCCGCCTATGAGCACACCGTCCGTCTCTGGACCATCGTGCTCGAAGTCTCGGTGATGATGGCGCAGTTTCCGTCCAAGGCGATTGCCGAGCGCTCCTATGAATATCGCACGCTGGGCATCGGCTACGCCAATATCGGCGGGTTCCTGATGACCTCGGGCATTCCCTATGACTCGGTCGAGGGCCGCGCCATTGCCGGCGCCGTCACCGCGATCATGACCGGCGTTTCCTATGCGACATCAGCGGAAATGGCGGGCGAGCTGGGCGCCTTCAAGGATTACAAGCGTAACGCCAAGCATATGCTGCGCGTCATCCGCAACCATCGCAATGCCGCCTATGGCAATGGGGATGGCTATGAGGGCCTCTCGATCATCCCGGTGCCGCTCGACCACGCCAATCTCAAGGACGAGAACCTCTCGATCCGCGCCAAGGCCGCCTGGGACGAGGCGCTGGCGCTGGGCGAAAAGCACGGCTATCGCAACGCCCAGGTTTCCGTCATCGCGCCCACCGGCACGATCGGCCTGGTCATGGATTGCGACACCACCGGTATCGAGCCCGATTTCGCGCTGGTGAAATTCAAGAAGCTGGCCGGCGGCGGCTATTTCAAGATCATCAACCGCGCCGTGCCCCCGGCCCTGCGCACGCTGGGCTATTCGGAAGACCAGATCGCCGAAATGGAAGCCTATGCGGTCGGCCATGGCAATCTCAACCAGGCCCCGGGCGTCAATCCCTCGACGCTGCGCGCCAAGGGCTTTGGCGACGACAAGATCGAGGCGCTCAACGCCGCGATGAAGTCGGCCTTCGATATCAAGTTCGTCTTCAACCAGTGGACGCTGGGCGCCGACTTCCTCAAGGGTCTCGGCGTCACCGACGAACAGCTCAATGATTTCTCCTTCGAACTCCTGCCGTTCCTCGGCTTTTCCAAGAAGGACATCGAGGCGGCCAATATCCATGTCTGCGGGGCGATGACGCTCGAAGGCGCGCCCTTCCTCAAGCCCGAGCATCTGCCGGTCTTCGATTGCGCCACCCCTTGCGGCAAGATCGGCAAGCGCTATCTCTCGGTCGAGAGCCACATCCTGATGATGGCCGCCGCCCAGCCCTTCATTTCGGGCGCCATCTCCAAGACCATCAACATGCCCAATGATGCGACCGTGGAAGATGCCAAGAACGCCTATATGCTGTCCTGGCGCCTGGCGCTGAAGGCCAATGCGCTCTATCGCGACGGCTCCAAGCTCAGCCAGCCGCTCAACTCCTCGCTGCTCGCCACCGATGACGAGGACGAAGACGACGCCATCGAGACCATCGCCGCCCTGCCCGCTGCTGCCCGCACCGAAGTCATCGTCGAAAAGATCGTCGAGAAGGTCTATCGCGAACGCGAGAAAATGCCCGATCGCCGCAAGGGCTACACCCAGAAGGCGGTCGTTGGTGGTCACAAGGTCTATGTGCGCACCGGCGAATACGAAGACGGGCGCCTTGGGGAAATCTTCATCGACATGCACAAGGAAGGCGCCGCCTTCCGTGCCATGATGAACAATTTCGCCATCGCGATTTCGCTCGGCCTGCAATATGGCGTGCCGCTGGACGAATATGTCGAGGCCTTCACCTTCACCCGGTTCGAGCCGGCCGGCATGGTCATGGGCAATGACCGCATCAAGAACGCGACGTCGATCCTCGACTATGTGTTCCGCGAACTCGCCGTGTCCTATCTCGACCGCAACGATCTGGCCCATGTCAACGCCGATAGCCCCACCTCGCTGGGCAAGGGCGTTGCCGAAGATGTGGGCGTCCGCCCCGAAGCAACGGCCCCGGCGCCGGTTCCCGCCGAGCGTTTCGTCTCGCGCGGCATGACGCGCGGCAAGACGGCCAATGCCTCTTTGATGCTGGTGCCGACGGCGGAGGCCACCAAATTGGTGCCCCAGGGCCCGAGCGGCACCTCCACCATCACCGCCCTGCGCAGTGCCACGGCGCTCAAGATCGAGCCGGCCGCCACCGCGCTCAATACCGCGGAGCTGAGGCCGATCCCGACCCCGCCGCCCAGCAAGGACACCGGCCTTCTCCGCGCCGAAGCCCAGATGAAGGGCTATACCGGCGACCAATGCACCGAGTGCCACAACTTCACCATGGTGCGAAACGGCACCTGCCTCAAATGCGACACCTGCGGCACGACCACCGGCTGCAGCTAAGGCACAGCACTGTTGGTGATGTAACGGCCCTTATAAGTTGGTCCCGCACACCCTCATTCTGCCTCAATGGACCCAACAGTCCGCCTCCGGCTGAAGCAATCGATCGAAAGGCCCCGAAATCGGGGCCTTTCACTTTTCCGCGGATTTCCTAGGGATACAGCTACCCCCTGCGCCACCTGCTAGAACTGCGGAACCACCATCAGACTTCCCACCAACCAAAACCGCAATTTTTCGCGGTCAGAACAGCGCCGGTTCTGCATGGTGGCCAGCACCGACCATAATGGGGCCGGAAGCGGTCAGGCAGCTTTTGTTCAAAGGTAGCCAGAGGAAGACGTCAGTGTATGCGCCTTATCGTCGGCGGCGCTGCGGGCTAGGCGCTGAGGCCCCACCAGGTTACCAGAGCGGAGTTATTTGGTGTCGATCTTGCTGAGATCGGGCGCCACCTATGCCCGAAACAGACAAACGCGCGCCTGATGAACCGGGGCCGATAGTGTAGTTCTTCGCTTTGTGCAGAGATAAACGGCCATGTTGTTACAACCCAGCAAAATTAGCCGGTGAAACCTGACAGCTGACTTGTACAGATTGCGGCATCGAGTAACCATCATAGCTCGACCGTGTGGGGCGCCGAAATCAACGGGGGTGACAGTTGAACGCCGAGATAAAACCGACGAAGCATAGCGCTTCTGGGCAGTATCTCGGCTTTGCACAGCAGCCTGTCCGAGCTTTCTATCATCTACTCACCGCGCCCAATCCGGCGGAACCGAAAGCATGGGCTACATGATATGTTGAGCATGAAGGCGCAAGCCGTAGCCGGCGCTATCATGCAAACCGTCCTCAGAAGTCCCAGTCTTCGTCCTCGGTGGCGATGGCCTTACCAATGACGTAGCTGGAGCCAGACCCCGAGAAGAAGTCATGGTTCTCGTCGGCATTGGGCGACAGAGCCGAAAGGATCGCCGCATTGACCCTGCAGGCTTCCGGCGGGAACAAGGCTTCATAGCCGAGGTTCATCAGCGCCTTGTTGGCGTTGTAGTGCAGGAACTGTTTGACGTCCTCGCTCAGGCCCACGCC
>JAHCJW010000148.1 GCA_026126125.1 Devosia sp.
CAGCTCGTTGACCACCGCCTGGACGCGGCTGCCGCGCATGCCGACGCAGGCGCCGACCGGGTCGATCGAGGAATCGCGCGAGATCACGGCGATTTTTGCGCGGCTGCCCGGATCGCGGGCGACCGACTTCACCTCGATGATGCCGTCGTAGATTTCCGGCACTTCCTGGGCGAAGAGCTTCGCCATGAACTGGGGATGCGAGCGCGACAGGAAAATCTGCGGGCCGCGCTGCTCGCGGCGCACGTCGTAGATATAGGCGCGCACGCGGTCGCCATAGCGGAACATTTCGCGCGGGATCAATTCGTCGCGACGGATGATGGCTTCGCCGCGCCCCAGATCGACGATGACATTGCCATATTCGACGCGCTTGACCGTGCCGTTGACGATTTCGCCGATGCGGCCGAAATATTCTTCATACATGCGGTCGCGCTCGGCATCGCGCACCTTCTGCACGATGACCTGCTTGGCCGACTGGGCGGCGATGCGGCCGAATTCCATCGGCGGCAGCGGCTCGGTGAGGAAGTCGCCGATCTTGGCCTGCGGCGATTTGGACTGGGCGAGCTTGAGATCGACCTGGCGGGACGGCTCCTCGACGGCGTCGACGATTTCCAGCAGGCGCCACATGCGGGTTTCCCCGGTGCGCGGATTGATCTCGACCTTGATTTCGGTTTCGGCGCCATAGCGACCCTTGGCGGCCTTTTCCATGGCGTCCTGCATGGCCTCGATCACCACCATGCGGTCGATCGACTTTTCGCGGGCAACGGCGTCCGCGATCTGCAGGAGCTCGAGTCGGTTCGCGCTAACGGCCATTATTTCGTCTCCTCGGCGAGAGTATCGTCGTCATTGTCGGCGTCGGAATATTCGACCGTTTCGGTCTCGTCGTCGTCGATCGGGTGCAATGCCTGGTCGGCCCGGGCCGCATCCATTAGCTTGTCGGTCATCACCAGCTTGGCTTCGGCGATATGGACGAGCAAGAGGCGGTGATCGGGGTCGGTGCCGCCGGGCGCATCGGGCAAAGTGACGGTCACGCTCTCCGCGTCGACCGCCTTGATCAGCCCGCGAAAGCGCTTGCGGCCATTGATCATGTCGGCCAGCTCGACCTTGGCCTCGTGGCCCAGATAGCGCTCATAGTCGCGGCGGCGCACCAGCGGCCGGTCGATGCCGGGCGAGGAAACCTCGAGGTGATATTCGCGGTCGATCGGATCTTCCACGTCGAGCACCGGCGACAGATCCTGGCTGAGCTTCTCGCAATCGGTGATGGTGAAGCGGCCATGGCCGTCCTCGGCCATGATCTGCAGCGTGCAGCCATTGTCGGGCGTGATCTTGATGCGCACCAGCGCATAGCCCAGATCGTTGGCTACCGGCTCGACGATACGGGAAATGCGGGCCTCGAGCCCGGTTTCCTTGATATAGCGTTTCTCTGTGAGGTCGAAGCTCATCGGTCCCTGTGAGATAACAAAAAAGAGCGGGGCCGGTCGGCTCCCACTCCCGCAAGATGCTAGAGATGTTGATGGACATATAGCGCCAATGCCGCCAAATCGCAAGATGGCAGCTTTTTGGCGCCTCTCTTGGCCGCTCCGACCGGAAAATCCCGACATGATCCACGCTGAACCGCTTCTGCTCGTCCCGGGCCTCAACTGTACCGAGCGCGCCTTCGCGCCGCTGCTGCCGGCCCTGTGGCCCGAGCGCTCGATCGTCATCGCCAATCACCGGCGCGGCAATAGCATGGCCGCCATCGCCGCGGCCATTCTGGCCGAGGCGCCGCCGCGCTTTGCGCTACTGGGCTTTTCCATGGGCGGCTATATCGCCTTCGAGATCATGCGCCAGGCGCCCGAGCGGGTGACGCGCCTATGTTGCCTTGCCACCATGGCGCGGCCGGACAGCGCCGAATTGGCGGCGTTGCGCCGCCGCATGCTGGCCCTGGCCGCGGCGGGAAAATTCGACGCCGTGGCCGGCGCCAATTTCGCCCATGCCGTCCATCCCGACCATCAAAATAACGAGGAGTTGCGCGCCATTCACCTGGGCATGGCGCGCGAGACGGGAGCGGCGGCCTATATCGACCAGCAAAGCGCCGTGCTGCATCGCCCCGATTCGCGGCCCGTGCTGGCCAGCATCGCCGTGCCCACCGCGGTCATCGTCGGCGAGGCCGATCAGGTGACGGGGGTCGATGGCGCAACACAGATCGCCGCCGCCATTGCCGGCGCCCGTTTCACCATCATCCCCGGCGCCGGTCATCTCGTGCCGCTCGAACAGCCCGAGGCCACCGCCGCCGCCATTCGGCTCTGGCTGGACCAGCCCTGAGGCCCCTCACTTCTCCCAGGTGAGACTATCGACATCGGCGCCCAGCGCTTCGAGCGCCGCGCGCAGGTCCTTGACCATGGCATCGGGCCCGCAAAGATAGAAATTGCCCGAGAAATCGCGCACGTGCCGCTGGAGGAAGTCGGCGTCGATCCGCTCCTGCAACAGGGCGCTGCGGCTGTCCCCGGTCAGCGTCCACAGCGTTTCGAGCCCGTCCATGGCCTCGAACTCGTCACGCAGGATGATGTCCTTTTCGGTGCGATGCGAGGCGATCAGCCGGTTGCCGGCGATTTTGCCGGTGGCGTTGAGGTGGCGCAGAATGGCGATGAACGGGGTGACGCCGGCGCCACCGGCGATGAAGGTGCCGGGCCCTCGATATTGGATCGTGCCCCAGGGCTCGCGCAGGATCAGCCCGTCGCCCGCCCCGCAGGACCACAGCGCATTGGTGACGCCGGCATGGTCGAAATAGCTCTTGATGGTGAATTCGAGCGTCTCGTCATCGACGAGCCCGGTAAAGGTGAAGGGGCGCTTTTCGTCCCGCCACCCCTCCTTGTCGAGACTGAGCTCGGTGGCCTGGCCGGGAGAGAAGCGATAATTTTTCGGCCGTTCGACCCGGTAGTGCCGGACATTGTGGGTGACGGGCGCGGTGTCGAGAATGCGGACTTTGATGGACATGCTGGGCTCCTTTCGAGCACAACAGCCGGCCCGCCAGCCCAGTTCCCGCCAATGGTCACACAAGACATACGCGGTTTCGGAAACGATACTGGGTGTCCTGGCAAGCCCTTGATTTCCCGAAACAAACTCTGGGCCTTGCCGCGCCGGTTTCAAGAGCGAAAAGCCATCTGCGGCGGGCTTGAGAGGACGAAGGCGCGATCGCATCTGTGAGGTGTTCAAACGAAAGGAACACTGAAAATGATCAAGAACACCGTCATCGCCCTCGTCGCCGCCGCCAGCCTGGCCGGCATTGCCGCTCCGGCCTTTGCCGATACGGGCGTGCCGCAGAGCATCGTCGCCGAATCCGCTTTCGACAACGCCACCGTCATCGCCCGCCTCAAGGACAAGGGCGTCACCGCCTCGGCCGTGGAAGAATGGGGTGATCTGGTGCGCGCCTATGTGACGCTTGAAGATGGCGCCAAGACCATGCGCTTCTTCACCAATGACACGCTGACCCCGGTCAGCCTGTAAATGCCCAGGGCTCCGGCGCCGCCGCTTATCCGGCGGCGCCCGTAGCCGGGCGGACAGAGGGCATGTCTGGGCCTGAAGCGATCAGGTCCAGACATGCCCTATTCGTCGCTATCGGCGTCGAAGCTGAAAACATCCTGGGCGGCATCGAAGCGCAGCCGGGCCGCCTCCACCGCCGGGCGGTGCCGATCGGCGAAACGGCGCCAGCCATCGGCGAGGGCGAGCAGTTCCAGCCCCATCTCGGTCAGCTGGTAATCGACGCGCGGCGGAATGGTGGCGTAGGCGGTGCGCGAAATAAAGCCGTCGCGCTCGAGGTCGCGCAGGGTGGTGGTCAGCGATTTCTGCGACACCCCGCCCATGGCCCGACGCAATTCGTTGAAGCGCCGCGTGCCCTCGCGCAGCTCGGCGATCACCACCAGCGTCCACTTGCCGGGCCGCACCGCCAGCATGTTGTTTACGATCGGGGCGGCGGGGCGAGGACGAGGCGGCACAGGATGCACTCCGGCAGGGGACGGTGTTCCCGATATGGGTCGCGCCCGCCGGACATGAAGGGTCGGCCCTCCAAAACTTTGCGTTCGCTATTTTGCAACAGACAAGCCGCAGAGGCCCGCATGAGGGGCAAGACCCCCTCCCCACGGGGAAAACCCGCGAGCCGGCCTATACCCGCAGAAAGCTGAAATAGAAGCTGATCATCCGCCCCTCGCGCCGGGCCTTTTGTTCATAGCGCGTCGGCTGCCAGCCCGGATAGGGCTGGTGCCAGCTGCCCGGCGCCTCGGGCTCGAAGCGGAATTGGGGCGCCCGCAGGATATGGGCCAGGGTCCAATCGGCATAATCCTCGATATCGGTGGCGAAATGAAAGGCGCCGCCCGGCCGGATCACCCGCGCCAGCTCGTCGAGCGTGGTGGGGGAGACAAAACGCCGCTTGTGGTGGCGCGTCTTGGGCCAGGGATCAGGATAGAGCAGATAGACCGCGTCGATGCTGGCCTGAGGCAGGGCCATGAGGAGTTTGAGCGCATCATCGGTGAACAGGCGCACATTTTTGAGCCCGCGCGCATCGATGGCCTGCGCCATCTTGCCGATGCCGCCGGTATAGACCTCGCAGCCGATAAAGCCGGTGCCGGGCTCTTCCTCGGCCTTGCGCGCCAGATGTTCGCCGCCGCCATAGCCGATCTCGATGACCAGGCGCTGCGCCTGCGGGAACAGGGTTTTGGGCTCGAGCGCGCCCTCGAGCCTGATCTCGACTTCGGGCAAGGTCGCCTCGACCACGGCCTGCTGGCCGTCATGCAGTTTCTTGCCCGCCCGGCGGCCGAAAAAGGCACGCGGCTCGCCCGAGCGGGTTTTGGGGAGTTCGGAAGAGGTCATGGCGGCCTTGCGCAAATAATGAGAGCATGTCTGCCGAAAGTGGCCCCGGTTTCGGGATAAAGACATGGGATTGCCGCCTTGGCGGCAATGACCGGGCGGTCGATATTATGGGAAACGGTCGCCTGGCTACTTCACCGCTTCCTTGAGCGCCTTCACCAGGTCGGTCTTTTCCCAGGAGAACGAGCCGTCGCGGCCCGGCTTGCGGCCGAAATGGCCATAGGCCGCGGTCTTGGCGTAGATCGGCTTGTTGAGGTCGAGATGGGTGCGGATGCCGCGCGGGGTCAAATCCATCACTTCGCCGAGCGCGGTTTCGAGCCTGGCCTCATCGACCTTGCCGGTGCCGTGCAGATCGACATAGATCGAGAGCGGCTTGGCGACGCCGATGGCGTAGCTGAGCTGGATCGTCGCCCGGTCGGCGAGGCCGGCCGCCACCACGTTCTTGGCCAGATAGCGCGCCGCATAAGCGGCCGAACGGTCGACCTTGGTCGGGTCCTTGCCCGAAAAGGCGCCGCCGCCATGCGGCGCCGCGCCGCCATAAGTGTCAACGATGATCTTGCGCCCGGTCAGACCCGCATCGCCATCGGGGCCGCCGACGACGAATTTGCCGGTCGGATTGACGTGCCAGACGGTCTGGTCGTCGATCCAGCCCTCGGGCAGCGCCGAGCGCACATAGGGTTCGACGATCTTGCGCACATCGGCCGAGCTCAGCGTCTCGTCCAGATGCTGGGTCGAGAGCACGATCTGGGTCACGCCCACCGGCTTGCCGTTTTCGTAGCGCACCGTCACCTGGCTCTTGGCGTCGGGCCCCAGCTTGCCGGCCGGGCCGTTATTGGCCTTGCGCGCCTCGGTCAGGGTTTCGAGGATCTTGTGGGCGTAATAGATCGGGGCGGGCAGCAATTCGGGGGTTTCGCGCGCCGCATAGCCGAACATGATGCCCTGATCGCCCGCCCCGACATCCTTGTTGCCGGCGGCATCGACGCCCTGGGCGATATCGGCCGACTGGCCGTGCAGCAGCACATCGATCTTGGCCGTCTTCCAGTGGAAGCCCGACTGCTCATAGCCGATGGCGCGAATGGCCTTGCGCGCCGCCGACTTGAACTTGGAGGGGTTGACCACCGGCGCGCCGGTGGCGTCGAGCAGCACCTGCCCGTCCTTGCCCTTTTTCAGCAGCGTTTCGGGCACGCGCACTTCGCCGGCGATGACGACGCGATTGGTGGTGGCCAGGGTTTCGCAGGCGATGCGCACCTGGCCCGGATCCATGCCGACTTTCTTGGCCTCGCGGAAAATCAGGTCGACGATTTCGTCCGAAATCCGGTCGCAGACCTTGTCCGGATGGCCTTCGGAGACCGATTCAGAGGTGAAGAGATAGGAAGAGCGCGCCACGCCAAAATTCCTCAAAACTGTCGAAAATGCCCAAAAAGAGCGCTATTGCGACGGTTTGTTGCACCCATGCCCCTTTGGGTCAAGGCGGATATAAAGAAATCTTGATATGAGGTTACGACAAGGTTGAGCAATTCTTGCTGCCCCCCGTGAGCGCAGGCGCCTTCCCATCGCCCCTTTGCTGTGTCAAGGAAGGGAAAAGACCTCAGAAACGGGACCGTTCATGGCCATTCGAGTGCATCGCGGCGATTTGCCGAATTTGAGCAATTACGGCCGCGAGGTGGCGATCGACACCGAAACCATGGGGCTCGATCCGCGTCGCGACCGGCTCTGCGTGGTCCAGCTCTCGCCCGGCGATGGCAGTGCCGATGTCGTGCAGATCTCGCAAAATGTCAGCGAGGCGCCCAATCTGGTCAAGCTGCTGACCGATCCGGGGGTGACCAAGATCTTCCATTATGCGCGCTTCGACGTCGCCGCGCTGCAGAACCGCTTCGGCGTGGTCACCGGCCCGATCTATTGCACCAAGATCGCCTCGCGGCTGGTGCGCACCTATACCGACCGGCACGGGCTCAAGGACATCGTGCGCGAACTCTTGAATGTCGATCTCTCCAAGCAGCAGCAGAGTTCGGATTGGGGGGCGGAAAAACTCTCCGACGCCCAACTCGATTATGCCGCCTCGGACGTGCTCTATCTGCACGATCTCAAGCGCCATCTCGACCGCATGCTCAAGCGCGAAAACCGCCTGGAGCTGGCCCAGTCCTGCTTCGAGTTTTTGAAGACCCGTTGCGCGCTGGACCTTATGGGCTGGGACGAAACCGACATTTTCGCCCACAGCTGATGGCCATGGCGCTGGCCGGAAGCAACGGGCGGGACGGGGTTTACGCCCGGTTGATGCGGCGCAATCGCGTCGTCGCCGCCCTGCGCCTCGGCGTGCCGGTGCTGGGGGCGATCACGCTCGTCGCGCTTGTGGGGCAGATCTATCTGTCGAGCCTGGGCGAGCGCTATGGCATCGGCCGGCTCAGCGTCACCCCCGACGCGATCACGGTCGAGGCGCCCGAATATGCCGGCGTGCTCGAGGACGGCTCGCATTATCGCGTCTTTGCCGATGCGGCGCGGGCGGCGACCAGCAATACCGACCTGATCGGGCTGAGCAACGCCGCCGTGGTGCTCAACCGCGCCGACGGGGTGCAGATGGAAGCCTTTGCCGCCCGGGCCGAGCTCGATGCGCTGCGCCAGCAGGTGCTGGTGCCCGGCCGCACCGAAATCGCCGATTCGCAGGGGACGCAGGGCGCGCTCAGCCAATCGGTGTTCGACTGGCAGAGCCAGACCCTGACCACGTCGGGGCCGGTGGAAATCGACTATGCCGACGGCACGGCCATCCGCGCCGAGGGTCTGGTCTATGATGCCCAGGCCAAAATCTGGACATTCGCGCGTGCCATTGTCACCCTGCCCGCGACGCCCGGAGAAGTTTTGCCATGATCCGCCCCCTGCTGTCCGTCCTGATCCTTGTTGGCGGGCTTTCTCCCGCTCTCGCCCAGCAGAAGGTGGAGATCTCCGCCGATCTGTTCACCGTCGAGGAAACCAGTCGCCAGGCCATCTTCACCGGTTCGGTGGTGGTGACCCATCCCAGCGTCACCGTCTGGGCCCCGAAAGTCGTCGCCACCTATGGCGAGGGCGGCACCAGCGACATCCGCTCCTTCGAGGCGACCGGCGCCGTGCGCCTCAAGACCAGCGACCAGGAAGCGAGCGGCGAGCGCGCCGTCTTCACCCCCGGCGCCCAGACGCTGCGCCTCACCGGCAATGTGGTGGTGATCAATGCCAGCGGCACCATCAAGGCGGGTGAACTGGTGGTCAATATGGGCACCGGCGTCTCGACCTTCACCGCCGCTTCGGGCGGACGGGTGACCGGGGTGTTCTCCGCCCAATGAGTGCCTCTTCCGCCCCCCGCCCCCGCATCGACCAGACCGGCTGGCTGGTGGCGCATGGCTTGGCCAAGCGCTTCGGCAAGCGCGAAGTGGTGCGCGAGGTCTCGCTGGCGGTGCGGCGCGGCGAAGCGGTCGGGCTTCTGGGCCCCAATGGCGCCGGCAAGACCACGGTTTTCACCATGATCATGGGCCTTGTCCGCCCCGATGCCGGGCAGATCAGGCTCGACGGCAACGACATCACCCATCTGCCCCTGTTCCAGCGCGGGCAATTGGGTGTCGGCTATCTGCCGCAGGAGCCCTCGATCTTTCGCGGCATGAGCGTCGCCGACAATATCATGGCCATTCTCGAAAACACCGTGAAGGGCCGCGCCGAGCGCAAACGGCGGCTCGACAGCCTGCTCGAGGAATTTTCCATTGGCCATCTGGCCCGGTCCAACGCGCTGGCGCTGTCGGGCGGCGAGCGGCGCCGGGTGGAGATCGCCCGCGCTTTGGCCGCCGATCCGGTGT
>JAHCJW010000149.1 GCA_026126125.1 Devosia sp.
ATAAGACCCAAGCCGGGTTTCCTCTCCCGCCTGCCTTCCTCTACTATGGCTCAGGGGAGACGGAGCCGCGCATGCGCATTCTGCTGGTCGAGGACAATGAGGATCTGGGCGAAGCGATCGAAAAGCGCCTGCGCACGGCCGGCCATTCGGTCGAATGGGTGCGCGACGGCGCCGAAGTGGTGCCCACCGCCCAAGGGCAGGATTTCGACGCGGTGGCGCTCGATCTGATGCTGCCCAATCGCGACGGCATCGGGCTGATCGCCGAATTGCGGCGCGGCCGGTTCAATGCGCCGATCCTGGTGATGACCGCCCGCTCGGAAATCGACGACAAGGTCAGCCTGCTCGATCTGGGCGCCGACGACTATCTGGTCAAGCCCTTCGACCTGCGTGAACTTGAGGCGCGCCTGCGCGCCCTGATGCGCCGCACCGGCGGGCAGACCAGCAGCACTCTGGCGCTGGGCGATCTCGAGCTTGATCTGGCCGGGCTTAACGCCACCATTGCCGGCAAGGGGCTGGAACTGGGCCGGCGCGAATTCCGCCTGCTCGAAATCCTGCTCACCCATGCCGGCAAGGTGGTGGCCAAGGAGCGGCTGATGAACCAGCTGTTCAATTTCGACGAAGCCGTTTCCGTCAATGCGCTGGAGCTGCATATTTCGCGCCTGCGCAAGAAGCTCGAAGCCGCGCGCGTCGAGATCGGCACGGTGCGCGGCGTCGGCTATGTGGCGCGGGCCGTGGATGGGTGAGTTTTCCTGCTGCCCGGATCCAGATGGTATGGGACAGGCTATCGCGGGTAATTTTTTATCGCAGCGCCTGCCAGCCCCCCCTCCCTTCCCTCCCCTCAAGGGGGAGGGTGACATCGCGCTTGTGGGGCATTCAGCAAGCCAAGTTCACAGGCCCGACACCCTCCCCCTTGAGGGGAGGGATGGGGAGGGGGTGAGAGCCACCGGCCTTAGGTTGTCTCCCGCGCCATGACCCCCACCTTCTCCATTCGCCGGCGCATCCTCACCCTCGCCGTGGCCCTGCTTCTCGCCGCGGCCGTGGTGCTGATCCTTTTTATCCGCGACTATGCCGACCGCGCCTCCGACCGCGCCTTCGATCGCCTGCTCGCCGCCTCCGCCCTCACCATCGCCGGTGCGGTGCAGGTGGAAAACGAGACGGTGTTCGTCGAATTGCCCTTTGCCGCCTTTGCCATGTTCTCCGGGCAGGATCGCGTCTTCTACGCCGTCGAGGACCCCGAGGCGCGCACCGTCACCGGCTATGAGGATCTGGCGCTCGCCATGGGTGAAACCACCTCCGCCGAGCCGCATTTCGCCGATGTGGTCTATCGCGACGAAATGGTACGCGTGGTCAGCGTCGGGCGGCTGATTTCCACCGCCAGCGATACCGGCTGGGTCACTATCCACGTCGCCGAAACCCAGCGCCAGCGCGAGGCGCTCAGCACCGAGATCCTCTCCAATGCCATCGTGCCGGTCATCGCCCTGACCCTTCTCGCCGCCGCCCTCGTCTGGTTCGGCATTTCGCGCATGTTCGCGCCCCTCACCCAGCTCGAACACGAATTGCAGGCGCGCGCGCCCGACGAGCTCTCGCCCCTCACCGTGCCGGTGCCGGTCGAGGTCAGCCATCTGGTGGCCGCGCTAAACGGCTTCATGGGCCGGCTGCGCAATGCCATGGAACGCACCACGGGCCTGGTGGCCGAAGCGGCGCACGAAGTGCGCACGCCGCTGGCCTCGCTCCGCGCCCAGGCCGAGGTGGCGATGGACGAGCAGGACCCCGAAGCCCTGCGCCGCCGTGTCGGCCGCATCCATACCGGGGCGGTGCAGGCGAGCCAGTTGGTCAGCCAGCTCCTGATGGACGCCACCATCTCCCACCGGCTCGAAGCGCACGAGAGCGAGAACAACGCGCTCTGGTCGGTGATCGAAGAAGTGCGGCAGCGGCTCGATCCCGACCAGATGGGGCGCGTGACGCTCGACGCCGCCGATCCGGTCCGCCAGGTGCAGATGCGCGGCGATCGGGTGGCCCTGCGCGAAATGATGCGCAATCTGGTCGACAATGCGCTGGTCTATTCCGAAGGCCAGGTGGAGATCGCCATGAGCCTTGCCGAAGCAACGCTGCTGGTCAGGGTCAGCGACCGGGGGCCGGGCATTCCCGACGCGGAAAAACCCGCCGTGCTGGAGCGGTTCCGGCGCGGCAAGACCAGCGGCGGCAAGGTCGGCTCGGGCCTCGGGCTCTCCATCGTCGCCCGCGTCGTCACCGCCCATCGCGGCAGCCTGCGCCTTCTCGACCGCGCGGGCGGCGGCCTCGTCGTCGAGATCGGCCTGCCCATGGCCGGGCCGCGCGGCGGTGGCGGCATCGTGGCCCCTTTGCTCGTCGCGGCGCTGGCGCTTGTGCTCACCCCGCCCGAGGCTTTCGCCGCAAGCAGCCATTATCCGGCGCCCGATGGCTCGACCCAGACCGTGCTCACCATTGCCGGGGTCACCGATACGCCGCTCTTTGTCGCCTTCATCGCCGGCTATCAGGCGCAATTTCCTCATGTCAGCGTGGTCTATGAGGAAATGGATTCGCGCCCGCTCTATGAGCAATATCTGGCCCGCACCCTGCCGGTCACTCCGGACCTTCTCATCAGCTCCGCCTCCGATCTGCAGCTCAAGCTGGCCAATGACGGCCATGCCATCGCCCATGACAGCCCCTATCTCGCCCAACTGCCCGAATGGGCCCGCTGGCGCAACGAGGTGTTCGGCTTCACCTTCGAGCCGGCGGTCATCATCTACAATCCCGACCGCCTTGCCCCCGGGGAAGTGCCGCGCACGCACCTCACCCTGGCCGAATTGCTCGAAACCCAGACCGAGCGGTTTCGCGGCCAGATCGCCACCTATGACATCGCCTTGTCCGGCGTCGGCTATCTCCTCGCCGCCCAGGACCAGACCATTTCCTCCACCTTCTGGCGCTTGGCCGCCGCCTTCGGACGCGTCAACGCGCAGTTCTCCGGCTCCAGCCCCGCCATTCTCAATGGCGTCTCCGATGGGGCGCTGGCGCTGGGCTATAATGTGCTGGGCTCCTATGCCTTCGCCCGCCAGGCCGATGGCGCCAATATCGAAATCGTCGTGCCCGATGACTATGTGCTGGTCCTGACCCGCTCCATGCTCATTCCCCGCACCGCGCTCCATCCCGATCTGGCGCGCAGCTTCGTCGATTTCGCCCTCTCTCCCACCGGGCAGGCGGTGGCGGCGGGGGATACCGCATTGGGCTCGGTGGTGCCGGGGGCGCAAGGCCCCTGGACCAGCGAGGCCATCGCCGCGCGCGGCCGTGGCGTCATCCAGGCCATCGCGCTCGGCC
Source organism: Devosia sp. (assembly GCA_026126125.1). Taxonomy (GTDB): domain Bacteria; phylum Pseudomonadota; class Alphaproteobacteria; order Rhizobiales; family Devosiaceae; genus Devosia. Next base: position 3,334 of record JAHCJW010000149.1, read on the forward strand.
CGAGCCTTCTCGTCGCGCTCGATACCTTGCGCCGCCAGCGCTTTCTCGACACCTGGCAGGAAATCGTCTCGCCCAAGCCGTGAAGCGGCCAATCCCGTTGACACCCGAACCGGCGCCGCTATGGTCCGCGCCGATAACGTCCGAGGAACCGCCATGTCGCACGCCCAGCTCGCCCAGACCATCGATGCCGCCTTCGAAAACCGCGCCGAGGTCACCTCTTCCACCACCGGCGAGATCCGCGATGCGGTCAACACGGCGCTCGATCTGCTCGATAGCGGGCAGGCGCGTGTGGCCGAAAAGGTCAATGGGCAATGGCAGGTCAATCAGTGGCTCAAGCGCGCCGTGCTGCTCTCCTTCCGCCTCAACGACAACCAGATGATGACCGGTGGGCCGCAGAATTCGAGCTGGTGGGACAAGGTGCCGACCAAGTTCGAGGGCTGGAGCGACAACACCTGGCGCACCGCCGGCTTCCGCGCCGTGCCCGGCGCCATTGTCCGCAAATCGGCTTTCATCGGCAAGAATGCCATTCTCATGCCCAGCTTCGTCAATCTGGGCGCCTATGTCGATGAAGGCACCATGGTCGACACCTGGGTCACGGTCGGCTCCTGCGCTCAGATCGGCAAGAATGTGCACCTTTCCGGTGGCGTCGGCATTGGTGGCGTGCTCGAGCCGCTCCAGGCCGGTCCCACCATCATCGAGGACAATTGCTTTGTCGGCGCCCGTTCCGAAATCGTCGAAGGCGTCGTCGTGGGCGAAGGCTCGGTGATTTCCATGGGCGTGTTCATCGGCGCCTCGACCAAGATCGTCGATCGCGCCACCGGCGAAATCCATATCGGCAAGGTGCCGCCCTATTCCGTCGTGGTCTCGGGCAGCCTGCCCGGCAAGCCGCTGCCCGACGGCAATCCCGGCCCCAACCTGTATTGCGCCGTCATCGTCAAGACCGTCGACGCCCAGACCCGCTCCAAGACCGCCATCAACGATCTGCTGCGCGACTGAGCCGACTGGCGGGACCATCGGCGCTGACCTAAACTTCCCGTGGGTGGGGTGATTCCACGGGAAGCTTGGGGGAAGCCATGGACGCGATCATTTCCTTGTTGACGACGACCGAGGGCCGGATCGGCCGCAAGCAATGGTGGTTGGGCGTGCTCGCCCTGATCATCATCTCGATCGCCATCAGCATCGTGCTGGGCATTGTCAGTTTCGGCAATGCCACTTTCATGGCCTGGGCGGCGGTGCTGATCAATCTCGTGCTCATCTGGCCGAGCTATTGCATCGGCCTCAAGCGTCGGCACGACCGCGGCAATGACGGCACGGATCTGAAAATCCTCATCGGCGCCAGCATCGTGCTCAACCTTTTGCAGGCCAGCGGCATCGGCGTCACCATGGTCGACAATGGCGGCATCCTCATGCCCATGCCCGCGATCTGGCTGGGGGTGCTGAACTTGATTTTCGCCGTCTTTGCCATCTACATGCTGGTGCAGCTGGGCTTTCTGCGCGGCACCGCCGGCGCCAATCGCTACGGCCCCGATCCCCTCGACGGCGCCGCCTGACTTCTAGGACCTTTCCCTTGACCATCGACCCGCAAGACCTGCTCGAACGCCTCATCGCCTGTCCCTCGATCACGCCGGACGAGGCCGGGGCGCTGGCTCTGCTCGAAGCCGAATTGACCGCGCTCGGCTTTTCCGTGACGCGGCTGCGCTTTAGCGGCGATGGCTCCTATCCGGTCGACAATCTCTTTGCCACGCGCGGCAATTCCGGCCGCCGCCTGCTGTTCGCCGGCCACACCGATGTCGTGCCGCCGGGCGATCTGGCGCTGTGGAGCGCCGATCCCTTCACCCCGCGCCTTGCCGATGGCAGGCTCTATGGTCGCGGCGCCGCCGACATGAAATCGGGCATTGCCGCCTTCGTCGCCGCCTGCGCCGCCATCCCGTCCGAGGCCGGAACCATCCAGCTCGCCATCACCAATGACGAGGAAGCCGACGCCGTCAACGGCACCGACAAGCTCTGCGCCTGGATGAAGCAACAGGGCCACGGCTTCGATTTCGCCATTGTCGGCGAACCCAGCTCCGCCGAGGCGCTGGGCGACAGCATCAAGATCGGTCGGCGCGGTTCCTTCTCGGGCCAGGTCACCGTCGCCGGAACCCAGGGCCATGTCGCCTATCCGCACAAGGCCAATAACCCGCTCCCCGTCCTCGCCGCCATCGCCACCGCGCTCAGCAGCGAAACACTGGACGCCGGCACCGCGCATTTTCCCGCCAGCAATCTCGAATTGACCACCATCGATGTGGGCAATCCCGTCTCCAACGTCATCCCCGCCAGCGGCAGCCTGCGCTTCAATATCCGCTACAATGACGGCTGGACGCCGCAAACCCTGGCCGACTGGGTGCGTGCCCGCATCGCTACCGTCGATGCCCGGGGCTGCACGCTCGATTTCTCCATATCCGGCGTGCCCTCGCTCTCTTTCCTCTCCCCGCTCAGTGCCGATGTCGAAACGCTCTCGGCCAGCATCGAGGCCCTGACCGGGCGCCGCCCCGAATATTCCACCGGCGGCGGCACCTCCGATGCCCGCTTCATCGCCCAATATGGGCCGGTGGTCGAATGTGGCCTTGTCGGTCCTTCCATGCACAAGGCCGACGAGCATATCGCCCTCGACGATCTCACCGGCCTCACCGAAATCTATCGCCATTTCATGGCCGGCTTTTTCGGCGCCGTGCGATGAAGATCTGGGCCGCGCTCAGCGAAGCTGCGCAGGGCTGGCTGCTGCTGGTGCGCGGCGATGCGAGCTGGCGGCATCGCTTCGCGCTGACCTCTTCCGGCCTGGTCACCGCCCTTGTGCTGTTTGTCCTCTTCGCCGTCGTCTCGATCGCCTTTGCCGCCATCGGCGTCAACCTGCCGACCCTGGAGGGCATGGTGGCGGGCCTTTTCGTGCAAGGCCTGTCCATCCTCGCGCTCCTTATCGCCATTGTGGGCACAAGGCGCGCCGTGCCGACCGAGGCGCCGCTTTTGGCGCTTGTGGTTCCGGGCCTTTATGCCCTGGTCTTCTATCTCGTGCTTGGCACGATCCTCTCGCTTCTGGGCGGCCTCGCCTTGCTGGCGCTGTGGGCGATCCTGGGTTTCGCGCTCCATCGCCTTGGGCGCATGGCCGGGCAGTGGAGCCTTGGCGTGTCCATCGCTTTTGCGGTTTTGACCATGGCCCTGCTTGTCGGCATGCCCATGACGCTCTACATGCTAACCGGCCCCGTCGCCGTGCCCGCCCCCTAGACGAGACCTGTTGCCTTGCCCCAGTCGCCCCAGACCTTTATCGACGAAGCCCTCAACGCCGCGCGCGGCTTTGTCGCGCTGGTCGCCGGCAAGCACAATGCCGCCGCCTTTTTCGATTTCTCCCCGCGCGGCCTTGTCGGCAGCCTGATCGCGGTGCTTGTCGCCGTGCTCGTGGCCGGGTTCGGACCCATGCTGCTCGGCATTCCGGTGCCCGCCGGCGCCCCGACCCAGTCGATCATCGTCAATGGCCTGCTGTTTGCCGCCCAGGCGGGCATGGCCTGGATCGTTTTGCGCCAGATGGGCCGCCAGGATGGTTTCGTGCCCTATCTCGTGGCCACCAATTGGGTGACGCTGGCCTCGGGCCTGCTGCTGCTGCTTTCGACCGTCTTTGGCGAAATGGGGCTGGTGCTGCTCTTGGGCGTGGTCATCGTCGCGCTGTTGACCTTCGTCAATATCGGCCGCTTCATCGTCACCCTGTCGCCGCTGCAGATCGGGCTGCTGTTCATCTCGCAGGCCGTCGGCGTTTTTCTGGCCCTCGGTGTCGTGGCGCTGTTCCTGCCCTTGCCATCGACGCTTTGACGGCGCCGCCGCCGCATTTCCTTCACCTTTACGCGTCATCCAGCAGCCAAGCTCGAATCGCCCGCCGCCTTCTGCTCTAATGGCGCCATGATGAATCAGTCCCCTGCCGAAACCGCGCTGAGCCGCGCCATGATCCGCTGGTCGCTCACCAAGTCCACCCTGATGGCGGAAACCCCGCGCAGCTGGATTTTTCGCGTCGAGCAGAACGGCCGCAACTTCGCGGCGCTGAAAATCCTCAAAGCCGAGGCGGCCGAGGAAGAGGGCAGGGGCGCCCGCCTCCTGCAATGGTATGAAGGCGAAGGCGCCGCCACGGTCTTTGATATCCATGGCGATACCATTTTCATGGAATGGCTCGGCGGGGTGACCCTGGGCGAGCCGGCGCGGGCAGGGCGCGACGACGAAACCACCATCGCCTTCGCCACTGTCGTGGCCAGCCTGCACCGCCCGCGCGCCGAGCCCCTCGATGGCCTGCAGCCGCTGCGCCAGCGCTATCAGGCGCTGTTCGACACCGATGTGCGCGCCTGGCCCCATACCGCCCGCGATCTCTATGCCCGCTCCGCCGGCATCGCCCTGCAGCTTTTCGACAAGCCCAGCGCGCAAGTGCCCCTGCATGGCGATCTGCACCACGACAATATCGTCTCCTCCGATCGCGGCTGGCTCGCCATCGACCCCAAGGGGCTGCTGGGCGATCCCGCCTATGAGCTGGCCAGTTTTTTCCTCAATCCCGTCGGCGCCAGCGGCGCTCTCGCCGATCCGCGCCGCATCGCCGCCCGGCTCGATATCCTCACCCAGCGCCTCGACTATCCCCGCAAGCGCATTCTGGGCTGGGCCGCCACCCATGCCGCTTTGTCGGCCTGCTGGGATCTCGAGGCGGAAAGACCCATTATCGGCCAGCTGGCCGCCCTGCCCAATCTTCTCAGCGCCTACGATCAGGCCTGACCTGCCGGATGGTTTCGATGCCCCAGTTCTCCCGCCGTGCCGTCCTTGCCCTCGGCGCCGCCTCGCTGCTCTCGGCCTGCTCGGCCACCATTCCGCCGCTGCCGGCCGTCACCTCGAACCGTCCCGAGGATCTGACGCGCGACCAGATCCTCATCGCCATCAACGCCACGCGAAAAGCCAATGGCGCCCCCGACTGGACCTATAATCCGCGCCTTGAGGCCGCCGCCCGCTCCCAGGCCCGGCTGATGGCCAGCAAGGACACGCTGAGCCATGATCTGGGCACCACCTTGCGCCAGCGCGTCACCGAGGCCGGCTATCTCGGCGCGGTGGGCGAAAACGTCGCCAAGGGTTACAAGACCCTGCCCCATGTCATCGAAGGCTGGCTGGCGTCCCAGGGCCATCGCAACACCCTGCTTTCGCCCAAATTCATCGAATTCGGCCTCGCCACCGCCCGCACCGGTTCGGGCAAGCTGTACTGGGCCCTCATCGCCGGCGGCAGCTTCGACGCCTGGCGC
>JAHCJW010000015.1 GCA_026126125.1 Devosia sp.
GCTCTTACGCGCTCTCCTTGATGCGCACGGGAGAAGCCAGCAGGCGCAAACCGTTCAGCACCACCAGCACGGTCCCCCCCTCATGGCCGATCACCGCCAGTGGCAGCGGCAGATCGAAGAACAGCCCGCCCGTGACCAGAACCAGCATCGCACCGATGGCGAATGTCAGGTTCTGTCGAATGATGGAGGCTGTCTTGCGGGCCAGATCATGCGCAGCGGCCAGCCGCTCCATGTCCTCGGACAAGAGCGCAACGTCAGCCGCCTGAAGGGCGACGTCCGATCCGGCCGCACCCATGGCGATGCCGACATCGGCACGCGCCAGCGCTGCCGCATCGTTCACGCCGTCGCCGACAAAGGCGACCTTGCCAGTGCTCGCCAGCTCGCCAACCATGCGCACTTTGTCTTCCGGCAGCATGTCGGCATGAACATTTTCAGCAGCCAGGCCCAGCGCCTCGCCGACACGCAAGGCGACCGGGCGGCGGTCCCCGGTCATCATCACGATCTTCTTGATCCCTCGATGGGCCAGAGCCGCAAGCGCCGCTCTGGAGGTCGCGCGGACCTGATCGGCGATGCTGACGGCGCCCAGAACCTGGGAGCCCAGTCCGAGATAGATGATGGTCTGAGATGTTTCAGAAAGGCTGCTCAGTGCCGGATGGTCGAGAGAGGCGTTCATTTGCGCAGCCAGTCGCGGATTGCCGGCCCAGAGCTGACCTTGCGCATGGCGGCCAACAATGCCGGCACTGGGCCGGTTGCTGACGTCATCGACCTGGGCAAACGCGATGCCGCGCTCGCTGACCTCCCGCCGGATCGCTTCGGCGCTATGATGTTCTGATTGGGCTTCAAGCCCGGCGAGCAGCGAGAGAAAGCGCGCTTCATCGCCATCAAGCGCAACCACACCGGTGACCGCCGCCCGCCCGGTGGTCAGAGTGCCGGTCTTGTCGAAAGCGAATATATCCACCGCCGCCAGCGTTTCGAGCGCCGCGCCGCCCTTGAACAATACTCCGCTGCGAGCCGCAGCCGAGAGGGCAGACAAGATCGCAGCTGGCACCGAGATCACGATCGCGCAGGGGCTGGCGGCCACCAGCAGCGTCGCCGACCGATACAGCGCTTCAGCCCAGGCCCGGCCCAGCCCGTAAAAAACCATGAACGCCAGCACGGCGCCAACGAGGACCGCAATAGTGTAGCGCTGGCCGAACCAGGCGCTGAACCGCTCGGAGGGCGCCTTGGCCGCCTGCGCCTGGGTCACCAGGGCGATCATTCGCGCAACCGTGCTTTCGGCAAGCGCCTTGGTCACCTCGACCTCGACCACGCCGTCAAGATTGACGGTTGCCTCGAAAACCGGCGCGCCGGGGTCTTTGCTGACCGGCATGGACTCGCCGGTAATGCTGGCTTCATCGATGGCGCTATGGCCATTGACGATCGTCCCATCGGCGGGCACGCGGGCTCCGGGCCGAAGGATGACGATATCGCCCACCCGAAGCTGGCTCGCCGGGATTTCCTCGACGGCTCCATCGGCACTCTTGCGCAGTGCCGTTTCGGGCCGAAGCGCCATCAGGGCTTCGATGGCGCGCCGCGCCCGGCCCAGTGCACGTTCTTCAAGGGTGGTGGACAGGCTGAACAAGGTCAGCAGCACAGCGCCTTCGAACGGCGCGCCTACGGCCGCGGCCGCGACAGCCGCCACGACCATGAGCAGATCGATGTCCAGAACCCGCTCCTGCCACAAAGCCCTGAGCGCGCGCTGCGCGGCGGGAAAACCGCCTGCCAGATAAACCAGAGCCATACCCGGAACGGAAACCAGGGCCGGCAAGGCGCTTTCCAAAGGCAACAGACCGGCAATCGCCAGTACCATTCCCAGAACTGTCAGCCCGGTCAGAACAAGAGGAAGATCTGGCGCGGGGGAAAAGGATTTGTGAGTATCATCGAGCATTCCTGATCTTACCTCGCAAGTGCCGCTGCCATAAAGATTTTTATGGATGCTAGAGCATGTCTTCCAAAAGTGGCCCAGGTTTCGAGATAAGACATGCGCCAGAACAAGGAGCCAAAGCGCCGGGCGCGAAGCTCAAACATCGCGACACGCTTTAAAAGGCGAGCCGCAAGCTTGGGACCACTCCTCGAGAAAAGCCGGCCGCCAAAAAACAAGGCCCGCACTTGCATGCGGGCCTTGTGATCAGTCTCTCGGCAGGATCGCTTAGCCCTGACGGGCCTTGAAGCGCTTGTCCACCTTGTTGATGATATACACGCGCCCGCGACGGCGGACGAGCTTGTTCGCGCGGTGGCGCGTCATCAACGCCTTCAGCGAGTTGGTGATCTTCATCGTCTTTTCCTCAAGTCAAACAAAAGGGGCGCCGAGGCGCCCGAAAACTGCGATCTACATAGGGAAATTGCCCCCCGCTGTCAACGAGAACCGCGCAAGAGTTTTCATCATTCCCCATCACGGCACGACGCCAGTTAACCCCCGAGTGAGGCTTGCCTCCTATGATTGCGACGCCAAGGCGGGGGGATGGACATGGCACAAGGCCCAATCGTCAAACACGGCGTTCTGATTGCCGATCCTGAATTCCACATGGCGTCGCTGATCGCCGCCATGTTGCGCGGTTTCGGCCACCAGATGGTAAGTGAAGTCAGCGATCTACGCCAATTGCGCAGCGCGCTGACCCTGCGCAGCTTCAGCCTGATCATTCTCGATGGCGGACTGGGCTTGCGCGGGCCGCTCGACACCGTGCGGCAGATGCGCACCGCCGCCGAGCATCCGAACCGCTTCACCCCGGTCATCATGACCTCCGCCGCGCCCGATGCCCAACTGATCGCCAGGGCCCGCGACGCCGGAGTGACCGAATTCCTCCGCAAGCCGTTTTCGGCCACCGATCTGCAGGCCCGAATCGCCAGCCTCGACCTCAAGCCGCGCAATTTCGTCGAGGCCCCCGATTACGCCGGGCCGGACCGCCGCCGACGGCAACTCGATATCGGCGCCGCCGAGCAAAGAACGGAAGCGCAAGACACGAAGAATTTGCCGGGAAACTGAACCTGGCTACCCGCCCGCCCCTCAGGCCTGTGGGGGATTTAAGCCTGTCCTGGATGCCCCTCCTTCCCACGAGTCATTCCCGCGAAAACGGAAACCTCTGTTGGGAGGAAGAGCCGGGAGAAACGCCGGTCCCCGCTTTCGTGGCACTGCCGGTTCTCTCGCCCCCTCGCCCTTAGGGGAGACGGGAAAGGAGGCGGCTCCATGCCAAATCCGACGCCCCTAGCGCGCCAGGAGGGCTTCGACCGCTTCCCGATCGGGGGAGCCCAGCCGGCCGCCGAAAATCGTGCATTTGAGCGCTGCCGCGGCGTTGGCGAAATGGACGGCATCCTCTATCGACCGCTTCTCGGCAAGAGCCAGCGTGAAGGCGCCGTGGAACACATCGCCGGCGGCAAGCGTATCGACGGCCACCACGGAGGGCGGTCGAGCGTGGCACACCTCGCGCTTGTCAAACCAATAGCAACCCTCCGCTCCGGCGGTAATGGCGACAAAGCCGGGAAAGCCGCGGGCGAGGACCATCAGCGCGGCTGCCACGTCATCTTGCCCCGAAAGCTGCTTGGCGGCCGGCTCGGAAAACACGGAATGGCTCGCCAAACCCGCCAGTTCGTTCAGGACCTCCAGCGGGCCAATATCGCCATCCAGAACGCCGATCTTTCCGGCATCCCGGGCCAGCGCCAAAAGCCTGGCCGCCGCTTCGGGCCAGCGAATATCGACCTGCACCGCGTCGGCACTTGTGATTAGCGCATCCGGGATCCAGCTCGGATCGGCGCCAAGCCCATGGTCATAATAAGGCACGACCAGTCGCTCGCCCTCTTTATCAACGATGACGGCGCTGAGCGGGGTGGGAACACCGGCGAACCGGCGGACCTGGCCGCAATCGACTCCCTCGGCCTCGACATCGGCCAGAAACCTGTCGCCATTCTGGTCATCACCGATACGTGCGATGAGGGTAGCGCGACCACCCAGGCGGGCCGCGGCAATGGCGGCGCTCGTCGCCATGCCATGAGCGGCCTGCACCAGCCGCCTCGGCAGGATCTTGCCGGCACCCACGGGAAGCGCATCCACCGAAAAGATCATGTCGAGCGTGGCCGAGCCAGCAAAGACGAGGTGGGGAGAAGCGGCCATTTCGAAAGAACTCAGGCTTGTGCGGCGAAAGGGAGATGAGAGAAGCGGCACGGATTCACCGCGCCCCTCCCCTCGTCAACCCATATATCGATTACCGGCGTTTCGGCTCAGGCCGGCTTGCCATACTTGGCGTTCAACCCTTCGATCAGCGCCAGGGTGGCGGCGTCGGGCAGTCCGACGGCCATGCGGGCGTGACCAGCCGGGATGCCCTGCAGCCGCAGGCCGGTCTTGAGCCGTTCGATATCGCCGAGCAGCCCATCGACGGTTGCATTGACATCGTCCTGCAGCGCCGAGCGATCTTCGGTACCGGCGGCAATCGCTGCCGCCATAGCGACGAAAGGCTCGGGATAGACCGAGGCGATGCCGGAAATGACGCCATTTGCGCCCACCTGATCCAGCCGGCCGATTTCGCGGTCGGAACCGGTCAGGACCAGGAAATCCTCCGGCAGGAGCTTGCGATATTCACCAACGGTTTCGAGCGTCTCGCCGCTGATCTTGACGCCGATGATATTGGGCAGCTTCGCCAGCTCAGCCATCAGCGCCGGCGACACGGTGACGCCGGTGCGGGCCGTGAAGATATAGACATAGACGCCCAGGCCGTCAGAGAGCTCCGACACGCGACCGTAGAACTGGCGGAGCGCATCATCGGTGGATGGCAGGAAATAAGGCGTGATCGCCGCGATATATTTCGCCCCTTCGCCGCGCGCCTGATGGATCAGCCGCTCGACCTGATGCAGGCTGGGCGCACCGACATGAACCACCACCTGCTTGTCGCCCAGAAGATCGAGGCTGAGGCGGGTCAGCGCCTTGTGTTCCTCGATCGAAAGCGAGGGGAACTCGCCGGTCGTCCCGAGGACGAAGGCGCCATCGACGCCCGAGGCGGCGCATTTGCGCAGTATGGCCGTGTTGCCCTCGCGGGAAATCTCGCCGTCCTCCCCGAAAGCAACGGGCAATGCGGTCAGGATAATGGGCTTGTTTGCAGTCATTTCATACTTTCAGGACGTTAGAGCGGTGCCTTGGCTTGCCGGGCACGCCGACGGGCGAGGATGGGAGCGGACAGGGCGACGACAATCGCAATGCATGCCAAAGTCAGCAAAGTCGCTGAAATCGGCTTGTTGACGAGGCCCGCCGGGCCATCGATGAGCAGCGAACGGCGCAAGTTGGATTCCGCCAGCGGCCCCAGAATAAGCCCCAGAACGATGGGGCTGGCCGGTATGCCGCACCGCTTGAGCACCAGGCCGATCACACCGAAGATCAACATGATGCTGACGGTGAACATATTGTTGGTCGTCGCATAGGTGCCGACCAGACAGAAGACCAGAACCGTGGTCCAGATATAGTGGACCGGCATGTCGAGGAGCTTCACCATCATCGGCATGCGCACCAGGTTGATGGCAAGCGTGATCATCGTCGCCAGCACCATCAGCGCGGTGATGGTGACAACCAGGCTAGGCTGGTTGACGAACAGGCTCGGCCCGGGCTGAATCCCCCAGACGATCATCGAGCCAATCATCACCGCCATCACCGAATCGCCCGGAATGCCGAGCGCCATTGTGGTGGTCAGCGATCCGCCCAGAGTGGCGCTCGACGCGGTATCGGCCGCCGCGATGCCTTCGATATTACCCTTGCCGAAACTGGCCTTGGTCTTGGACGCCGCCTTGGCGCGGTCCCAGCCGAGAAGGCCGGCGATATCGCCGCCCGCTCCCGGAATGATCCCGACCACGAGCCCGACCAGGGCGGCAATCCCCGTGGGCTTGGCGATGCGCTTATACTCGTCCTTTGTCGGCCACCAGCGCCCGAGGGCGGAGATCGGTTTGACCTCGTGCGGGCGATGGGTGAGCAACTGGTCCAATAGTTCAGCAATGCCGAAAAGACCGATGATCACGGCGATGAAGTCGAGCCCGCTATTGAGATCGCGAATGCCGAAGGTGAAGCGCGCATCGCCGGTGATCGGGTCACGTCCGATGGTGGCGATGAACAGACCGATGACACCGGCGAGCAGTCCCTTGGCGATGGATTTGGACGAGATCGAGATCATGATGGTCATGGCCAGGATCACGACCGCGAACATCTCGCTCGGACCGAATTTGAGCGCCAATTGCGCCAATGGCACCGAAGCGGTGGAAAACAGCACCATGCTGGCGATGATGCCGATGGCCGAGACCAGCGCCGAGACGATGAGCGCCAGGCCCGCCTGGCCGTTCTTGGCCATGGGATAGCCGTCGAACGTGGTGGCGATGGAGGCGGGCGTGCCCGGCGTATTGATGAGGATCGAAGGGATACGATCGCCGAAATTGGCCGCGACATAGATCGTCAGCAATACGGCCAGGCCCTGCACGGGCTCCAGCGTCATAGTGAAGCTCGAGGCCAGAGCCACAGCCATGGTCGCGGTAATTCCTGGGAACATGCCGACCAGCATGCCGATGATGACGCCTGCGCCGATGCAGAGCATGACCGTCGGCTCGAGGATAGCCATTATGCCATCGATGAAAGGGCTCATAGCGGCACCTTGAGCAGAATTTGAAACAGGCCGTAGATGAACGCCGTGGTTACGAGCGGGAAGATGATGAGGCCCTTCCAGCTTCGCAATCCGAACAGCCACAACAGGGCGACGAGATAGAGCGCCGTTGCGACCAGATAGCCGGTTGTCCACCAGGCAAAGACATAGAGCGCGCTCAGCGCCAGCGCCGAGAGCATCCGCACCCAGCCGTCGCGATGGCTGCTTTCCAGATCATCGCGCCGCACGGTTTGCGCGAAAATGGAGAAGCACAGCAGGACGGTCGACAAGGCGATGGCGGCACTCGAAAGCAGCGTCGGCCACCATTTGGGATCCAGACCCCCACCGCCCATGCGCAGATGGATATTGCGCGAGAGCACGAGCGCCAGCAGCGCGAGGGCCAGGGCGACGGACGCCGTGGCGATCTCCATGCGGCGCGAGGGCGATGCCGGCTGGTGCTCGTCACCGGCCGGTTCGTCCGGCAGCGCCTTAACGCCGCCGGACGATGCCGCGAGCTTTTCTTGCTCGGCCATTCGCTTAGTTCAGCACTTCGTCATAGCGTGCGGATTCGGCGGCCACGAAGGCCTCCCAATCGGCGCCGCTCTTGTACTGGGGCAGAATGCCAGCCGGGGTCACCGCCTCGAGGAAAGCGTCGGAAGCGGCGGCCTTGCGGATCGATTCTTCCAGAATGGCGCGAACGTCATCGGGGATACCGGCCGGACCATAGATGCCGCCCCAGGCGCCGAACTGCAGATCGAAACCCTGCTCGGCGGCAGTCTGCACGCCCGGGAAGCGCGGATGGGCTTCATCGGCGAAGATGGCGAGAACCTTGAGCGTGCCATCGGCGAAGGCGGTTGCGGTTTCACCGGCACCGGCGGTCACCGCGTCGACGTGATTGCCGAGAGCGGCAGCGACGGCGGGCGCCCCGCCGTCAAACGGCACCGGGGTGATCTGCGCACCGGTCATCTTGGCGAGGGTGAAAGCGGTTGCGGCGAAAGCCGAGGCAGCGCCCGAATTGGACACCGACAATTCCTTGGTCTTGGCAGCCTCGATGAATTCGGCGAGGTTGCTGTAGGGGCTGTTGGCGGCCACGGCGAGCACGACCGGGCTGTTCATAACCTGACCGAGATAGGTGTAGTCCGAACGATCGAAATCATAGCCGATATGCTCGGCAATGGCGAACTCGACCGGACCGAAGCCGATCGTATAACCATCGGCAGGCTGCTCGGCCACATGGGCGAAAGCGACGGTGCCCGAGGCGCCGGGGCGGTTCTCAACGATGACGCTGACGCCCAGATCCTTTTCGATTTCCGCCGCAATGGCGCGCGAGGTGCGGTCCGAGGCGCCGCCGGCTGCCGCCTGCACGACAAAGGTGATGTCCTTGGACGGGAAAGCGTCCTGGGCAAAGGCCGCGCCGGCAGCGACGAGGCTGATGATCGAAACGGCAGCGATGGTCTTGATGAAGGGGGAATTCATGGTCTCTCTCTCTCCCAGTGATTGTTGTGGTTGTTGATAGATGTGGCGTGAAATCCTTTCGGGACGTCACGTTTGCGCTTGCTTGTTGCGTCTCCTCTCCAGGGCGCGTTCCCAGACAGTCACCATCCGCACCCGCGATCCTTCGAGGTGGTTGGCAAGTTCGGCCTCCGCCGCGTCAGGATTTCCGGCGCGGATCAGCTCGAGCAATTCCCGATGCTTGGCCGCGCTGTCGGAAAGATTCTGCTCCAGCGAAATGGTAAGGCGCAGCAGCGTCATCATGATCGGCTCATAGCGCCGCCACACATCGGCCAGCCGCTTGTGGCCGGACATCAGGCAGATCTCGTTGTGAAAGGCCACGTCCGCCTTGGAAAATTGGGCGGGATCGTCGGTCTGGGCAGCGCGCTGCATCAGCTCGACCTGCTTTTCGATCTCGACGAACCGCCCACCCTCGGCGCGAGTGACCGCCAGCCGCACGGCCAGCCCCTCGATCGCGCCCCGCAGGGAATAAAGCTCGCTGATGCTCTCCTGGTCGATGCCGATAACGACCATGCCAGGGTTCTGGTTTTCCACCAGCCCCTCGGCCTGCAGCAATTGCAGCGCATCGCGCACAGGACCACGGCTGACGCCGAACTGCTCGGCCAGATCGGCCTCTATCAGCCGCTCGCCGGGAGCGAACTCGCCGGCCGCGATGGCGATGCGCAGCTCGGACGCGACGCGGGGACCCAGCGACTCGCGCTGCAACACGTTGATCGACATCCTCCTCGACACCGGCTCCGTCCTCCAGTTCGGATTACTGTTAACCGTTAACAGAGCAGATGGTCAAGCCTGGTCCTCGGCCATGGCGCTGCTTGTGGAAATTACGCGGTCACCGGACAGCCTGCCACCCTCGGGCAGCAGGCCGTTTCACAGGGGTTCGCCAGGACGTCAGCTCCCCAGCCCACCGATGCAGGCATATTTGAGCTCGGTGAATTCGAGGATGCCGTGCGAGGAGCCTTCGCGGGAATTGCCGCTTTCCTTGACGCCGCCAAACGGCGCCAATTCGGTGGAGATGAGGCCGGTATTGATCCCGACCATGCCGTATTCCAGCTGCTCCATGACCCGGAACACGCGCGCCAGATCGCGGGAATAGACATAGGCGGCAAGGCCCGTCTCGGTATCATTGGCAGCCGCGATGGCTTCGGCCTCGCTGTCGAAGCGGAAAACCGGCGCCAGCGGCCCAAAGGTTTCTTCGCTGGCGACGGCCATGGCCGCAGACACCCCGGTCAGCACGGTGGGCTGGAAGAAAGTGCCGCCCAATTCATGCCGGCCACCGCCGGTGGCAATGCTGGCGCCTTTTGCCAGGGCGTCGGCGATGTGCGCCTCGACCTTGGTCACGGCTTCAGCGGTGATCAGCGGCCCCTGGCTCACACCTTCGGCAAATCCGTCCCCGACCGCCAGTGCGGCCACGCGCTGCACCAATTTTTCCACGAAAGCGTCGTGGACACCGGCCTGGACGTAGATCCGATTGGTGCAGACACAGGTCTGACCCATATTGCGGTATTTGGAGAGCATGGCGCCGTCGACGGCGGCATCGAGATCGGCGTCGTCAAAAACGATGAAGGGCGCGTTGCCGCCGAGTTCCAACGCCACTTTCTTGACGGTCCCGGCCGCCTGCCGCATCAGGATCTTGCCCACTTCGGTCGAACCGGTGAACCCGATCAGCCGCACGGCGGGATGGGAGGTCAGCACGCCGCCAATGGCCACCGCATCGCCGGTGATCACATTGACCGTACCAGCTGGAAAACCCGCCCGGTGCGCCAATTCGGCCAGTGCCAGCGCCGTCAGGGGCGTTTCGGGCGCCGGCTTGACCACCACGGTACAGCCGGCGGCCAGGGCTGGGGCGATCTTGCGCGTAATCATAGCCGCGGGAAAATTCCACGGCGTGATCGCGGCAACCACCCCAATGGGCTGGCGCAGCACCATGAGACGGGCATCGGTGCGGTGCGAGGGCAAGATCTCTCCGGCGACGCGCTTTGCCTCCTCGGCATAGAATTCGACATAGGATGCGGCATAGTCGATTTCGCCCAGCGCCTCGGCGAAAGGCTTGCCCTGTTCGCTGGTAAGGATCCGTGCCAGATCCTGCCGATTGGCCAGGATCAGGTCGAACCAGCGCCGCAATATCGCCGAGCGGTCCTTGGCGGTACGCCTCGACCAGGGCGCAAAGGCGCTCCGAGCCGCCTCGACCGCCTTGGTCGCCTCCACAGCTCCGAAATTGGGCACCTTGCCGAGCACCGTGCCCGTGGAAGGATTGATGACCGGCAGGGTGCCTTCACCCACAAAGGCGCCGTCGCTATAGGCCTGGAACTTGAGAAGCGCAGGGTCGATGAGATCACGCATGTCGATTGCTCCTTCTCAGGCCGCGGCGTCGGTCAGCGCCTTGCCGAGCAGGTCAAGACCTTCATCGAGCAGGGCATCGGAAATCGTCAGGGGATTGAGAATACGGATCGTATTGCCATGAACGCCGCAGGACAAAAGGATGAGACCGCGCGCCAATGCCGCCTGCACCACGCGCTTGGTGGCCTCGGCATCGGGGATAGCGGGATCATCCGCCCGCACGATATCGAAGGCGATCATGGCGCCAGGGCCGCGAATGGCTTTCATCGCCACGCTGTCGTTGCGGGCGGCGAAATCCTCGAGCGCCCGCTTGATGCGCGCGCCGATGACATTGGCTCGCTCAACCAGGTTTTCGTCCGCGATCACGTCGAGCACCGCCAGGGCTGCCGCGCAGGCCAGCGGATTGCCGGCATAGGTGCCGCCCAGCCCCCCGGGCTCGGCCGCGTCCATCAGCGCTGCCCGGCCAACCACACCGGAGAGCGGAAAACCGCCGGCCAGCGACTTCGCCACGGTGATCAGGTCGGGTTCGACGCCGGAATTCTCGATGCCGAACATCTTGCCGGTGCGCGCGAAGCCGGTCTGGATCTCATCGGCGATCAACACGATGCCATGCGTGTCGCAGAGCGCCCGCAACTGCTCCAGCAGCTCGACCGGCGCCGGCAGGAAGCCGCCCTCGCCCTGCACGGGTTCGATGATGATCGCAGCGACGTCGCTCGGATCGATATCGGCCCGGAACAACAGCTCGAGCGCGTTGAGGGTCTGCGCCACCTCGGTCGCCTCGGTCGGGAAAGGCAGGTGATAGATGCCGGGCGGCGAGATGCCGAATTTCTTTTTGTAGGGCGCAACCTTGCCGGTCAGCGCCATGGTCAGCGCGGTTCGCCCATGGAAGGCGCCGGTGAAGGCGATCACCCCGCCTCGGCCGGTCGCGGCGCGCGCGATCTTGATGGCGTTTTCCACCGCCTCGGCCCCGGTCGAGAACAGGACGGATTTTGCCTCGCCCGAAAACGGCGCGATGGCGTTGAGCCGCTCGCACACCGCGACATAGGGCTCGTAGGGCAGAACCTGGAAAGCGGTATGCGTATAGGCATCGAGTTGCGCCGCGACGGCGGCCAGCACGCGCGGATGGCGATGGCCGGTGTTGAGCACGGCGATGCCGCCGGCGAAATCGATGAAACGGCGGCCCTCGACGTCCCAGATTTCCGCCCCGTCGGCGCGCGCGGTATAGACGGGAAAGGCATTGGCGATGCCCCGAGGAATGGCGGTCAACCGGCGCGTGTGCAGGTCAGCATTGGTGGTCATGATCGTCTCCGGATTGTTGCCCGAGACTAGGAAGCGTCATGGCCGGGACAAAGCAGGTCTTTTGCGCTATGGTGGTGCACCAGATGCACCACATGACAGCCCCATGCCTCCCAAACAGCCATCCGCCGACCTGCCGCCCCTGGTGATGATCCGCGCCTTTGAGGCCGCCGGGCGCACCGGCAGCATGCGTCGCGCCGCCGAGGATATCGGGGTGAGCCATACCGTCGTCAGTCGCCACGTCCGCAATCTCGAATATTGGCTGGGTTGCCAATTGGTACGGACCGGGCCGCGTGGCGTGGAATTGACGCGGGAGGGCGAAACGCTGCTGGCCGCGGCCAGCCAGGGCTTTTCCATCATCGCCCGGGCGGCGGGAGCGCTGCGGCCGGGGCGCCAGCGCGGCCAATTGCGCATCTGGTGCATCCAGGGCCTCGCCACGCGGTGGCTCACCCCGCGACTGTCCGAACTCGAGGCGGAACTGGATGGCGTCGAGATCGAGCTGCGCGCCACCGATGCGCGGCCCGATCTCCCGCGCCGGCAGGCGGATATCTTCATCGGTTTCAGCGCCCTGCCCCACTTGCCCGATGGCGCGACGGCGCTGTTGCGCCCGCGCATGTTTCCCGTCGCCAGTCCGGCCTGGCTCGAGCGGCATGGACGACCGCGCGATGTCGCCGATCTGGCGCAAATGCCCCTTATTCACGAGGGCAACCACCTGCAATGGACGAGTTGGTTCGAGGCTGCCGGCGTCCTCCCCTCCGCGCCGCTGAAAGGTCCGCGCCTGTCAGACGCCAGCATCGGCTTCGATGCCGCGTTGGCAGGCCAGGGCATTGCCCTGGTCAATAGCCTCATGGCCGCCGACGAGATTGACCACGGGCGCTTGATCGAGCCCTTCTCCACCCATGTGACCCTGGGCAGCTATTATCTGCTGGCCAGCCCGGCACGAAGCGGCGATCCCATCATCACCGCCTTCAAGGACTGGCTTGTCGCCAGCATAACGGCATCGGCGCCTGAATAAGGGCAACCGGCTGACCTCAGGCCGGGCGCTCCTATTCCTCAACTTCCGACTGTTTGCGGAAAGCACTGGGTGTGGTTCCCGTCCAGCGCCGAAAAGCCAGTGTGAACGCTGTCGTGGATGAGTATTCGAGCAGACCCGCGATCTGGGAAATCGGCACGCCGGTTTGCGAGAGCATCTGCCGCGCCATCAACTGGCGTGTTCCATCGAGAACTTCGGCGAAAGAGGTTCCCTCCGCCGCCAATAGACGCTGCAGCTTTTTGGGGCTGATGCCCATGGAGGCAGCGATGAATTCCTTCGAGCACGACCCCGTGCCCATGATGCTCTGGATCGCCACCTCCACCGTTGCTCGCATCGTCTGATCGTAAAGCGGCATATGCTTGATCCGATAGCGGATGAAGTGATCGATCAGCGCCTTCAAGGACTTGAGCCTCTTGCTGGTCTGATTGGCGAGGAACCGCCGCTCGAACACGATATCGTTGTATTCGGTGTCGAATTGCAGGTCGCACCGGAACAGTTCCTCGTGCACGCCGGTGTCTGGGGGCCGCGGATGCTGGAAGCGGACCAGAACGGGATTTTCATGCCGCAGATCGGTGATCACCCGGGCCATATTGCAAATATTGCCGAGCATCAGTTCCATCTGCTGGCGCGGCGCCACGACCAGCGGGCTTTGCCAGAAGCGGAAACAGACATTGTCAGGATTGGCGTCATCGACCAATTGCAGCGTATAGGCGTCGGTGTGGTAGCGCCAATAGCGCATGCTGTGCTCGATCCATTCCACACCCGTATCCACGATCTGCGCGATGAAGATGATAGGGCCGACATTGGGAAAATGCGGCGGGATGCTGCGCGCCAACTCCAGCCCCAAGGCGGGCATGCCCAGTTCAGTGGCGGCAAGCTCCATCAGCACGCCATGGCGTCGCCACGAAATGAGCATGTCCGGATTGCTCAACGCCTCCAGCGGAATTCCGGCCCGCTCCAACAGCGCAACAGGATCGCCCCCGTTTGGCCTGACGAGGTTTGCAAATCCAAAGAGGACGGCCGCCCTTATGTAGGGCTCTCCGCGTATCGGACCAATATTCATGAATGCCTGCCCTCCGGCCACGAGCGCCAATACTCCTCGTGACATAACGTCAGAATGCCGCCTCCAGATCAGACCGTATTGACCTCGGAAAAATATGGCCGGCAATCGAGAACGCTCAAGTGGTGGCGATACGCCCAAACTGACAGGGCAGATCCGATTCTGTGTCCCAAATTATGGATTTAATTGTCTCTGAATGAATATTTTATCTGCCTGCCAACATTGTTGATCAGCCCGGCTTTGAAATCCTAAAGTCCGTTCATCTTTCAATAATCATTCTCCCCCAGACAGGGCCACTCTGTTTCAAGGAAGCGGGATGCTGTCCGCGAAACCAGAGAAACCGGCGGGATGCGGGGTTTTCACCGTTCTCGAAACATCATGGCCGCGAACCGCACTGGGAATTGCGGGTTGGCAGCGGAACACTGATGTCAGTGATTGATAACGGCTCAAGGGACGCAAAGGGCTAACAGATGTCAAAATTCAGATTTGGGATAAAAACCCGGCTCGGTGTCGGCTTCGGGTTCATGTTGGTGTTGATGCTGGCCTTGACCTGGATATCGATTGTCCAGGTCAATTCGCTCAACGCCAATCTGACCCAGATAAATGATATCAACTCCGTCAAGCAGCGCTATGCGATCAATTATCGCGGTAGCGTCCATGATCGGGCCATCGCCATCCGGGACGTGATCCTGCTCTCGGCGCCACAGCGGCAGGACTCCGTCGCGTTGATTGCCAAGCTCGCGGATGATTACACGCGCAGCGAGACGGCCATGACCCAGATGATCGGCGGGCCGGCCGGCGCGACCCAGGAAGAGCACCGCATTCTGAACGACATCGCCGATATTCAGGCGCGCACCAATCCGCTGGTCACCCAGATCATCGCCTTGCAGGACGCAGGGGACAGCCGCGGCGCCATGACCAAGCTCATGGAGGTGCGTCCGCTGTTCGATGCGTGGCTGGGCGCCATCAATCAGTTCATCGACTATCATGAGGCGGTCAATCACACGATTGGCGACGAGGTCAGCAGCGCCGCCAGCAATTTCCAGACCTTGGCCCTGATTTCGCTGATGATTGCCCTGGGCCTCGCCGTAAGCGCGGCAACCCTGGTCAACCGGTCGATCACCAAGCCTTTGGAAACACTGTCGGGCGCCATGCGGGGGATGGCCGATGGCGAGTATGATACGGTCGTGCCCCATACGAAACGCCGCGACGAAATCGGCGACATGGCGGCGACAGTCGAAGTTTTCCGCCAGAACGGGCTCAAGGTCGCCGAGATGACGGCGCTCGAGGCCGGCCGCATCACCGAGGCGCTCGACGCCAAGGGACAGATCGACGCCGTCTCCAAGGCCCAGGCGGTTATCGAGTTCCGGCCGGACGGCACCATCGTCAAGGCCAACGAAAACTTCTGCCATGCTCTGGGTTGGGTTACAAGCACGATGAGATCGTCGGCCGTCACCACAGCATGTTCGTCGACGCATCCTATGCGGCGAGCCTCGACTATCGCCTCTTCTGGCAAAAGCTGGCCCAGGGCGAAAACCAGATCGCCGAATTCGACCGCGTGCATCGGGACGGCAGCACCGTCACCATCCAGGCCTCCTATAATCCGATCCTGGATGCGGACGGCAATGTGACCAAGGTCGTTAAATTTGCGCTCGATGTCAGCGGCCGCAAGAAGGCAGTCTCCGCTTTGCGCGATGGCCTGATCAAGCTAGCCGGCGGCGACCTCTCCGCACGCATCGACGAATCCTTCATCGACGAGTTCGATGACGTTCGCCATGCCTTTAACGACAGCGTGGGGCGTTTCGGTCGGATCATCGACGAGCTGCGTGCCACCTCCGGGGTTCTGCGCGACGTCACCGGCGAAATGCTGTCCGGGGCCAATGATCTTTCCGAGCGCACCAGCCGTCAGGCCGCCACGATTGAGGAAACCTCGGCGGCGGTGGAGCAGTTGGCGAGCGCGGTTGTCGACAACGCCAAGGCCGCCGATGCTGCCGCACAGAAGGCCCGTTCGGTCAGCCAGACCGCAATGGCCGGCGGCGAGATCATGCACCGGGCCAATGAGGCTATGGATCGCATCACCAATTCGTCCGGCAAGATTTCCAACATCATCGGCTTGATCGACGACATCGCTTTCCAGACCAATCTCCTGGCGCTCAATGCTTCGGTGGAAGCCGCCCGGGCCGGAGAAGCAGGCAAGGGCTTTGCCGTTGTGGCGGTTGAAGTTCGGCGCCTGGCCCAATCCGCTGCCCAGGCTTCCGCCGATGTCAAAAATCTCATCGAACAGAGCGCGTTTGACGTGACGGACGGCAGCAAGCTTGTCGCCGATGCGGCCTCCAAGCTCGAAGCCATGCTGCAGGCCGCACAGGAAAACGCCAAGCAGATCGATGGCATCGCCGTGGTCAGCCGGGAACAGGCCGCCTCGGTCGAAGAAGTGTCCATCGCGGTGCGCCAGATGGACGAGATGACCCAGCACAATGCCGCCTTGGTCGAAGAGACCAATGCCGCCATCGAACAGACGGAAAGCCAGACGGGCGAATTGGAGCGTATTGTCGCCGTCTTCCTCACCACCAAGGCCGACCAGACCAAGTTGTCGGGTTCGCCGCGCTCGGCCTATGCCGCTCCTGCCAACGCCGCATGAAAGAAAGTGGCTCCAGGGTTAAAAACTCTGGAGCCACCAATATTGATCCGTTTCGGTTTGGTTTTTGGATTTCAGCCGATTTTCGGTCGGTTTGAAGCCTATGCGTGAGGAGAATTCCAATGAAGGGCAGAGGACTGAACAGCATCCCCATCCGGTTTGCTGTGATGACGGCACTCACGGCGGCCCTTTGCGTCGCTGCTCAAATTTATCTCTGGGTCGGCATTGGCCATGAAGAGGCCGCTTCCCCGCTGGTCGCGATCATCGTTGTTTGCGCCATTGCCATCCCCACCACGATTACCTGGGCGGCGGCCAGCAAACTGACCAGTCAGATCCGGGCGCTCCGCACCAGCACGGAAGCCATCGTGGCAGGGGACTTCGACAGCCCCGTCAGTGTCGATTGCGCCTGCGAAGTGGGTGGCCTGGCCGATAGCTTTCGCAAAATGGTCGGACGGCTCAACTCCAATATCCTGCGCATGAACATTCTCGCCTATAGTGATGCGCTGACCGGCCTGCCCAACCGGGTCGTGGCGACGCATATGCTCCACCACCTGACCGAGCCCGGCAATAACGGACAGGGCGCCATCCTGTTCATCGACCTCGACGGCTTCAAGCAGGTCAACGACACGCATGGTCATGAAGCCGGCGACGAATTGCTCAAGCAGGTCAGTCTTCGCATTATCGAACGGGGTCTGGGTCGAAGCCCGGAGCAATTGGACGCCTGCACGACGCCCTATGGCGAGCTATGCGAGCGGGCCCCGCAAGATATCGTCTTCGTCCGTTTCGCCGGCGATGAATTCGTGGCGCTGCTGCCCGATGTTACCGGGCTGGATGCGCTGGAAGCCGTGGCGACGGCGATTTTGACCTCGCTCAACGAGCCTTTCATTATCGGGGGGAATGCAGTCAATATCAGTGCTAGTATCGGCATCGCCCGCACGCCGATCGACAGCAACAATCCGGCAGAATTGCTGAATTTTGCTGACATCGCCATGTATTCCGTCAAGGAATCGGGCCGAAACGGCTTCAAGTTCTTCGATCATTCGATGCGCGATCTGGTGGTCGAGCGCAACAGGATCGAATCCGATTTGCGGCAGGCCCTCGCCGGTGACGAACTGACCCTGCATTATCAGCCTAAGCTCTGCGCGGTGACGCAGGAGCTTGCCGGGGTTGAAGCGCTGGCCCGCTGGCATCATCCGACGCGGGGGATGGTTTCCCCGGGCACATTTATCCCCATCGCGGAGAAAGCCGGGCTTATGCCGGTCATGGGAGCGAGTATCCTTCGAACCGCCATTCGTCAGTGCCGGGCATGGCTGGATGATGGGATCAGACGCAAGGTCGCGGTCAATATTTCGCCCGCCCAGTTCGAAGACCCAAACCTGGTGCCCGAGATTTTGGCAATGCTGCGGGAACATCAGGTCGAGCCGGATCTGTTGGAGCTGGAAATCACCGAATCGATGCTGATGTCCGACTTCGGCGCCACCAGAGATCGCGTCATGCAGCTGCAAAAAGCCGGGATAACCATTTCCATCGATGACTTCGGAACCGGCTTTTCCAATCTCGCCCAGCTGGCCAAACTACCGTTCAACGCCATCAAGATCGATCAATCGCTGATTGCCGACATCGGCAAGAACGGAAAGAGCGAGAACATCGTCAAGGCCATCGTGGATATGACGCACGCGCTGGGACACAATACAATCGCCGAGGGCATCGAGACACCCGAACAGCTCAATTTCCTGCAACGGATTGGCTGCGATCAGGTGCAGGGCTTCCTCCTCGGCCGGCCCATGCCCGCCGCAGAACTCACAGGCTGGGAGGAAGCGCGGTCGCAAAGCCCCGTCACCCAGATGCAGCAGCATATCGCCAATGCCCTGAGTTAGGGGGGCTCTCCGGGAGAGAAGGAAACCCAAAATTTGATCGCATCAAGCTCACAAACCAATGTGTATCATGCACATTTCGTATTCGATGTGGTTTCGACGTCGCCGGCCATCGAGGGGGTTCGAATCTCCCCGACTGCGCCCGCGGCACCATGGCCATGCGCCCATCTGTGGACAGCAATAATCTGACAACCCCTTGCCGGCATCGGTAATATCACGCCAATCAAAAACGGAACGACTGGATGGAAACGACCGTCAGTCAGCGTGCGCGGCCGCCGCGGTTTCGGCGGCAATAATGCCGAAGATGCTGGCCTTCGAGAGGCCGCCGGAATAGCCGGCGAAGCTGCCGCCTTCGAGGCCGCCCGTCGTCGCGCCCGCGGCGAGCAGGCCCGCGATGGGGCGTCCGGCCTGATCGAGAACCCGGGCCTTTTCGTCGGTCAGGATACCACCCATCGTATAGGTAAGACCCGCGCAGACCGGCATGGCGTGGAACGGACCCCGATTGATCGGCCAGGGCGTGTAAAGCGCGGTTGTGCGCGGCACGTCGAGGCTTGCGCCGGTCTCCAATGCGAGATTGTAGCGAGCGATTGTCTCGCCCAAACGATCGGGGGAAAGCGCAAGCCGGGTTGCCAGATCGCCAATGCTGGCGGCGGAGGTGATCCTCCCGCCAGCGGCGGGGAGATAGGGATTGGCCGGCAGCAGCCAGTTTCGCCCCGGCCCGTTCCAGATCGCCTCATCGAAGATCACATATGCCGAGAGCGGATCGGGCAGCCGGGCAATGGCGTTGCTGGCGCTGATACCCCCCAATCCTTCGTCGCAAAAGCGGTTGGCGTTGCCATCGACCAGGACGCCTGCCGAAGCCAGGGAGTCGAGTACCGGAAAGGGCCACAAACTATTATTTTCCATCGCGTCGCGATGGTGCAGGTGTCCGTAGAAAGCCTGCATGCCCACCAGTTGAGCGCCGATTTCGCGGGCCATGCGGATGCCAGAGCCTCGTCCAGTGCCGGCATTGCGCATCAATAACCGGTCGGGCGCCGCGCTCACGAATTCGGCCAGCAATGCCTTGTCCGCCTGGAAGCCGCCGTCGCACAGCACGACGACTGGCGCGTAAAGGTCGGTCTCGACCCCGCCATGCCGCACCACCACGCCTTCGCATCGCCCCGACCGCATGATGAGGCTCAGCGCCTCGTGCCCCAGTTGCAGGCGGCCGCCCCGATCCTTGAGCGCCTTGACCAGCGTCCTCAGCATCACGTCGCCCGCGCGGCCCCGCCAATGGAGACCCGTGCGGCGCACGCGCGGCGGGGCCAGCGAAAACTTGCGCAGCCCGTCAGGGCCGGCTTTCATGAAGGTCACGCCTTGGGCGCGGAGCCAGTCAATGGCAAACCGGGCCCGGTCGCCGAGCGCCGAGGCCAGCGCCGGTACGCCCTCGCCGCGCGTGACCCGCGCGACCGCGCGCGCAATGTCGTCGGCCGGACGAACCATGTCATCCATAGTGATATGGAACAGGCCACCCGAGATGCGGGAGTTGCAAGCGTAAAGCTCGTCTTCACCTGCCTCCAGAACGCAAACATCGAGGCCCAATTCGGCAGCGCGATTGGCCGCCGACAGTCCCGCCAGGCCCGCGCCCACGATCAGGATGTCGGCAATAGGGGCCGGCCGGCTCATCGGGGCATCAACGCATCGGCAAGAATGCGCAGCACCTCGACATAGCTCTGGACGACCAGCCACAGCACCGCGCCGCCCGCAATGCCGGCGCCCAGCCAGAGCAACGATGCACCCTGCCAGACGAGAACGAGGCTTGCCAGAAGAGGCGCGAGGCCCAACAAGACAGCCAGGATCGCTCCCCAGCGCACAAGAAAGTTCACGACCGGATAGGATGGCAACATAGGATCAATTCTTCATTTCTCGACTTGCCGCGACGTCGGAAAACCTGACCGGCGAGCATGATGCGAGCACTATTTGGGCATGATCCGGCCTGCCACGGATCGCAGCAAGCCGGAATGGGGTGCGATTTTCGGAAGGATGACGGAGCGCTCAGGCGCGCCGATAGCCCACAAGCGCGGCGTCATCGACGTCGGGCAGGTTGACGACGATATTTTCTGGCGTCC
The DNA here is from genome assembly GCA_026126125.1 of Devosia sp. GTDB lineage: Bacteria > Pseudomonadota > Alphaproteobacteria > Rhizobiales > Devosiaceae > Devosia. The sequence continues at coordinate 20,497 of JAHCJW010000015.1, forward strand.
GCGTCGTCAGCCAAACGAGATCTTCGGTTGTGCTGAGATTGACCTCGACATGCGGCATGAAGGGGGGCACGAAAACGAAATCGCCTTCCACCATATCGACCCATTCCGAATAGCCGGCGCCATAATAGATGCGCCCGTGGCCGCTGAGAACATAGCCGCCCGTTTCGGCTTCCCCATGATGATGGGGCAAGGAGCGATAGCCGGGCAGGTTGCTCACCTTGCCGAACCAGATCTTGGTCGCGGGCGTGTGCTGCGGGCTCACGCCGGAAACCCGGATCGCGCCACCGGACTGGCCGGTTTCGGTGTTTTCCTGACCCTTGCGGGTCACCACCGGCACAATTGCTGTCATGTCTTTTCCTTTCGAGTGGACAGGTTTATTTCGTCGCCTCCGCCGCTTCGACGTCTTGGTGCACCGGTGCAGCTTTCGCCGTGGTTGCGGGGCCGTTCAGTTCCAGCATGATCCGGTCGGCAATGCCGACGATCTCGCTACGCACCGCAGCCTGATCTGCCGCATCGAAGACCGGGCGGGGAATTGCGAAAACAATGCTGCCGACCACACGCTGATCAGCATCGAACAGCGCGGCGCCGACGCCGACCGAACCGGAGGCAATTTCCTCAAGCGTCACGCAGGCGCGCTGCTTGCGCAGGCGGGTCATATTCATACGAAACTGCTTCCAGTCGTCGCCGAGACCAGCCTGCCGAATTTCGTCGACATGGCCCAGCATCAGACTGCGCAATTGATAGGGGGTCAGATTGGCCAGGATGACTTTGGCCATGGCGCCGTAGAACATCGGCAGCGGCTTGCCGCGCTCATATATAGGGTCGAGTGATTTATCCGGCCAGGTCGTATGCGAGCAGATGACCCGGTTGCCGTAGTAGCGCGACAATATCAGATTGTAGCCCAGCCGGGTACTGACCTCCACCATCAGCGGCTTGGCCACCGACAGCAGATCGTCCGAGCGCCGCTGCAAGCGGTCGAGTTCCAGAATACGCGCGCCAAGGCTGTAGGCGCCGCTCGATGACTGCACCAGAAGACCGGCATCCGTCAGGCTTTGCAGATAGCGATAGGCGCTGGAGCGCGAGGCCCCCGTCAGCGCCTCCACCTGGTCAGGGGTCACGACCGCTGTCTGGTCGTTGAACAGATTGAGTATCGATAGCGTCTTGTCGAGGCTGTTCATGCCACTCCTTTGCTCCGCGGTGCCGAATTAGCCATTGCAGTCCCATTACCGACTAACACGCTTCCAGATCTTGTTCAGCCAGCGCGACCGACCTCGATCCGTACGGTTCACAAACACCCTCAATAAGAGACTTGTATCAAATCCCACAATGTGAGACAAGATACAAACTGCGTTAAATAGGAATAGTTAATATTCTAGGAAAACGACTGGGGAGACGCTATGCGGTTCGTGGCATTGCAGGCTGGACATCAGATCCGAATTGGCGTCATCGAGGACGCCACCGTGCGCCTGTTGCCGTGCGCGGCAGGCGATCTCACCGACATCATCGCGGCTGGGCCGGCCGGCATGGAGCGCGTGCAGGCCAGCCTCATGCTGCCTGACCTGCCTCGCCTTCCCCTTGCGGACATCGAACCACTTGCGCCGCTGACCCGGTTCAGCCGTGACATCCTCTGCACCGGATGGAATTATCACGCTCACTTCGAGGAAAGCGTGGGCAAGCGAGGAGCGCAGGAAGTTGAGCGCCCCAAGGCGCCGACTTTCTTCACCAAGGCGCCGAGCGCGGTCATTGGTCCGCGTGATCCCATCGCTTTCGACGCTGGCCTTTCCCAATGCTGGGACTATGAGGCGGAAATCGCGCTGATCATCGGCCGCGACATCTTCAGCCCGACCGTCGCGGAGGCAGAGGCGGCCATATTTGGCTATTGCCTTGCCAACGATATTTCTCAGCGCGACCTCCAACGCCGCCACGGAGGACAATGGCTCAAGGGAAAAAGCGTGGACCGCACTATGCCGCTCGGCCCTTATGTCGTGACGGCCGACGAGATCGACCTTTCGCAGGTGGTGCTCGAATGTCTGGTCAATGGGGAAACGCGCCAGCAGGCCCGGGCATCCCAGATGGCGTTCTCAGTGGGTGAGCTCGTCGCCGAACTCGCCTTCGGCATGACGCTGCGTGCTGGCGACGTGGTCTTGACCGGCACGCCAAGCGGCATCGGCTCGGCCCACGAGCCCCCCGTTTATCTTTCCGAAGGCGATGAGGTGATCGTCCGCGCCACCGGCATGGGCGAATTGCGCAACGTGCTGCGCGCCGCCGACCTCGTCCGCAATTCTCCGGTCCCAGCGCGTCTTGTGGCCAACCAATAATGCAAATCGAAGCGAGTGAGCCGATGATCGTCGAAGAACGAATTTATGTCCTGCATACCTGGGCAGAAATGTCGGAATATCTGCAAATCTATGAAAATGAGGGCCTTCCGGCCCAGCGCCCGATTCTGGGCGGGTTTCTGGGCTATTTCACCACCGAGTTGGGCACGCAGAACCAATTGATCCATCTGTGGGGCTATGAAAGCCTTGATGACCGGGCGCGCCGACGGGCGCTGCTTGGCGCCGATCCGCAGTGGCAAGCCTGTCTCAAGAAGATCAGGCCCATGATCATGACGATGGAAAACCGCATCATGTATCCGACCTCCTTCTCGCCGCTCCGGTCCTTGCCGGCGGCAGGGCAATAAGGCTTGGCGTCGGGCCAAGGGCCTTGGCGCGACCAGCATCGAACAGCTGCGGACGACATCGCGGAAACAGGAAAATGAACCTCAATTACTCTTTCCTAGCCCAACACATCCCCAAGCTGGTGGACGGCGCCTGGATGACCATCGTGTTGTCATCCTCGTCCATCGCGCTCGGCTTCATCATCGGCACCCTGCTCGCGGTGGCTCGCAGATCGTCCTTTCCGGTGCTGCGGTTCCTGACCGCCGCCTATGTGGAAATCATCCGCAACACGCCGCTCCTGATCCAGATATTCCTGACCTTCTTCGGATTGTCGATGCTGGGACCACGCCTGCCCGCGGCGCTCGTCGCGGTCATAGCGCTCACCATCAATACGGCGGCCTATAGCTCCGAAATCGTCCGCGCCGGCTTTGATTCGATCAAGCCGGGCCAGTGGGAGGCCGGCGAGGCGCTAGGGCTTTCCAGAGCCCAGGTCTATTGGCACGTGGCGCTGCTGCCGGCCATCGAGCGGGTCTACCCCTCCCTGTCCAGCCAGTTCGTTTTGCTGATGCTGGCCTCTTCGATCACCTCACAGATTTCGGTCGAGGAACTGACGGGGGTCGCCAATTATCTTCAGGCCACCAGCTATCGACCGTTCGAGACCTATACGGTGACCGCCCTCATCTATCTGGCGCTTTCCCTGGCGCTGAGGGGCGTGCTGTGGCTCGTCGGACGGATCATTTTCCCCCGCCAGCACAGGCTGCGCAAGGCGGTAACGGCATGAATATCCTCTTCAACCAGACCTATATCGGGTTCCTGCTGAATGGCGCTCTCTGGACAATTCTATTATCCGCGCTGGCCTTTTTCTTCGGTGGCTTTGTCGGTGGTGCCATCGCTCTCATGCGCATCTCCCCGGCGCGCTGGGCCCGCTCCATGGCCACGCTCTATATCCAGTTGATCCAGGGCACGCCGCTGATGGTGATCCTGTTTCTGATATATTTCGGCCTGCCGGCCCTGGGCGTGAACGTCTCGCCCCTCATCGCCGCCACGGTATCGATGACCATCTATGTCAGCGCCTATCTGGGCGAAATCTGGCGCGGTTCGATCCAGTCCGTTCCAAAGGAACAGTGGGAGGCCGCAGAGTGCCTGGCTCTCACCCGCACCCAGCGCATGACCCAGGTCATCCTGCCTCAGGCGGTTCGCATTGCAACGCCGCCGACCGTGGGGTTCCTGGTGCAGATCGTCAAGAACACCTCGCTGGTATCGGTGGTGGGATTTGTGGAACTGGCCCGCTCGGCGCAATTGATCAACAACTCCACCTTCCAGCCCTTCGCCGTCTACATGATCGTCGCCGTCATCTATTTCGCCATCTGCTTTCCGCTCTCGATGCTGAGCCGCAAGCTTGAGGCCAGGACCGGCTATGCAGGCAAGAAACAAGGCCTTACGCCATGACCAATATTCCCAGCAGTTCCGGCACCACCCCGATCGTTTCCCTGTCCAATGTGGTGAAGCGCTTCGGCTCGCTCCTGGTTCTCAACGAAGTCTCGTTCCATCTCGACCGCGGCCAGGTGGCCGCCCTTATCGGGCGAAGCGGCTCGGGCAAGAGCACGGCTTTGCGCTGCATCAACCGGCTCGAAACCGTGCAGGGGGGACCATCGAGGTCTGCGGCCATCGGGTCAGCGATCCCCACATCAATCTGCGCGCCCTCAGGGTCGATGTCGGTATCGTGTTCCAGAGCTACAACCTGTTTCCACATCTGACCATCGAGCAGAACGTCATGCTGGCGCCCCGCTCGGTGCGCAAACTCGGCAAGGGCGAGGCCCGCGACCTCGCCCTCAAGGCCCTTGGTCAGGTCGGACTGGCCGACAAGGCAGGCTCATATCCCGAGCAGCTTTCAGGCGGGCAGCAGCAGCGCGCCGCCATTGCCCGCTCGCTGGCCATGCAGCCCAAGGTGATGCTGTTCGACGAGGTGACCTCGGCGCTCGATCCGGAACTGACCGGGGAAGTCCTCAAGACCATCGAGAATCTGGCGGCGGATGGCATGACCATGTTGATGGTGACCCATGAAATGGGTTTTGCCCGCCGCATCGCTGACAAGGTGATCTTCATGCATCAGGGCAAAGTGCGGGAGGAAGGACCAGCCTCCATCCTTTCAGAGCCAGCCACAGCCGAATTGGCGAATTTCATCGCCAGTGACTTCTGAAACCAAGAATACTCAATAAAGGGAGAGTAAGATGAAGACCTCGAAGATAGCCGCCTCTATCCTGGCTGGAGCCGCAATGGTGCTGGCCCTGTCGAGTACAGCGATCGCCGACCAATATGAGACGATCATGCAGTCGGGCAAGCTGCGCATCGCCACCGATTTCGCTGTGCCGCCCTATGGCATGCTCGACGCGGACCTCAAGCCGGTTGGCCTTGATGTCGAAGTGGCGCGCAAGCTGGCCGCCGATTGGGGCCTCGAGCTCGAATTCATCGAGACCACCGGCTCCTCGCGCATTCCCAACCTTCTCACCGACAAGACCGACCTCGTCATCTCGTCGCTCTCGATCACCCCGGACCGCGCCGAGGTCATTGATTTCAGCGCGCCCTATAGCGTGATCAATTCGGTCATCGGCGGCGCTGCCGACGACAAGGTCGCCGGCTGGGAAGACCTCAAGGGCCGCGCCGTGGCCGTGGCGCGCGGCACGATCAATGACACCGACATCTCCGCCGAGGCCGACACCTACGGTTTCACGGTCACCCGCTACGAAGACGACGCGACCTTGATCACCGCCATCGTCAGCGGCCAATCCGACCTGATTGGCCATGCCGCAGCAACGCTGCTGCGCGTCAACGAGGCCGGCCCGACGCTGAAGTTCGAGCCCAAATTCGTCACCCGCGCCAGTGGCTTGGGTATCGGCGTGCGCAAGGGTGAGCCCGAATTGGTCAAGCACCTCAACGAATGGGTCGCCGAAAACATCGCCAATGGGACGCTCACCGAAATTACCGAGCGCTATACCGGCCTGCCGCTGCCCGAAGTCATGCCCGTCATGGCCAAGAAATAACCTTAATAAGGGGCCGGCTCGCCACAGAGCTGGCCCATCCCAATCATCCCGAGCCGACCCGAAGGAGATCGTCATGTCCCCGCATGACCTAGACGCGCTGTTCGAGCCCCTAGCCCTTGGATCGCTGCGCCTGCCGAACCGCCTGGTCATGGCGCCGCTGACGCGCAATCGCGTTGGCGAGGATGGCGTGCCCACCTCCATGGTCGCCGACTATTATGCTCAACGCGCCACGGCCGGCCTCATCATCGCTGAAGCGACCCAGATTTGTCCCGAAGGCCAGGGCTATGGCCTCACCCCGGGCATTCACACCCCCGAGCAGATTGCCGGCTGGCGCAAGGTCACCGATGCGGTGCACCAACGCGGCGGCCGCATCTTCCTTCAGCTCTGGCATGTGGGCCGCGTGTCCAATACTCTCATCCAGCCCCGCGGCAAGGCGCCGGTCGCACCCTCGGCGATCCGGGCGGAGGCCCGGACCTGGATTGCCGGCGAATTCCTGCCGACCTCGCAGCCCGTCGCCCTCGACATCGATGCTATTCCCGCTATCGTCGAGGCCCATGCACAAGGCGCCCGCAACGCGCTGGCGGCCGGCTTCGACGGCGTGGAACTGCATGGCGCCAATGGCTATCTGATCGATCAGTTTTTGCGCGACGGCTCCAACCAGCGCACCGATGCCTATGGTGGCTCCATCACCAACCGCGTGCGCTTTATGTGCGAAGTGGTCGACGCGGTGACGCGCGCCGTGGGCTCGGGCAAGGTCGGTATCCGCCTCTCGCCGGTCACGCCATCCAATGGCGCTTTCGACAGCGATCCGGTGCCGCTGTTCTATCACGCTGTGGAGAGCCTCAATCCGTTCAATCTGGCCTATCTGCATGTGATCGAAGGCGAGACGCGCGGTGATCGCAACTATAATGGCGCGGTTGACTATGCCAAGCTGCGCCGCTCGTTCCGCGGTGCCTATATGGCCAATAACGGCTATACGCGGGAATTGGCCGCCGAGCGCATCTCAGCGGGCTATGCCGATCTTGTCTCCTTCGGCCGCTCCTTCCTGGCCAATCCCGATCTCGCCGAGCGCTTCCGGCAGGGACTGGACCTCAACCTGCCCGAAAACGCCACGTTTTATGGCGGCGACCGGCGCGGCTATACCGACTATCCCTTCGCCGCCGGAGCGGCCGCCCCCGCATAGATAGGCAGGCTGCCCTTCCCCACTACCCTTGCCTCCTCGCTCATCGGAGACTTCCCATGTCAGACCCGGCTATCGCCGTCCAACCTCATATCCTGCTGCTCCAGGGCCCCAACATGAACTATCTCGGCAAGCGGCAACCCGAGCTTTACGGCTCGACCACAGCCGCCCAGCTTGACGAGATCGTGCGTCAGCATGCAAGAGACACGGGATACCGGCTCAGCATCTTCTACACCAACAGCGAAGGCGCCGCGCTCGATCGGATCTATGAGGCCGTCGAAAACGAAGGCATGGATGGATTGGTCATGAACCCGGCCTCATGGTCGGTCGGTGCGGGTGCCTCCATACGCTATTGCATCATGTCGGTGGCCAAGCCCTACGTAGAAGTGCATCTGCGCAACCAGTATGTCATGAAGAACGTCTCGACTTTGGCCGATCTGGCCGTGGGCGTCGTGCAGGGCTTCGGGATCGATTCCTATCTTCTGGGGCTCGATGCCATGTACCGGCACCTGCTTCGCGGCAACGCTGCCAGCTAGATCATGTCTCGCGAAAATGGCCCCGGTTTCGGGATAAAGAAAGGGTGAGCCAACGAAGATTTCCGTTCTCGATTCACTTGAACACGCGCCGGGAGAAAACAGCGCCGCAACATTGCAGCGCGCTATCGCCCTGGCCCGCGGCGCCGCACGTTTCGGGGACGCTCGCGGGGCCCTGGACCTGCGGCTGGCCTGTTCTGCCTTTCATCGCCCCGAACTGATGCCTGCCATCATTGCCGCCTACGGCGCCGCCTTTGTGCCGGCCGGGTGGGGCGGGCTGCGCCGAGCCGCAGGTGCTGATCGCCATAATGGGTTCCGTGGCGGCGACGCGGCAAGAGGCAGAATTGCAGGCCATGCCCATGCTCATGGCCAATGCATTGCGCCGCAAACAGGGCATCGTCCTGCCGCATCTGCCCGATACGGAGGCCTTCATTACCCATTTCGGCGGCGTCGTCCCGGCCGGGTCGGAACTGGCCAGCCGTTACATCATTGGCGGCATTGATAAGGTCTCCGCGCGGCTGCAACGGCAGGCCGAGGAGCGTGCGGGCGACCGAACCTGATTTTGCCATGCTCAAATGTTTCGGCCAGGAGGAGCGAAATTGCTGCCTCTCGCCGGAATGCCAATTGTGCGGAATATTGGGCGGGACCCTGGATGCCTTCATGGCGGAGATGGACCGCCACACGCTGGGGGATCTTGTGGTGAATCCCGCCTCCTTCGCAGTGCAGCGGCCGGCTGCGTAATGGGGCATGCTGCGACATCTTGACCACCGCCCATAAACATGACTATGAAATGCATGTTTTTATTATATAGCTGAACACGCCCATTTGCTGCGCCTTTCGATAGGCGTCGCTCCCGGACAAGTCAGATTTTACAACCGCCACCCAGAGTGACTCCATGACTGATTTCGCGCCCGCCGCGAAACGGGCGAGCCCGCATGCGCGTATCGCTACCCGAAGCAGCGTCCTTGCCCCTGCCCTTATTGTCCTGCCGTTCATTCTGGCGGTGTTGGCGCTGTGCCTGGGGCGCTATGTCGTCAGCCCCGCCAATGCCCTGTCTATCCTGTTCAGTCAGATCCTGCCCATCGAACCCAGCTGGCAAGCGGTTGAGGAAACAGTCGTGCTCAATATCCGCCTGCCCCGCGTCCTGATGGCACTGGTCATCGGCGCCGGGCTGGCCGTTTCGGGCGCGGCGTTCCAGGGCCTGTTCGGCAATCCGCTGGTCAGCCCGCATATTCTGGGCGTGTCGTCAGGCGCCGGGTTCGGCGCTGCATTGACCATTCTCCTCTTCCGCCATCTCGCCTTCGTGCCCGCCGGCGCGCTGATCTTCGGCATCGTCGCCATGATGATCGCCTTGTGGATTTCGCGGCGCGGCGGGCAGTCCTCGCTGTTCATGCTGATCCTGGCCGGTGTCATTACCGCCGCCATGTTCGAGGCGCTGCTGGCGCTGCTCAAATATGTCGCCGATCCCAACGACACCCTGCCCACCATCGTCTATTGGCTGATGGGCAGCCTCACCGCCTCATCCTATGAGATGCTGGCCTGGGGCGTGCCGCTGATGGGGCTGGGGATCGCCGTGCTCTGGGCGCTGCGCTGGCGGCTGAACGTCATGTCGCTCTCCGAGGTCGAGGCCCGCTCGCTCGGCACCGACGTACAGAAGATGCGCTGGGTGGTCATCACCGCCGCCACCCTGGTCACCGCCGTCACCGTATCGCTGGCCGGCATTATCGGCTGGGTGGGGCTGGTCATTCCCCATGTTGCCCGCATGCTGGTGGGCTCCAACCATGCCGCGCTCATTCCGGCCTCCATGTCGATCGGCGCCATCTATCTGCTGGCCATCGACACCGTGGCCCGCACCGCCACCAGCGCCGAAATCCCGCGTTCCATCCTCCCCGCCGTGGTCGGCGCGCCGTTCTTCGCCTATCTGCTCAAACGCGCTAAGGGAGGCTGGTCATGAGCCTTGCCATCCGCGATGCCAGTTATGGCCACAGGCCGGGCAAGCCATTATTCACCGGCCTCGACTTCGCCCTCTCCTCCGGCGAAATCATGGCCGTGCTCGGCCCCAACGGCGCGGGCAAGACCACCCTGCTCAACACCATTACCGGCATGATGGCCTGGCAGCGGGGGGAAACGCTGGTCCATGGCAAGCCGCTCGCTGCCTATGGCGAGCGCGAGCTGTGGCGCCATATCGGCTATGTGCCGCAGGCCCGCACCAATGCCTTCGCCTATTCGGTGCTGGACATGGTGCTGTTGGGCCGTTCGGCCCATCTGGGCACATTCGCCCGCCCCGGCGCCGAAGACATCGCCATTGCCCGCCGCGTACTCGCCCGGCTCGAAATCGCCCACCTGGAAAAAGCCTATTGCAACGCCATCAGCGGGGGCGAGCTGCAACTGGTGTTCATCGCCCGCGCTTTGGTGGGCGAACCATCGATCCTGTTTCTCGACGAGCCGGAATCGCATCTCGATTTCAAGAAGCAGCTTATTATCCTCGACATCATCGAGCGCCTCGCGCGCGAAGACCGGTTGATCTGCGTGATGAACACGCATTTTCCCAACCACGCCCTGCGCATCGCCGACCAGGTGCTGATGCTGGGCGGTGACGGCACCCATCGCTTCGGTCCAACCACCGAAGTGCTCACCGAAGACGCCATCCGCGCCTGTTTCGGCGTCAATGCCCGTATCGACACCATCGACGCCGAGGGCCGCGCCATGCGCGCCATCTATCCGGTATCGCTGGACCGGACCCATAACCATTCCCAACCGGAGACCTGAACCCCATGTTCAAGCCATCGCTGCTTTCCATCCTGCTCGCCGGCACCGCGCTGCTGGCCAGCCCCGCCACGGCGCAGGAAACCCACACGGTCACCGACCGCATGGGCCGTGAGGTCGAGCTGCCGGTCGATATCGAACGGATCGCAACCGAGTTCCTGCCCTTCCCTTCGGCCTGGTTCATCTCCACGGGTTCGGCCGACGAGATCGTGGGCATGCACCCCGACTCCATGCGCATGGCCGAGCGCGCCTTGCTGGGCCGTATTGCGCCGGCCCTGCTAGGGGCGGAGACCGGCTTCACCCAGGGCAATTCCGTCAATGTCGAGGAATTGCTGCGCCTCGCGCCGGACGTGTTCGTTTCCTATGAATCCATGCCGGCTATCGCCGATGTCGAGCGCGTCGGCATCCCGGTCCTGGCCATGGACGTGCTGTCCAATTCCGGCGGCAACGTCATCCAGACCTATAGCGGATGGATGGAATTGCTGGGCCAGGTCGCCGGACAGGAAGGCCGCGCCGCCGACATCATCGCCTATGCCCAGGACGCGCTGGAGCGCACGCGCACACGCATCGCCGCCATTCCCGAAGAGAGCCGCCCCGGCGCGCTGTTCTTCGCCCGCCTCGAGCAGAATTCGCTCAAGATCAACGGCGCCGGTCATTTCGGCCATTTCTGGGTCACGGAGGGCGGCAATCGCAATCTGGCGCCGGATGGCATCCCGCCCTTGGCCGATATCGACATGGAACAGATCTACGCCCTCAATCCCGAGGTGATGTTCATCTCCAATTTCTCGCCCACCAGCCCCGAGGATCTTTATGAAAACCGCGTGCCCGGCCAGGACTGGAGCCATGTCAGGGCGGTGCAGGACAAGCGCGTCTACAAGATCCCCGAGGGCATTTTTCAGTGGTATCCGCCCAGCGCCGATGCGCCGCTGATGCTGCAATGGATCGCCCAGGTAAGCCATCCGGACGTGTTTCAGGATTACGACATCCAGGACGTGATCCGCGATTACTACCACCGCTTCTACGCCTATGAGCTGAGCGAGGACGACATCCAGCTCATTCTCAATCCCGAGTTCTAATTCCTCTGCCCGCTCCCCGGAGCGGGCAGCCCTTATCATTCAGCGAGACCAGATCATGTCCTTCCCGGTGTTTTTCAGCGCCGCCCCCGCCCTCACCCTGCGCGATCCGCTCGCCGAATTTCTCGGCACCGCCCCCGGCGGGGTCATCGAATATCGCTATGAAGACGCGGTGCGGCTGGCGGGGCATTCCTGCCCGGCGGTGGCGGGGGCATGGCTGATGCTGGTCAACGGACTGGGCTATCTCTATGACGCGCAATTGCCCGAGCGCGGCGGCATCGAAGTGGCCATGCGCCAGGCGCGCGACCACGCCACCACCGGCGTGCTGGCTTCCATCGCCACCCTCGTCACAGGCGCGGCTCCCGAAACCGGCTTTCAGGGCATCGGCCCGGCGCACCGCTTCGCGCGCAAGGATTTGCTGGCTTTCGATACCGGGATCGAGGGCACGCTGGCGCTGCGGCGGCGCGATACCGGCAAGGGCGTGGCGGTTGACATCAATACCGACCGCGTGCCGCATGATCCGGCCACGGCCTGCCTGATGCCCAAGGCCGTTGGCGGCATGGCTTCACCCGACGAGCAGGCCGAATTTGCCCGCCTGTGGCAGGAGCGCGTACGCCGCATGCTGGTAGACCATCACGACGATCCCAAGCTGGTCCACCTCTATGACTGGAGCTGACGCCATGACCAGCGATCGCCGCTGGCCCGAGGGTCTGGTGGCCTACAAGCGCACGCCGGACTTCACCGAAGCGACGGTGCCCGCCGGCCTGCTCAAGGCACATTCGACCAAGGCGGGCGTCTGGGCGCAGATCCATGTACAGCAGGGACAATTACGCTTCCGCGATCTCGAAACCGGCATGGAAAGCCTGCTTGCGGTCGGCACCCATCGGCTTATCTTCCCGCAGGCTCTGCACGAGGTGGAGCCGGCCGGCAAGATGCAGTTTTACGTCGAGTTCTACCGCGCCGCGACCTGAAAGGCCCGGCGTGGTGAAATAGGGCAGTAAGGCGTGGAGCCAGTCGCCGAACGCCCCCGCCCAGAGCAATAAGGCGTTAAGGCCGGTCTCCCCATTGAGGGCGCCCTGCGGGGTCTCAAGAAAGCGATAGACCAACCGAGCGCTTCTCCTTGTACTGTGCATGGGCTGCTGAATAAAGCTCAGACGTCAGTATCAACCGCGCAGATGTCGCTGTCGACCACGACGGCCGGCGCCCGGAGAACGAGGCGCACGCGCGCTCCGGGACGATAGGCGCAGAGGAATTCGGTATCGACCTGATATTGGTGTGTGCCGATCCTGACCCAATAGGTCACGTCGCGGCCCTTGAAGTCGCGTGCGTCGATGACCGCGTTGCACTCCTCGGCGCTTTCGAGGACGAGGTGCTCAGGACGAATGGAGAGGAGCACGCTGCCCTCGGCCGGTTCGGCCAGCGCTACGCGGCCGAGCGCGGTGTTGGCCATGTCACCATCGGCCTCCCCGGCAATGAGATTGGTGCGCCCCAGAAAGCGCGCGACGAAAGCGCTGCGCGGCCGGACATAGACTTCCTCGGGCGCGCCGATCTGCTCAATGCGGCTACGCCGCATCACCGCGATCCGGTCGGCAAAGGACAGGGCTTCCTCCTGGTCGTGGGTGACAAAGATGGCCCCTACCCCGTTCTGCTTCAGCAAATCGCGAATCTCGCGGCGGGTGTTGTGGCGCAGGGCGGCGTCTAGGTTCGAAAAGGGCTCATCGAGCAGGATCAGGCGCGGACGGGCTGCGAAGGTGCGGGCGAGCGCGACGCGCTGCTGCTGGCCACCGGAAAGCTGATCGGGGAAGCGATCGCCAAAGCCGGCCAGCCCCACCATGTCGAGATAGCCGATGGCCGCCTTGCGGCGGGCCTTCCTGTCCGTGTCCCGGATGGCGAAGGCGACGTTATCGAGAACGGTCAGGTGCGGGAAAAGCGCATAATCCTGAAAGACGATGCCGATATTGCGCTTTTCGGGCTCGGCGCTGGTAATGTCCGCGCCATCGAGGCAGATGGTGCCGGTATCGGGGGTTTCGAACCCGGAGATCATGCGCAGGGTGGTGGATTTGCCGCAGCCCGAAGGACCGACCAGCGCGAAGATCTCCCCCGCCTCGACCGTGAAGCTGACATCGGCGACGACAGGTTCGGAAACGCCGGGAAAGGTCTTGCCGAGCGCCCGGACGTCGAGCAGTGGAGACTTGGCGGAGGCGTGATCGTGATTGTTCATCGCCTGCCTTCGTAACGCATGATGAGGCCGACAAAAAGACTGGAGAACACAACGAGCAGCGCGGCATAAGGCGCGGCTTCATAGAGCATGCCCTCGGAGGTATGGGCGAAGACGCGGGTTGCCAGGGTCGTGTAGCCGGTGGGGGCGAGAAGGAAGGTGATGGGCAACTCCTTGACCACCATGATGAAGACCAGTAACGCGCCCGCGACGATCGAGCGCCGAAGCCCCGGCAGGGTGACACCGTAAAAGGCCTGCCACTGTGTGTAACCGACCGAGCGCGCCGCTTCCTCGGTCCGCGAGCCCATCTGCAGGAGCGAGGAGCGGAGAGGTCCCACGGTGAGCGCGAGAAAGCTCAGCGTATAGGCGAGGATCAGCAGCCCCAGCGTCTGATAGGCCCAGGGCATGACATTGAGCGCCATGAAGACCATCGCCAGGGCAAAGGCCAGCGGCGGGATGGCATAGCCGAGATAAACGAGGCGCGCCAGAACCGAGGCGAGGCGCGATGAGTATCGCACCGTGAGATAGACGACCGGCAACGCAAGGATAGCGGCAAGCACGGCGGCCGGCGCGGCGGCAAGCACGCTGCGCAGGAACACCTGCCGGAGATTTGCCCAGTCGAGCGAGGCGGGTGAGAGATTGAGCCAATAGGCGAGGATAAGCGCGGGGAGGCCCAGCGAGGCGCCATAGACCAATGTCAGGAACAGCCACGCCAATGGCCGCCAGCGCCCGAGCTTTGCTGGCGAAGGCTGACGGGCGACGCCGGTGCCGACCCGCGCATAACGGCCGCGGCGCGACAGCCAGCCCTCCATCACGATGAAGCACAGCGTCACCCCCATCAGCATCAGCGCCAACCAGGCGGCGTGGACCCGGTCGAAGGCTGAGGCGTATTGGGTGTAGATCGCGTAGCTGAACACCTCGTAGCGCATGAGGGCGATGACGCCGAAATCCCCCAGCACGTAAAGCCCGATGACCAACCATCCGACGGCAAGCGCGGGCCAGAGATGAGGAAGCGTAATCGAAAAGAACGCATTCCAGCGCGAGCGGCCGAGGCTGCGGGCACTTTCCTCTAGAGCGGGGTCCATACCCATCATGGCGGCACGCAGGTTGAGGAAGAGATAGGGGAAGGTATAGAGCGAAAGTGCCAGCCCCGCGCCCCAAAGCCCGTCGGAACGCGGCAGGCGGACGCCGAACATGGTGCTGGCAAAGCCATTGTAGCCCGAGAGCCCGATCAGCGCATAGGCCATGACATAACCCGGCACGGCCAGCGGCAGGACGCCGAGGAAGGCGAGAGTCTTTTTATGCCTCAGGTCCGAATGCACCACGAGCCAGGCAAGCGGCATGGCGATGAGCGTGGTGATAACAATCACCAGCGCGGCGAGCGAAAGGGTATTGACCAGCAGCCAGAAATTGCGCTCACGAAAAACGATTTTCAGCAGCGTTTCGGGCTCGGCCTCCAAGGCGCGTAAGAGCAGATAGACGAGCGGAATACACATGCTCGCGCCCACGAAAATCGCAGCCGCGAGCACGAGCCTCGGTGGGCGGTGCCTTTGCGCCGCCCCATTGGTCGCTAAACGGATCAGAGCAATCCAACTTCCGTCAACAGGGCCAGTGTGCCTTCAAGATCGGAAATTTGGTCGATGTCAACAGAAGGGCTGATTTCGAGCAGCGTGCCGTAGGGCTCAAGCGTTGAGTTTTCGATGACGCCGGGAATGACCGGATATTCATTGCCCGTGGTGGTGATGAATTGCTGGGCGGGAACCGAGAGCAGGTAATCGATGAACTGGCGCGCCACGTCCTGATTGTCGCTGGCCGCGACGACACCGGCACCGGCGACGTTCAGAAGGTTACCGATATCGCCGGCTTCGAAGTGCGTCTGGTCGACGGGAAATTCGGGGTCGGGACCGGTATAACGGCCCAGATAGTAGTTGTTGACGAGACCGAAGTCGAAATCGCCATTGGCGATGCCCACGATCTGATTGCCGTTATTGTTGATTACGGTGGTCTCGTTAGCGATCATGCCTTCGAGCCATGCCTTGGCCGCTTCCTCGCCCTCGGTGATGCGGAAGGCGGTGACGAAAGCCTGGAACGAGCCATTGGTCGGTGCCCATGCGACGCGGCCACGGTATTCCTCGTTCACCAGATCCTTGATCGAGGCGGGAAGATCGTCTTCGCTGACGCGCTCGGTGGAGTAAACGAGGACGCGCGAGCGGCCCGACGTCGGAGCCCATTTGTTGGCCAGATTGCGGAAGGGCTCGGCAACGCCTGCGTTCACTTCGGCGGGGAGATCTGCGAAAGCGGGAGCAA